>CBIHRX010000428.1:0-4877 GCA_966212555.1 uncultured Massilia sp.
TGCCGCTGAGGCCTTAACTTAGCGGCATTAGGGTCAGACCCCGGTTTTTGGCAATAAACCCCGAACACTATCTGCTGTAACCCCAAATCGGGGTCAGAGCACATTCTTTTGCCGAATTTGTTTGGCGCGCTGCTCCCTTTCGTTCGATGTGTCACCATATGCCATGGCGTTAGTGAAACCAACCAGAAGGCGGTGAAAAAGTGAGCAAGCAAATGAGAATCGACTTCGTGTCGGATGTGTCGTGCCCGTGGTGCGCGATCGGTCTGAAATCGCTCGAGCAGGCACTGGAGCGGGTGGGCGGTGACATTACGGTCGACATGCACATCCAGCCCTTCGAGCTGAACCCCGGGATGGGGCCCGAGGGCCAGGATATCTTCGAACACATCACCGAGAAATACGGCTCCACGCCCGCCCAGCAGGAACAGTCGCGCGAGATGATCCGCCAGCGCGGCGAGGCCGTCGGCTTCACGTTCGACATGAGCAAACGCGGCCGCATCTACAACACCTTCGACGCGCACCGCCTGCTGCACTGGGCGGAAGGCCAGGGCCGCCAGCAGGCGCTGAAGGAAAAGCTGTTCGAGGCGTATTTCACGCAGGGCGAGAACCCGGGCGCGCACGACGTGCTGCTGCGCGCGGCGGGCGAGGTCGGCCTCGACGTGGAGGCCGCGCGCCAGGTGCTGGCGTCGAATGCGTACGCGGACGAAGTGCGCCAGCTCGAGTACTACTGGCAGCGCGCCGGCATCCGCTCGGTGCCGGCGATCGTGATCAACCAGCGCCACCTGATTTCCGGCGGCCAGCCGCCCGAGGTGTTCGAGCAGGCGCTGCGCCAGATCGCGCAGCAGGACGAAGAGCTCGAGCAGGACGAGGAACCGGCCGCCTGACGCGGCCCGGTCTGGCTCAGTTCAGGTCCAGTACGATGGGCTGGTGGTCCGAGGCCGACGTCTCGGACTGCACGCTCATGTCGGACACGCGCCCCGCCAGGTCTTCCGTGACGAAGAAATAATCGTAGCAGTCCGGCTTCTCCGGCCATTTGAAGCCATGCAGGCCCGCCGTCGGGGCGCGCGGGATGTCGCCGTGGTGCGCGCGCCAGGCGTCGACGAGACCCAGCGCGCCGGCCGATGGAGGCGCCAGCAGGGCCCGATAATCTTCGGAATCCGGACCAAAATTGAAATCGCCGCAATAGATCGCCGTGCCGGGCCGGAAGCCGAGCTGGAACGGCGGCTCGAGATCGGGCTCGGGCTGGTAGACGGCGGCGCGGGCGCACGCTTCCTCGTGCAGTTCGCGGATGCGGGCCACCTGCGCGCGGCGCTGCACGGGAGAAAAGTATTCCAGATGGGTCGTCATGAGGCGCAGCTTGCCGCCGGGCGCTTCCAGCACGGTTTCGATCATCCCGCGCGGCATGCCGGCCGGGTGTTCCGGATCGACGGGCCAGGGCAGCATGTGGCGCTGCGCCTGGGTGATGCGGTATTTGGACAGCAGGATGTTGCCGAACTGGCGGGGCAGGTTGTTCCGGTAGATTTCGCTCGGCGCCTGCTCGATCATGTGGTACCCGCCGAATGCGCCGGCCAGTTGCTTGAACTGGCTCGCGCTGGCGCTGCCCTCCAGTTCGGGATGGTTGGCGGCCACTTCCTGCAGGCAGATCACGTCGGGATTCAGCTTGCGCAGCACATCGATGATTGCGTGGATCCGGATGCGCCCGTCCCTCCCACAGCCCCAGTGAATATTCCAGCTAACCACGCGCATTCGATACCTCCGTAAAACTCAACTGCCAGAGTTTGCCATTCTTTGGAGAATGACGGTCACACGGTAGGATCGATGTCAAGGTTACAAGTTCACCTGAATGAGGCTGTTTCAGACGGTCGTGCCTTCGAGAGTGACGAATGGTCCCCTTGTGCGCCACGCCGGCGCACGCCGCACGGTTCCGGACGCGCATGCGCCGCAGTCACGCGCGCCGCTGCACGCAATCGGTGTGCGGCCCCGATTTTCGTGGTGCGTCGGCACAACGACGGTGCCGGCGCACCGTCTGGCGCGTTGGCACGGCACTTGCTGTATTGACTGCAACGGCACGGGAACTGGCCACTCCACCGCCGACGTTTGTCTCTTCTTTCGATTGCCGTCAATAAGGACCAACATGACCGATACAACCAATCTGACCCGCCGCCGCCTGCTGGCCGCCGGTGCCACGGCCTCGCTCACCGGACTCGTCTCCGGTGGCGTCTTCGCCGCCGGTTCCGACAAGCCCGAAAAGACCGACGTGAAGGTCGGCTTCATTCCGCTGACCGATTGCGCCTCCGTGGTGATGGCGTCCGTGCTGGGCTTCGATAAAAAGTACGGCATCAGGATCGTCCCCAGCAAGGAATCGTCCTGGGCCAGCGTGCGCGACAAGCTGGTCAACGGCGAACTGGATGCCGCCCACGTGCTGTATGGCCTGATCTACGGCGTGCAGATGGGGATCGGCGGTCCGAAGAAGGACATGGCGGTGCTGATGAACCTGAACCAGAACGGCCAGGCCATCAGCTTGTCGAAGAAGCTGGCCGATGCTAGAGCCGTGGACGGTCCGTCGCTGGCGAAGGTGATGAGCACGGACAAGCGCGAGTACAGCTTCGCCCAGACCTTCCCGACCGGCACCCACGCGATGTGGCTGTACTACTGGCTCGCCAGCTACGGCATCAATCCGATGAAGGATGCGAAGGTGATCACGGTGCCGCCGCCGCAGATGGTGGCGAACATGCGAGTCGGGAACATGGACGGCTTCTGCGTGGGCGAACCGTGGAACCACCGCGCCATCGCCGACGGCGTCGGCATCACCGCCGCGACCACGCAGGACATCTGGAAGGACCATCCGGAAAAGACCCTCGGTACCTCGCTCGAGTGGGTGAAAAAATATCCGAACACGGCGCGCGCGCTCGTGGCCGCGGTACTGGACGCCAGTCGCTGGATCGACGCGAGCCTGTCCAACAAGGTCAAGATGGCCGAGACCATCGCCGACAAATCCTACGTCAACACCTCCGTCGACGTGATCAACCAGCGCATCCTGGGCCGCTACCAGAACGGCCTCGGTAAAACCTGGGACGATCCGAACTACATGAAGTTCTACAACGACGGCACGGTCAACTTCCCATACCTGTCGGACGGCATGTGGTTCATGACCCAGCACCGCCGCTGGGGCCTGCTCAAGTCCGATCCGGACTATCTCGCCGTCGCGTCGAGCGTCAACCAGGTCGGCCTGTACCGCGAAGCGGCCGCCATGGCCAAGGTGGACGTGCCGAAGTCGCCGATGCGGTCCGCAAAGCTCATCGACGGCGTCGTGTGGGACGGGAAGAACCCGGCCGCGTATGCCGCCGCTTTCAAGATCAAGGTGTGATCGGAGGACATCATGAATACCGTCGTGAATTCGACAGCGGGCGCGCCCGTCGTGCCAGTCCGCCGTACGCTGGCGCTGCGCGTGCCGAATGGCCGTGCGCTGTTGCTGGCAGTCCTGCCGCCGGTGCTGGGTCTCGCCATGCTGGTGCTGGTGTGGCAGCTCGTCTCCGCGAACAACAGCAACTTCCCGTCGCCCTTCGTCACGTGGGAGGCGGCCGTCCAGTTGTTCGCCGACCCGTTCTACAGCAACGGGCCGAACGACCAGGGCATCGGCTGGAACATCCTCGCGTCGCTCCAGCGCGTGGCGCTGGGCTTCGGCCTGGCCGCGGCGGCGGGCATCCCGCTCGGCTTCCTGATCGGCCGCTCGCGCTTCCTGGCCGGGATGTGCAATCCCATCGTCAGCCTGCTGCGGCCCGTCTCGCCGCTGGCCTGGCTGCCGATCGGCCTGCTCGTGTTCAAGGCCGCGAATCCGGCCGCGATCTGGGCCATCTTCATTTGCTCGATCTGGCCGATGATCATCAACACGGCCGTCGGCGTGCAGCGCGTGCCGCAGGACTACATGAACGTGGCGCGCGTACTGAACCTGTCGGAGTGGAAGGTCTTCACCAAGATCCTGCTGCCCGCGGTGCTGCCGTACATGCTGACCGGCGTGCGCCTGGCGATCGGCACGGCGTGGCTGGTGATCGTCGCGGCCGAGATGCTGACGGGCGGCGTGGGCATCGGCTTCTGGGTATGGGACGAGTGGAACAACCTGAACGTGCCGCACATCCTCATCGCCATCGTCGTCATCGGCGTGGTCGGCCTGGTGCTGGAACAGGCGCTGGTCGCACTGGCCCGCGCCGTCACTTACGAAGAGAGTGGATCATGAGCGAACCGAAATTCATCGAAGTGCAGCAGGTCGAGATGCTGTTCGACACGCGCAAGGGCCGCTTCCACGCCCTCACCGACGTCAACCTAAAGGTGGCGCGCGGCGAATTCATCACGCTGATCGGCCACTCCGGCTGCGGCAAGTCGACGTTACTCAACCGGCTGGCGGGCCTGACGCGCGCCACCGAGGGCGTGCTCATGTGCGCCGGCCGCGAGATCGCCGGGCCGGCGCCGGAGCGCGCGGTGGTGTTCCAGAACCACTCGCTGCTGCCGTGGCTGACCTGTTTCGAGAACGTCTACCTGGCCGTCGAGCGCGTGTTCGGCGCGCGCGAAGGGAAGGACAGGTTGCGTGCCCGCACGGCCGACGCGCTGGCGCTGGTGGGCCTGACGCACGCGGCGCAAAAGCGGCCCAGCGAGATCTCGGGCGGCATGAAGCAGCGGGTGGGCATCGCCCGCGCGCTGTCGATGGAGCCGAAGGTGTTGTTGATGGACGAGCCGTTCGGCGCCCTCGATGCGCTGACCCGCGCCCACCTGCAGGACGAGCTGCTGCGCATCGTCGCCCAGACCCAGTCGACGGTCGTGATGGTCACGCACGACGTGGACGAGGCGGTGCTGCTGTCGGACCGCATCGTGATGATGACCAACGG
>CBIHRX010000429.1:0-4806 GCA_966212555.1 uncultured Massilia sp.
TTAGAAGCACACCATGACCGTCGTATCCTGCCCCACCTGCGGCAAGAAGGTCGAATGGACGCCGGAAAACAAATACCGCCCATTCTGTTCCGAACGCTGCAAGCAAATCGACCTGGGCGCCTGGGCCGAAGAAAAGTACACGATCCCCGGCGCGCCGCCGGGCGATGCCGACGACGATTCCGTCTCGAAGGAGTAACCGTTCCCGGGGTTGAACATCGTCGTCCCCGCGAAAGCGGGGAGCCATGCTGAACCTCGGAATTCGGTTCTTCGGAAACACCGGAGCGTTTTCAGTAGCCGACTGCGGAAACGCAGTATGGATTCCCGCGTCCGCGGGAATGACGTGGCTACTCCCCGTACCGCACCTGGTCCAGCCACTCGAGCAACGGAATCGTCGCCGGCAGCAGGGGACTGACGGCATACGCCCCCTGCCACGCGAACGCCTGCCCTTCCAGGCTTTGCGGCTCGCCTTCCCAATCGCGGCTGATGTAGAAGTACAGGCGTACGTGCGCGTGCTCGTACACGTGTTCGACGCAGCACCACGGCTCGGCCGAGATCACCTTCACGCCCAGCTCTTCGACGAATTCGCGCTGCAGCGCGTGGAAGATGTCTTCCCCGGGCTCGACCTTCCCGCCCGGGAATTCCCAGTAGCCGGCATACGGCTTGCCGTCCGGGCGCTGGCCCAGCAGCACGTCGCCGTTCGGGCGCATCAGCACGCCCACGGCCACATCGACCGGCTTAGACATCGACCTGTTCCTGTGCCGGCGCCGGCGGCAGCTTGCCCGCGTAGTCCTTGGCGAACTGCCACGCCACGCGGCCCGAGCGCGAGCCGCGGCCCAGCGCCCAGCGCAGCGCGTCGCCGCGCGCGGCCGCGATCTGCTCCGGCGTGCAGCTGAAGCTCGCCAGCCAGTGGCCGACGATGTCCAGGTAGTCGTCCTGCTTGAACGGATAGAACGACAGCCACAGGCCGAAGCGTTCGGACAGCGAGATCTTTTCCTCGACCGTCTCGGCCGGGTGCAGGTCGTCGTCGGCCACGTGCTTGTAGCCGTCGTTGTCCGAGAATTTTTCCGGCATCAGGTGGCGGCGGTTCGACGTCGCGTAGATCAGGACGTTGTCCGACTGCGCCGCGATGCTGCCGTCGAGCGCCACCTTCAGCGCCTTGTAGCCCGCCTCTCCCTCTTCGAAACTGAGGTCGTCGCAAAAGATCACGAAGCGCTCGGGCCGGCCCGCGACGAGGTCGACGATGTCCGGCAGGTCGGCCAGGTCGGCCTTGTCCACTTCGATCAGGCGCAGGCCCTGCGGCGCGAACTGGTTCAGGCACGCCTTGATCAGCGACGATTTACCGGTGCCGCGCGCGCCCGTCAGCAGCACGTTGTTGGCGGGGCGCTTCGTGACGAACTGGCGCGTGTTCTGCTCGATCTGCTCTTTCTGCGGACCGATGTGCTGCAGGTCGTCCAGGCGGATGCTCGCCGTGTGCGCGACGGCCTGCAGGTACTTGACGTGGCCCGCGCCGGGACGCTTGCGCCAGCGGTAGGCGTAACCGTGCCGGAAATCGGGATCGCGCGGCGCCGCGGGCGGCAGCAATGCCTCCACGCGTGCCAGCAGGGCTTCGGCGCGGTGCAGGAAGTTGTCCAGCTGGTTCATGAGGCGTTACGAGCGATAGTCGGCGTTGATGGAGACGTAGTCGTGCGACAGGTCGCAGGTCCACACGGTGGCGTCGGCCTCGCCGCGCGCGAGCACGACGCGCACGAGGATCTCGGCCTTCTTCATCACGCGCTGGCCGTCCTCTTCCTTGTAGTCCGGGTTGCGGCCGCCGGCCTTGGCGACGAGGACGTCGTCCAGGTACAGGTCCAGCTTCGACGTATCGAGGTCGTCGACACCGGCGTAGCCGATGGCCGCCAGGATGCGGCCCAGGTTCGGGTCGGACGCGAAGAACGCGGTCTTCACGAGCGGCGAGTGGGCGATGGCGTAGGCGATCTTGCGGCACTCGTCCATGTCGCGGCCCTGCTCCACGCTGATCGTGATGAACTTGGTGGCGCCTTCGCCGTCGCGGATGATCTGCTGCGCCAGGTGGCGCGAGATGCCGGTGACGGCGTCGCGCAGCGCGATGTAGTCCGGGCTGTCGGTCGAGTCGACGACGAGCGAGCCCGCGCCCGTGGCGACGAGGATGAACGAGTCGTTGGTCGACGTGTCGCCGTCGATCGTGATGCTGTTGAACGAGCGGTCGGCCGCGTACTTCACCAGTTCGTCCAGCACGGGCTGCGCGACCTTCGCGTCGAAGGCCAGGTAGCCCAGCATCGTCGCCATG
Organism: uncultured Massilia sp.; assembly: GCA_966212555.1. GTDB lineage: Bacteria > Pseudomonadota > Gammaproteobacteria > Burkholderiales > Burkholderiaceae_D > Telluria. The sequence continues at coordinate 2,306 of CBIHRX010000429.1, forward strand.
TTCGGCTTGATCATGCCGGCGCCCTTGCTGATGCCGGTCATCGTGACCGTGTGGCCGCCGATGGCCGTCGTCAGCGACGCCGCCTTCGGCTGCGTGTCCGTCGTCATGATGGCCTCAGCAGCATTGAACCAGTTGTCCGCCTTCAGGTTCGCGATGGCGCCCGGCAGGCCCGCGACGATCTTTTGCACCGGCAGCGGTTCCAGGATCACGCCGGTGGAGAACGGCAGCACCTGCTGCGCGTCGAGCCCCAGCAGGCGCGCCACCTCGGCGCACGTGGCCTGCGCGTTCTGCAGGCCCGGCTCGCCCGTACCCGCGTTCGCATTGCCCGTGTTGACGACCAGCGCGCGGATCGGCTTGCCGCCACCCTTCACTGCCTCGAGGTTCGCCTTGCTCACCTGGACCGGCGCCGCGCAGAAGCGGTTCTTGGTGAACACGCCGGCGACGGTCGCCCCTTCGGCGAGCTTCATCACCAGCACATCCTTGCGGTTCGGCTTCTTGATGCCGGCTTCGGCGTAACCGAGTTCGATGCCGGCGACGGGTTTCAGGTCGGCGGCGACGGGCAGGGGGGAATTGACGGCCATGGCGTTCTCTAATGAAAAGATGGAAAGAAGGTCCGGTATTGTACCGCCTCATCGCCGAGTGCACGGGCAAGCGGCCGGTGTTAATACGCGCTTAAGTTGACCACTTAATAATCGGCAACACTACTTACCCGGCGATGTCGCTTTGGTAAGATGGTCCATCCACCGGAGGCGTCATGACCGACAACCAACGCGATGTACTCAGTGCCGGCTTTTCGCTGGCGATCGTCCTGTGCGCCCTGTTCGTGACGCAGCGCTTCATCCTGCCGCTGCTGTGGGCCGCGATCCTGTGCATCGCCACGTGGCCGCTGTACGTCCGCGTCCGGACGGCGCTCGGCGATCGCACGATCGTCGCGGCGGCCCTCGTCACCGTCATCGTCGCCGTCGTGTTCATCGCGCCGCTCGCGCTAGGCGTCACGCAGGCCGCGCGCCAGGCGCCCGCGCTGGCCCAGCTGGTCGCCAGCGCCAACACGGAAGGCCTCGCGGCGCCGGCATGGCTGCACCGCATTCCGTTCGCCGGCGACGCCATCTACAACTGGTGGCTGGCCACGCTCGGCCAGCCGCACGGCCTCGCGCACCTGCTGCAGGACGGTTCCGTCGGCCGCATGCAGACCGCGAGCGAAGTCCTCAAGCGCGTCGGCAGCGGCGTCATGCACCGCCTGGTGGACATGCTGTTCGCCTTCCTGTGCCTGTTCTTCTTCTACAAGGACGGCGCCGCGCTGCAGCGCCAGACGGACGCGATCGGCGCCCACCTGATCGGCACGCGGCGCTGGACGCTGTTCTCGCTGAAGGTGCCCGTCGCCGTGCGCGCCACCGTCAACGGGCTGGTGCTCGTCGGCCTCGCGGAGGGCGTCCTGCTGGGCATCGGCTACCAGGTCGCGGGGCTGCCGTCGGCGGTGCTGTGGGCCGCCGCGACGGGCATCCTCGCCATCATCCCGTTCGGCGCCCCGCTCGCCTTCGGCGCCGCCGCCGCGCTGCTCGCCTACCAGGGCGCGACGATCGCGGCGATCGCGATCCTCGCCTGGGGCGCCATCATCCTGTTCGTCGCGGATCACTTCGTGCGGCCGGCGATGATCGGCAATGCGACGCAACTGCCGTTCGTCGCCGTCCTGCTGGGCATCCTCGGCGGCGTCGAGACGCTGGGGCTCATCGGCCTGTTCGTCGGTCCTGTCGTGATGACCTTGTTCGTCACGCTGTGGCACGAGGCGCGTGCGTTGCGCGAGTCAAAACCGCTTGACCCTCACGTCACGTGAGGCCCGACCATGGCACCACGCTGAAGAACGGAGACGAACGATGCTGAAGGTAGGAGAGCTGGCCGCGCTGGCCAACCTGACGGTGCGCACGCTGCACCACTACGACAGCATCGGCCTGCTTCGCCCTCAAGCGCGTTCCGATGCCGGCTACCGGCTCTACGACCGCGACGACGTGGCCCGCCTGCACCGTATCCAGGCCCTGCGTGCGTTCGGCCTGAGCCTGGCCGACATCGCCCTCACGCTGGACAGTCCGGCCGGCTCGCCGCTGGCGATCGTCGACCGCCAGCTGGAAGCGCTCGAAGCGCGCATGGCGGAAGCCAAGCGCCTGCGCGACCAGCTGCTGCGCGTGCGCGCGCAACTCGTGCAAGGCAGCGCGCCGGACCTGTCCACGTGGCTCACCACACTGGAGAACACCATGGACATGACGAACGTGTACGAACGCTATTTCACCAAGGAGGAACTGGAGCGCCTGCCGATGATCCGCAGCGATGCCGCCCAGGCGCAGTGGCAGGGAATGGTCGAACAGGCGCGCGGCCTGATCGAATCGCAGGTGCCGCCGGACGCCGACGCCGCCAAGGCCTTCGCGCTGCGCTGGCTGCAGACGTTCGACCGCGACACGGGCGGCGACGCGGCGCTGCAGGCGAAGCTCAACGCGATGGCCGAGCGCGAG
>CBIHRX010000430.1:0-4762 GCA_966212555.1 uncultured Massilia sp.
ATAGCCGCCGTCGAGCACGCGCCCGCCGAGGATCAACCGGCCCGGCTCGCCGTGGCAAAGGACGTGGATGGCGTCATGACCCGTCTGCCCATGCGCCCACAGGCCCAGTTGCGCCAGGCCGTCCTGCGCGCCGCCGAACTCGACGGCCGTCACGCCGCGACGCAGCGCGGCGGCAAGGATGGCACGGTCGTCGAGCGCGGTGTCGATGAATGCGATTTCCCTGGCGGGCCGCGCCGAACGAGGTTGAATGCCGTGCGCAACGGGGTGGGAAGAAGAAGTGTGCTGATGCATGGGCTTGCCTTTGGTTCAGGGCCGGGAGGGGTAATAACCGTTGACGGCGATGCAGACCGTCATGCCCAGTCCAGGAGACTGGGTGGAGACGGGCACTGTCGCGGCCACTGGCGGGTTGTTCTGGACGGTGACGGTCCCGCCCGTCACCATGTTGACCTTGACGGTCGCGGCGGCGGTGCCGGCATTGCCGGTCACCGTGACGTCGGCCGGCAAGGTCGCGGCCGACGGTTTGGTGGACGTGTACGGCCCTTTCACGGCGATGGCGCTCGCGCCCACCTGCCCGCTGACCGCGGTCAGGTAATTCTGGCCGGACGCAGGCGCCGCGGTGGCGCCGCTCGACGACGAGCCGACGGGCAGCGTGGCGGCAACGCCGAGCGTGCCCTGGCTGGCCGGGATCGTCACGTCGACCGGACCATTGACGGGCACGAACGTGGCCGCGTGCGTGTGCGGCGCGACGGGCGCCTGCGACGGCGTCAGCGTCAGCTGTTGCTGGCCGACTTTTTGCGCCAGGACGACATTCGTGAAACCCGGACCCTGGCCGGTCGCGACCGTCGAGCGGCCGCGCAGGTCGGGCAGGTTGAAATTGGTCATGTCGCCGCCGTACTGGGTCGAGATCACCGCGAAGAGCGCCTGGTACATGTTCACCGGCACCGCACGGCCATCGGCCGGCAGGTAGTTTTGCGGACACCAGCTGAACGCGAACGTGCATACCTCACCCACATAAGGTTCCTGCCCGCAAGCCCTGGCGGCGAGCGGAAGCGTACCCAGCAGGACTGCGGCACAGGTGGCGATGCGAAACCGGGTGATGAATGTCTTCATGGTGGTCTCCTGGTGGCCGATGGCGCCGGATGCGCCATACGATTGATTGCGCACAAAATACGGGCATGTGCCCCATGCTAGCGCCGTCGAGAGGCGGCAAAACTATCGGTTTCTCACTGCCCGAGGAAACAATTCAGTATCGTGTTGCAGTATGGCATCTTGTGTACAGAATTGCGCGTAAACGTTGCACGCAATCTACAGTCCTGAAATCATCAAGAATGTTTGTTGCCAATCAATGCAGGATTACAAAAATGCATTCATGCGACCAAGGCCGCGGTCGTGACACAAATGACTCGGGACGATCAATATGTTCACAAAGGCAATAGAGATTTGCGTATAGCGCATATTCACCAGGCGCATGTATCGCCGGGCACCTTCGGCTCTAAGCTTCCTACTTCATAACGACGAGACAACCCGAACAGCGCCGGACGGCGACCATCGGGCCAATAACACGGAGGAGCAGCAGCCATGTCACAGCCTCAACTCCAGCGCGTCGAACGCGCGGAGACTTTCACGTCCCCACCTGCCGCCAGCGGCAAGATCGACCAGTACTTCCAGATCTCGGCGCGCGGCAGCACGCAGCGCACCGAAGTGGTGGCCGGCGTCACCACCTTCCTCGCGATGGTGTATTCCGTGTTCGTCGTGCCCGGCATGCTGGGCCAGGCGGGCTTCGACGTCAGCGCCGTGTTCGTGGCCGTGTGCCTGACCGCGGCCTTCGGCTCGCTGTTGATGGGATTCTGGGCGCGGCTGCCGATCGCCGTCGGCTGCGCGATCTCGCTGACCGCCTTCACCGCGTTCGGCCTCGTGCTGGGCAAGGGCCTGTCGCCGGCAATCGCGCTGGGCGCCGTGTTCCTGATGGGCGTCCTGTTCACCGCGATCTCCATCACCGGCGTGCGCTCGTGGATCCTGCAGAATCTCCCGGCCGGCGTGGCGCACGGCACCGGCGTCGGCATCGGCCTGTTCCTGCTGATGATCGCGTCCAGCGAGGTCGGCCTCGTCGTCAAGAATGCGGGCGCGGGCCTGCCCGTCGCGCTGGGCCAGATCACGTCTTTCCCGGTCGTGATGAGCATCCTCGGCCTGGCCGCCATCTTCGGCCTGGAACAGCGCAAGGTCCCCGGCGGCATCCTGCTCGTCGTGATCGCCATCTCCGCGCTGGGCCTGGCCTTCGACCCGAAAGTGCACTTCACCGGCATCTTCTCGTGGCCGCAACTGAGCAGCCCGGGCCACGCGTCGCTGATCGGCGCGATGGACGTCAAGGGCGCGCTGAGCATGGCCGTGCTGCCCAGCGTGCTGGCCCTCGTGATGACCGCCGTGTTCGACGCCACCGGCACCATCCGCGCCGTCGCCGGCCAGGCCGGCCAGGTCGATGCCCGCGGCTACATCCATAACGGCGGCAAGGCTCTTACGGCCGATTCGGTCAGCTCCATCTTCTCGAGCCTCGTGGGCGGCGCACCGGCGGCGGCCTACATCGAATCCGGCGTCGGCACCGCGGCCGGCGCGAAAACCGGTCTCACCGCCGTCGTCGTCGGCCTGCTGTTCCTCGGCCTGATCTTCTTCTCGCCGCTGGCCGGCCTGGTGCCGTCGTACGCCACCGCACCGGCGCTGATGTACGTCGGCCTGCTGATGCTGAGCAGCGTGGCGCACATGAACATGGACGACAAGCTCGATGCGCTGGCCGGCCTCGTATGCGCCGTGTTCATCCTCCTGTCCTGCAACATCGTCACCGGCATCATGCTGGGCTTCTGCACCCTCGTGATCGGCCGCGTGCTGGCGGGCGAATGGCGCAAGCTGAACGTCGGCACCGTCAGCATCGCGGTCGCACTGGCCGTGTTCTACGCGGGCGGCTGGGCCATCTGATCAGAACATCCCGTCCCGGTTCGCCATCGGGACGGGCGCCGCCTGGGCGATGTCCCACATCTCGGCGATCCGTCCGTCCTCGAAGCGCAGGATATGGACGATCGCCATCTCGCTTCCTCCCTCCTCCGGCACGGCGCGCGAATGCACGGCCACCAGCGGGCCGTCGGCGATCGCGCGCTGCACCTCGAACACCATGTGCGGAAACCGTCCCGCATTGTCCTTCATCGCCGCCTGCAAGGTCGCCGCATCGGCCGCGAAATGCGGATTGTGGTGCCGGAAATCCGGCGCCGCGTAACGCGCGAACGCCTCGTCGACCTGGCCGCGCGCGGTCAACCGCAGGAAGTCGATCGCCGTTTCTTTCGGTGTGTTCATGTCGCTCATTTCCTTCTCCTTTGTATGGTCCAACCGTATCGTACGCCGCATCTTTACCGAATTGTGTAATCTAAGTGACAACTTATAACCTGGAGAACATCATGAAAGCCACCACCATTTCAAGCATCATGCTGGCCGTCGCCGTGCTGGTCACCGGTTGCCACAAGGCCGAGGACAAGGACGGCATGGGTCCGGCCCAGGAAGCCGGCAAGGCCATCGACGACGCGGGCGCCAAGGCGGCCGCCGAGTCGAAAGAAGCCGCCGCCAACGCCAACGCCGCTGCCCAGCAGGCCGGCGAGAACGCGAAGGAAGCCGCGCACGAGGCCAACGAGAACGTCAAGGCGGCCGCCGACCGCGCCGGCGACAAGATGCAGCAAGCCGGCGCCGAAGTGCGCCAGGAGTCGAAGGAAGCGGCTGCAAACGTGAAGGAAGGCGCGAAGGACGCGACGGCCGCCACGGGCCGCGGCCTGGAACGCGCCGGCGAGAAGCTGCAGGAGGCCGGCAAGTAACGCATCGTACGGGGTCCGTTCGCGAAGACAGGTATACTTGCTGGATGCGTATCCAGCTCTTCTCCGACCTCCACCTCGAACGCGACCCCGGGTTCCAGCCGACCATCTTCGCCGACACGGACGTCGTCGTCCTCGCCGGCGACATCGGTTCCTACCAGGCCCGTTCGCGCCTGGGCACCGACGACTTCGGCCTCGGGCGCTTCGCCCCGGCCAGCACGGGCGCCGCGGCGCGCGTCCTGTACGTCCCCGGCAACCACGAATTCGACGGCCTCGACTTCGCCGCCACGCAGGCGCGCCTGCGCGCGACCTGCGCCGCGCTGGACATCACGTGGCTCGACCGCGAGATCGTCACGTTCGGCGACGTCCGCTTCATCGGGACCACGCTGTGGGCAGACTTCGATGCGCTGGCAGTCTCCGAAACCGACATCGGGCGCCAGCTCAAGCAGCGCGAAAAAGCGTTCCGCGCCGCCAATTACTACCTGTCCGGGAACACGACGCTGGTGGACGGCGTACCGCTGCTGGCGGAAGACCAGCGCGAGCTGTCGTTCGCCTGCCAGTCCTGGCTGCGCGACGCACTGGCGACACCGTTCGACGGCACCACGATCGCCGTCACGCACTACGCCCCGAGCCTGCGCAGCGCCGACCCGCGCTACGGGATCACGCCCGGCACGGCGGGGTTCTGCAACGCGCTGGACGACCTGCTGCCGTTCGCGGACGTGTGGATGCACGGCCACCTGCATTGCGCCAACGACTACGTCGTCGAAGGCACGGACTGGCGCTGCCGCGTGGTCGCGAATCCGCTCGGGTATGCGAACAAGGGGGAGCAGGTGGCGTTCCGGGAAGACCTGATAATCGAAGTCTGACCGTCGTTCCCGCGGAAGCGCACTGGTGTCCGGAATATTGTTTTCAAAAAC
>CBIHRX010000431.1:0-4708 GCA_966212555.1 uncultured Massilia sp.
GGCGGAAACCGTGGCGGAAGCGCACCTTGCGCGCCCGCAGCGCCACCCACAGCGCCAGGCCGAAGCTCACCAGCAGGTTGACCATGCCGATGAGGGCAATGCCGAGAAAGGTGATCGCGATCGTTTCGGGATCGACTTGCTGGCCCAGGCCGACGAAGCCGATGGCGAAGTTGGCGGACGAAAAGGTCACGTGGCGCACGTCGAGCGGCAGGCCGAGGAGGAAGCCGACGGTGCCCGTGACTCCCATCAGCACGCCGAACACGAAGTTGCCCATCAGGCCGCCCAGGTTGTCCTCGACGTAGCGGGCGAAGCGGGCGCGCCGCTCCTCGCCGAGCAGCCGGCGCAGCCAGCGCAGCTGCTGCACGCGCTGGCCCATGCGGGTGTACATGGCCTTGTTGTCGTAGTAGCCCGACACGAGCCCCGACACGAACAGCCACACGCCCGCGATCGCCGCGTGCAGCAGCGCGAGCGAATGCCAGGGGTGGCTGTCCGCGATCAGGTGTTCGGCCTTGGCCGGGTTCACGAGGTGCGTGCCGAAGATCCAGTACCAGGCGAGGGCGATGGCCCACGCGACCGGGATCACGGTCGCGAGATTGCCCAGCACGGCGACGATCTGCGTCCGGAAGACCTTGTTCACGAGCGCGGCCATGCTGTCGACGTCTACCTGGCGCCTGCTGGAACCGCGTTGCGCCGTATCGTGCAGGGCGGCGGCGATGCGCGCGGCCGTCATCGCCGGCTGCTTGGTCGCGATGGTGAAATGCAGCACGTGCACGAGCATGAAGCCGGCCGCGTAGTTGAGGCTGTAGAGCAGGGCTTCGATCAGCGGGGCCCGGTGCTGGTACGAGATCAGGATCTTGATGAGCGCCATGAAGCCGATGATGATGCCGGCCCCGGCCGATGACGCGAACATGCCGCGCAGGTCCGCGCGCCGCTCGGCGATGTAGTGCTCGCCCGTGCGGCTCGCGTTTTCCGTCACGTTGCGCGCCAGCAGGTCGATGTTGTCGCGCAGGAGGCCGCGCACTTCGTACTTGGTGTTGTGCGCTTCCGCCAGTTCCTGCGCGAGGTCGACGGCGGCGGCACGGCGCAGGCTCGTCGGCGGTTCGGTGGGCGGCGTCGCTTCGTTCGCCAGCGTTTCCACGTCCACCGTGGGCGCGGACGGCAGCTCGCCGCTCGTGTCGACGAGGAACAGGAGTTTTCTCAGGCGGTCGATGCTCTGCGTCAGGGCCACCAGCAGGTACGTCAGGGCGACGCTCGTGCCGGAGGCGAGGGCGCCGCGGCGGATCTTCAGCACGACGTCCTCGCACTGGTCGAGCATGACGAGCAGGTGGCGCGCGTCTTCCATCGTGTCGACCTCGCCGGCCATCAGGCGCCCGTAGTCGTCGAGATATTTATTCGCCTCGATGTTCTGCATGAGGAAGGGCGAATCGACTTCCTCGATTTCCATGTGCGCGTGGATCAGGCGCGGCTCCAGGCCCAGCGCGCAGACGCGGCACGACAGCGTCCGGATGGCGTCCAGCAGGCCCGCCAGCACAATCTTGCGCGCGCGGGACGACTCGGCCGATTCGTCCGCCGCGTCCTCTGGCGGCACGGCGTTCGCGACCACGTCGAACAGTTCCAGCCAGTCGGCGTTCGGCACGGCGCGGATCCATTGGTAATCGTCCTCGCGGCACAGGACCCGGTCGAGCGTGTCGGACAGGTACAGGTCGTCCAGGGCGGGCGGCAGGATGCGGTAGGCGATGCGCTTCTTGAGCTCGGTAAAGAAGCCGTCGTTCGACAGGATGCCGACGTCGGAATACAGGCTCGTGTGGCGGCGCGTCTCGAGCAGCCGGGTGAGGTAGCGGCGCAGGGTCCAGGCCTGGCCGGGATGACCCTTCAGCAGCTGGGTCAGCGTGCGCACCTGGGCGCGCGCGTAGTCGTGGTCGCTTGCCCGGCGCGGGCGCAGCCGGTCGACCAGGTCGACCAGCAGGTCGATGCGGTCGCTGTCCGGGTCGAGGTGTTCGAGGATCGAGAGCATGGGAGTAATCGCGGCTTGGAAAGGTCAGTGTACGCGTGGATACCCGGCGGCCACTGTACGCTGACGAACCGAGCGGGCAGCCCTGCGGTACACTTGATGGTTGACGTCATCAAAGGGAGGGCGATATGTATCTGACTTACTATAACGGCCAGTGGGCCGAGGGGAATACGCCGTTGTTCGGTGCAATGGACCATAGCGTCTGGCTGGGCTCGTCCGTCTTCGATGGCGCGCGTGCGCTGCGCGGCCATCTGCCGGACCTGCGTCCTCACCTGGAGCGCGTGATCGCGTCGGCGGACAAGCTGGGCCTGCAATGCCCGCTGAACGTCGACGAGATGGAAGCGCTCGTGCGCGAAGGCGTCGCGCGTTTTCCGGCCGACGCGGAGCTGTACATCCGCCCGCTCGTGTTCGCCTCGGAAGGTTTCCTGATCCCGACGCCGGACGCGGCCGCGTTCGCGCTGACCCTGTTCGACGCGCCGCTGCCCCCGTTCGCGGGCTTCTCGGCCTGCCTGTCGCCGCTGCGCCGTCCCGAACCGACGATGGCGCCGACCGATGCCAAGGCGTCCGCGCTGTACGCCAACACGGCGCGCGCGCTGCGCGACGCGAAGGCTCGCGGCTTCGACAACGCCGTCCTGCTGGACGCGGCCGGCAACGTGGCGGAGTTCGCGACGTCGAACCTGTTCCTCGTGACGAGCGACGGCGAAGTCGTCACGCCCGCGCTGAACGGCACCTTCCTGGCCGGCATCACCCGCGCCCGTGTGATCGCGCTGCTGGGCGAGGCCGGTGTGAACGTCGTCGAGCGCACGGTGAAGCCGGAAGAACTCGATACGGCCCGCGAAATCTTCAACACCGGCAACTACGGCAAGGTCGCCCCGTGCACGCGCTACGAAGCGCGCGAACTTCCGGCCGGCCCGGTCGCGAAACAAGCGCGCGACCTCTACCTCGCCTTCACCGAAACCACCTGACGAAAATCTATTGCCAAAAACCGGGGTCTGACCCCGGTTTTTGGCAACAAAAAAGCCAGGCGCGCGGCCTGGCTACTACTTTGCTCGCGGGATGGAGATCGGACGGATGTTGCCGCAATCGGCCGACAGCCATTTGCCGGTGACATCCATGTCCACGGTCTGGTTGCGCCCCTGTTCCTCGCTCCGGATCTTCATGCGGGCGCGGTAGCTCGTGTCGGTGTCCGCGACCAGGTCGCCTTCGCCGCTCACCTTCGGCTTCGTGCAGGTGAATGCGATGTGGCCGCGGGTCGCGGATTGCTGCGTGAACGTCTGCTTGCAGTCGCCCTGCTGGACGGGGAATTCCTTGCGCTCCGCCATTTCGCGCGTCATGCACAGCTTCGTCTGCAGGGCGCCGCCCGCGCCGACGTCGACCTGCACGCCGTGCTGCTGCATCATCTTCTGCATCTGCTGGCGCTGCTCGGGCGACATGTTGGCCATGTGCTGCTGCACGGCGGACATCGCCTGCGACACTTGCGGGTCGCTCGAGGTCATCGTGTTCGACAGCGACCACAGGCCGGGTTTCAGCGTCTGGGCACCGGCCGGCAGCGCAGCGCAGGCGCAGGCGCACGCCAGCAGGAGCGCGGGTGCAATGGTTTTGTTCATCGTTCTGTCTTCCTTTCAATTATTGTCGAGGCGCTGCGCCCCATCACGACGCTTCGCCGTGCCGCCCCAGCACCTTGCGCTCCAGGTACATGAGCAGCAGCACGGTCTTGGCATCGATGATGTCGCCCGTCTCGATCATCGCGAGGGCGTCGTCGAAATCCAGTTCCACCACCTCGATGTCTTCGCCTTCCTCCGGGTTGCCGCCGCCGTCGTCGCAGCGCCGGGCGCGATCGTACTCCGCGACGAACAGGTGGATGCGTTCCGTCGTCGATGCCGGGCTGACGTACAGCTGCAGCGCGGGCTGCACGTGGTCGATGGCGTAGCCGGTTTCTTCGCGCGCTTCGGCCCTGGCGCGTTCGGCCGGGTCGGCGCCGTCCAGCATGCCGGCGGCCGCTTCGAGCAACCAGCCATCGTGGCCGGCGAGGCGAGCGCCGATGCGGAACTGGCGCGTCAGCACGACCGACCGGTGGGCGCGGTTGTACAGCAGCACGGCGGCGCCGTCCGCGCAGTCGTAGACTTCGCGCGACTGGACCTGCAGCTCGCCGTCCTGGCGACGCTGGGCATAGGTGACGTTCTTGAGGGGCAGATAATGGTCCGAGAGGATTTCCTCGCGGACGATGCGCACGGTGTCGCGGGTCATGGCATCTCCTGTGGTTGGCCTTGCCCGAGGATACACCGTGCGCGTGGGAACGGGCGCGCATCGGCGCGCCGTCGGGTCAGCCCTGGCGGGCCGGCTCGCTGACGAAGATCTCGACGCGGCGGTTGCGCGCGCGGCCCGCCGGATCGTCGTTGTTGGCGATCGGTTCGCGTGCGGCGCGGCCTTCCACCGTGATGCGGGCCGGATTGATGCCGCGCGCCGTCAGGTAGTCGCGCGTGTGGGCGGCGCGGTCCAGCGACAGCGGCTGGTTGATCTGGTCGCCGCCCGTGTTGTCCGTGTGGCCGATGATGGTCACGTTGGTGGCCGGGTTCTCGTTCAGCGTCTGGGCGAAGCGGTCGAGGATCGGGCGGAAGTTCGGCTTGATGTCGGAGCGGTTCGTGTCGAACGACACGTCGCTCGGGATCTCCAGCTTCAGGCGGTTGTCGGACGTCT
>CBIHRX010000432.1:0-4704 GCA_966212555.1 uncultured Massilia sp.
AACTGGCCCGGCTCACCGGCCATGCCGACTGGGCGGCATTGACCCACTTCGACATCCGCCGCGTCACGGCGAAACTGCACGCCGAGGGACAGAGCGCCGCATCGATCGCGCGCAAGCTGTCCGGCTGGCGCGGCTTCTTCGACTGGCTGTCACGCCAGGTCCCGCTGGCCGCCAACCCGGCCGACGGCGTGCGCGCGCCGCGCCGTCCCAAGCGGCTGCCGAAGGCACTGGCCGTCGACGATGCGGTCCAGCTCATGGAAAAGACGACGTCCGGCCACCCGGAACCGGCCGAGCTGTGCGACCGCGCCATGTTCGAACTGCTGTACTCGAGCGGCCTGCGGGTCTCCGAACTGGCCGGGCTCGACGTGCACCACGTCCCCGCCCGGGAGGGCCGGCCGGCTTCGCTCGGCTGGCTGGAACTGGAAGCGCAGGAAGTGGTCGTCACCGGCAAGGGCAACAAGATGCGCCGGGTACCCGTCGGCGGACCGGCGCGCGCGGCGCTCGAAGCGTGGCTCGCGGTGCGTCCGCCGGCGCGCGACGGCAGTTCTGCCCTGTTCCTGTCGGCGCGCGACACGCGCATCAGCCCGCGCGTCGTGCAATACCGCCTGAAAGCCCATGCGCAAAAGGCCGGCATGCCGGTCCACGTGCACCCGCACGTGCTGCGCCACTCGTTCGCTTCGCACGTGCTGCAATCCTCGGGCGACCTGCGCGCCGTCCAGGAACTGCTGGGCCACGCCAGCATCACCTCGACCCAGATCTATACGTCGCTCGACTTCCAGCACCTGGCCGCCGTCTACGACCGGGCCCATCCGCGCGCAAAGCGAAAGTAAGAGCGCCAGTGCAGGCAGGCACGGCATGCCGGGTGGTGACGATTCGCAAATTCCGGCATAATCTTCCGATTCCCTGCGGCCGCAACGGCGCACACCATTGGACAGCGACATATGGAATTGATCCCAAGCACCATCCTGACCGGCTTCCTCGGCGCCGGCAAAACCACGTTGCTCAACCGCATACTGCAGGAGGAGCACGGCCTGCGCATCGCCGTCATCGAAAACGAATTTGGCCAGGAAAACATCGACAACGAAATCCTCGTGCAGGACTCGAGCGAGCAGATCGTCGAAATGAACAATGGCTGCATCTGCTGCACCGTGCGCGGCGACCTGATCGTCGCCCTGACGAACCTGGCGCGCAAGCGCGAAGCCGGCGAGATCCACTTCGACCGCATCGTCATCGAGACGACGGGCCTCGCCAATCCGGGCCCGGTGGCGCAGACGTTCTTCGTCGACGAGGAAGTCGGCGCGCACTACCTGCTCGACGCCGTCGTCACCGTCGTGGACGCGCGCCACGCCATGGACCAGCTGGACCGCCACGAGGAAGCCCAGCGCCAGGTCGGTTTCGCCGACAAGATCCTGCTGTCCAAGACCGACCTCGTGGATGGCGCCGCCGTCGAGGAACTCAAGGCGCGCATCCGCCGCATCAATCCGCGCGCACCGATCAGCACGTCGGATTTCGGCCGCGCCCCGATCAGCGACGTGCTCGACCTGCGCGGCTTCAACCTGAACGACAAGCTGGAGCTGGACCCCGCCTTCCTCACGACGGAAGAAGCGCACGAGCATGGTCACGACCACGACCATGATCACGTGCACACGGAAGCCTGCGACCACAGCCACGATCACCATCATGGCCACCACAGCGACGACATCGCCGCGTTCGTGTTCAAGAGCGAGCGCGCATTCGACCCCGAACGTCTGGATCAATTCCTCGGCAGCATGGTCCAAGTGTTCGGACCGAACATGCTGCGTTACAAGGGTGTGCTGGCGATGGCGGGCGCGGATCGCAAGGTCGTCTTCCAAGGCGTGCATCAAATCATGGGCAGCGACCTCGGTGCAAAGTGGGCGGATGGCGAACCGCGCGGCAGCAAGATGGTGTTTATTGGTAAAAATTTACCGAAAGATGTCTTTATTCGCGGATTGGAACAGTGTTTGGTATAAACTACTCCGGTTCTATGGTGCTCTCATGGCAGCTGGCACGCACACCGAAGCAATGGTGGCCGCTGAGTTAGCTGCTAAAATGGAAACTCTGTCGTATCAAAGGTAAGTGAAGTCATGACTAAAACAACGAAACCGAATACCGTTGCGCAGCCCGAAGAACGCCTCCTGACGGAAGAAGAAATTCGGGCCATGAGCGACGACGACTACATGAACCCGGCCCAGCTGGCGTTCTTCAAGAACCGCCTGCAGGAGCTCGAAAAGGAACTGCTGAAAAACGCCGGCGAGACGACGGAACACCTGCGCGAAACGGTACTCGTTCCCGATCCGGCCGACCGTGCCACCATCGAGGAAGAGCACGCGCTGGAACTGCGTACCCGCGACCGCGAGCGCAAGCTGCTCAAGAAGGTCCAGCAATCGCTGGCGTCGATCGAGTCCGGCGAATACGGCTGGTGCGAGGAAACCGGCGAACCGATCGGCATCCCCCGCCTGATCGCCCGTCCGACCGCGACCTTGTCGCTGGAAGCCCAGCAGCGCCGCGAGCTGAAGCAGAAACTGTACGGTGACTGATCGTCGTACGCTTCGATGAAAAAGCATGCGCCCGTCGCATGCTTTTTTGTTTTTGGGGCCGGTATTGGCTCTGGGTTCGTGCGCACGAATTATTTCCTATCAGATACACTTGCAGGATCGCCGACGCGTTGACGCAGCTCAGGCGTGCGCACTACGCCGTCCGCGCCGCCATGCTAATGTCTCGACCGGCAACGATGGCAGACAAGGACGGGATGGGGCTCTTCGATTTCCTGAAGAAAAAAGGCGACGCACCGCTTGCGGGTGCGGATGCCCGTCCACGCCCGGACAACCCGCTCGCGGCCGGCCCCGTCACACGGCTGGCGCTCGATACCGAGGCGGAACGCGAACGCCAGCGTGAGATCGCCCGCGCCACCGCGGCCAAGATCGACGCGATCGAACTGGAGATGACCTCCGCCATCTTCGACGACGATGCCTGGGCCGGCAACCGGCGCCCTCCGGCGGCGGCCGGCGCGCCGCCGCATGACCCGGAGACGGACACCCTGCCGGGCCAGGATGACATGCCGGATGCGGCCGCCACCCCGTCCAGCGCGCCGATCGTCGAGGAAGCGGCGATCCTGTATGCCAACGACCAGCTCGAGGCGGCCGCCCTGCTGCTGCGCACCAGCGTGCACGACCAGGGCGGCGAGCGCCTGCCGTGGTGGATGCTGTTCGACCTGTTCCAGATCATGGGTCTCGAACACGAGTTCGAAAGCATTGCGATCGACTACGCCAGCCGGTTCGAGACGTCGCCGCCCACGTATCACGCCGTCGCGGCCACGCCGCACGCGCCCGGCCACCAGTTTGCCGGGGCGATCCCGACGGCGACCCTGTCCGGCCGCCTGGACGACGGTCCGCTCGTCCGCGCGCAGCTCGCCCGTGCAGACGCGCCCGGTCCGCTGGTCCGGTTCGAATTCCAGGCGATCACCGCGGTGACGGCGCCGGGTTGCGCCCTGCTGCTGGACGCGCTGCAAGCCCTGCGCAAGGCGGGACGCGAACTGGTGCTGGCGGGTGCCGACCACCTCGTCGCGGTGCTGCGCCCGATGCTGGCGATCGGCGACCGCGGCGCCGGCGCCGCGCCCTGGCTGCTGCTGCTGGAATTGCTGCTGCTGACGAACCGCGAAAAGGATTTCGAGGAAACCGCGATGGATTATTGCGTCACCTTCGAAGTGTCGCCGCCGTCGTTCGAGGCACCGACGTGCACCGCCGTGAGCCTCGCCGCCGGTCCGGCGACGGCGGGCGACCGCTTTCTCCTGCCGGCCACGATCCGCGGCGACAGCGCGCCGCTGCTGGCCGCCATCGCCGGCCACGCGGCGCTCCACCCGGTCCTCGTGCTGGACGGCTCCCGGCTCGCACGCATCGATTACGCGGCCGCGAACGCCCTCGCCACGCATCTGCGCACGCTGGCCCAGGACGGGCGCGAGGTCGTGCTGCGCGACCTGAACCACCTCGTCGCCGCTTTGCTGCGCCTGCTCGGCGTCGGCGACCAGGTCCGCCTGTACGCCCACAAGTACTGACAGCGGCGGGTGCCTTCCCCCGGATACGGTTCAGTCTTGCAATTTCATATCGCACCCCCACTTGCGGTGAGCAGATCAACCACGAGGCAAATATGGAACAATTTCACGGCACGACGATCGTCAGCGTACGGCGCGGCAACCAGGTCGCGCTCGGCGGCGACGGACAAGTCACCCTGGGCAACGTCGTCATGAAGGGCTCGGCGCGCAAGGTGCGCAAGCTCTACCAGAACAAGGTGCTGTGCGGCTTTGCCGGCGGCACGGCCGACGCCTTCACCCTGCTCGACCGCTTCGAAGCGAAACTGGAAAAACACCAGGGCAACCTGCTGCGCGCCTCGGTCGAACTGGCCAAGGACTGGCGCACCGACCGCGTGCTGCGCCGCCTGGAGGCCATGCTGCTGGTGGCCGACCGCGAAAAGACCCTGATCATCACCGGCAACGGCGACGTGCTCGAACCGGAAGACGGCATCGGCGCGATCGGCTCGGGCGGCATCTACGCCCAGTCGGCCGCCAAGGCCTTGCAGGAAAATACGGATCTCGCCCCGGCGGACGTGGTCAAGAAAGCGCTGACCATCGCAGGCGAGCTGTGCATCTATACGAACATGTCGCACATCATCGAGACGCTGGAATAACGG
>CBIHRX010000433.1:0-4696 GCA_966212555.1 uncultured Massilia sp.
CGGGACGGCCCTGCGCTTCCTTGAAAGCGGACGGCGTGTCGAGCGCGGGCTGCTGGAACACGGGTGCACCGCAGGCCGCCAGCACAAGCGCGGCCGCGAAGGGAGCGATACCTCTGGCTGTCGTCGCTTTCATGTCAATGGACCCCTTCGGCCTCGGTCACGACCGGAGCGACGGCCGAAGCCCTGGCGCCTCGCCGTGGCGCCAGGGTGCGCAGCAGGACGTAGAACACCGGCGTGAGGAACAGGCCGAAGAATGTCACGCCCAGCATGCCGGCGAACACGGCGACGCCCATCGCATGGCGCATCTCGGCACCGGCGCCGTGCGACAGCACGAGCGGCACGACGCCCATGATGAACGCGATCGACGTCATCAGGATCGGACGCAGGCGCAAGCGGCAGGCTTCCAGCGCGGCCTCGACGATCGTATGGCCGCGGTGTTCCAGCTCGAGCGCGAATTCCACGATCAGGATGGCGTTCTTCGACGCGAGTCCGACCAGGACGAACAGTGCGATCTGGGTGAAGATGTTGTTGTCGCCGCCGCTGAGTTTCACGCCGACCAGCGCGCACAGGATCGACATCGGCACGATCAGGATCACGGCCAGCGGCAGGGTCCAGCTTTCGTACTGGGCCGCCAGTACGAGGAATACGAGCAGTACGCACAGCGGGAACACGTACAGCATGGTGTTACCGGCCAGGATGTCCTGGTATGTCAGGTCGGTCCACTCGTAGGCCATGCCTTTCGGCAGAGTCTCTCCGGCGATCCGCTCCATGAGCGCCTGGGCCTGGCCGGACGACACCCCCGGCGCCGGGCCGCCGTTCAACTCGGCGGCGACGTAGTTGTTGTAGCGCTGGACGCGGTCCGGGCCGTAGGTGTCCTTCACCGTCATGAGCGACGACAGCGGGATCATCTCGCCCTTGTCGTTGCGGACCTTGAGCTGGGCGACCTGTTCGCGCTGCGACCGGAACTGCGCGTCCGCCTGCACGCGCACCTGGTACGTCCGTCCGAACTGGTTGAAGTCGTTCACGTACACCGAGCCGAGGTTGACCTGCAACGCCTGGTTGATCCCGGCCAGCGGAACACCCAGCTGCTTGGCCTTGACGCGATCGATGTCGGCGAACAACTGGGGCACGTTGATCTGGTAGCTCGTGAACACGCCTTTCAGCCGCGGATCGTTGGCCGCCTTCTCCTGCATCGCCTTGACCGCGTCGTACAGGGCGTCGTAGCCGAGATTGCCGCGGTCCTCGATCATCATCTTGAAACCGCCGGTCGTGCCCAGGCCGCTGACGGGCGGCGGCGGCAACACGAGCACGAAGGCGTCCTGGATCCCTTTCATCCGCGTGTTGATCTCGGCGGCAATCGCCTCGGCGCTCTGCGCCTTGTCGCGCCGCTGGTCTGCCGGTGCGAGCGCGGTGAACACGATGCCGGCGTTCGGCGCATTGGTAAAGCCGTTGATCGACAGGCCGGGAAACGCGACCGAGTCCGCGACGCCCGGGATGTCCCTCGCGATGTCCGACATCGTGCGGATCACGGCGTCCGTGCGGTCCAGCGACGCCGCGTCCGGCAGCTGGGCAAATCCGATCAGGTAGCCCTTGTCCTGGCCCGGCACGAAGCCGGGCGGCACGGCCCTGAACATGAACACGCCGGCCACGGCAAGTGCCAGGTAGACGCCCAGGGCCGCGCTCTTGCGGCGCAAGACACTTTGCACGCCGCCTTCGTAGCGGCGCGAAGCGCGGCCGAAGAACCGGTTGAAGGCGACGAAGAAGCGGCCGAACAGCTGGTCGATCATGCGGGTCAGGCCGTCCTTCGGCGCATCGTGGCCGCGCAACAGGGCGGCCGACAGCGCGGGCGCCAGGGTCAGCGAGCTGAATGCGGAGATCACGGTCGAAATCGCGATGGTCAGCGCGAACTGGCGGTAGAACTGGCCGGTCAGGCCCGAGACGAACGCGATCGGCACGAACACGGCGCACAGCACCAGCGCGATGGCCACGATCGGGCCGCTGACCTCCTGCATCGCCAGGATCGTGGCGTCGCGCGGCGCCAGGCCGCCGGCGATGTTGCGTTCGACGTTCTCGACGACCACGATGGCGTCGTCGACCACGATGCCGATCGCCAGCACGAGGCCGAACAGCGACAGCGTGTTGATCGAGAAGCCGAACAGCAGCATCGCGGCGAACGTGCCCACCACCGACACCGGCACGGCCAGCAGCGGAATCACCGAGGCGCGCCAGGTCTGCAGGAACACGATCACCACGATCGCCACCAGCACGATCGCCTCGACGAGGGTATGGATGACCGACCGGATCGACTCGCGCACGAACTGGGTGGGGTCGTAAGCGATGCGGTATTCGACGCCTTCGGGGAAATCCTTGGCCAGCCGTTCCATCGTGGCGCGCACGTCGCTCGAGAGCTGCAGCGAATTGGCGTTGGGCGCCTCCCGGATCGGCAGCCCGACCGCCGGCTTGTTGTTGAGCAGGGAATGCAGCGCGTACGAGTTCGAGCCCAGCTCCAGGCGCGCCACGTCCTTCAGCAGGGTGGTTGCGCCGTCCGGATTCGTCTTGACGACGATGCCGCCGAATTCCTCGATGGTCTTGAGCCGGCCCTGGGTGTTCACGGTGAGCTGGAAATCGGCGTCCCTGGCCGGGCCCTGACCGATCACGCCGGCCGCGACCTGGACGTTCTGCTCGCGGATCGCGGCCACGACGTCGCCGGCGACGAGGCCGCGCGCGGCGACCTTCTGCGGATCGAGCCAGACGCGCATCGCGTAGTCGCCCGAGCCGAACATCGTCACCTCGCCCATGCCGGTGAGGCGTGCCAGCTCGTCCTTGACGTGCAGGACGGCGTAGTTGCGCAGGTACAGGTCGTCATAGCGGCCGTCCGGCGAGATCAGGTGGACCACCAGGGTGACTGTCGGCGAGGTCTTGAGCGTGGTGACGCCGATCTGCCGCACCTCCTCGGGCAGGTGCGGCAGCGCGCGCTGCACGCGGTTCTGGACCTGGGTCTCGGCCTGCTCGACGTCGGTGCCGATCTTGAAGGTCACGGTCAGCAGCAGCGCGCCGTCCGACGTGTTCTGCGACGTCATGTACAACATGTTCTCGACCCCGTTGATTTCCTGTTCCAGCGGGGTGGCGACGGTTTCCGCGATGACCTTCGGATTGGCGCCGGGGTATTGGGCGCGCACGACCACCGATGGCGGCTGCACGTTCGGGTATTCCGAGATCGGCAGCACGAAGATCGCGCCGAGGCCGGCCACGAAGACCAGCACCGACAGGACGGCCGCGAAGATCGGCTTGTCGACGAAAAAGCGTGAGAAGTTCATGGTCTCATTCCTTCGGGCCGGCGCCGGCAAGCGCCACCTGCGTGTCCCCGGGCTTGCCCGCGCGCGCCAGCATCGGCACCGTTTCGGCCTGGACCGGCTGCCCCCCTTTCACGCGCTGCAAGCCATTCACGATGATCTTTTCGCCCGGTTTCAGGCCGGCGCGCACGACGCGCAGTCCATCGGCGACCGGGCCGAGGGTGACTTCGCGCCGTTCGGCCTTGCCCTGTGCGTCGACCACGTACACGAACTTGTAGTTCTGGTCGGTCCCGACGGCACGGTCGGCGATGAGCAGGGACGGGCGCTTGTCGCCGCCGCCGATCTGCACCCGCGCGAACAGGCCGGGCGCCAGCGCGTGGTCGTCGTTGGCGAATACGGCGCGCAGGCGCACGCTGCCCGTTCGGGCGTCGAGCTGGTTGTCGACGAACTCGAGCCTGCCCTCGTGCGGGAAGCCGTCTTCGTTGGCCAGGCCGACGCGCACCGCGACGGGGGCGCCGCCGTGCGCCTGCCGCGCCACGCGCAAATAGGTGGCCTCGTCGCCGTCGAAGCTGGCGTAGATGCGGTCCAGCGACACCACCGATGTCAGCACGGCGCTCGGATCGACCAGGTTGCCGACCGTGATTTCGGCCTTCGACACGCGGCCATCGATGGGCGCGATCACGTGGGTGTAGGACAGGTTCAGCCGCGCCGCATCGGCCTGCGCCGTGGCGGCACGCGCGCTGGCGTCGAGCTCCTTCTGGGCGGCGGCACGCTCGTCGAACTCGCGCTGGGCGATGGCTTTATCGCCCAGCAGTTTCTCGGCGCGCGCCAGTTCCAGCCGCGCCAGGTCGGCGCGCGCACGCGCGGCGTTGGCGGCCGCCACGGCGCGCTCGGCTTCGGCCTGGAACGGCCGCGGGTCGATCTCGAACAACACGTCGCCTTTCCTGACTTTGCCGCCGGGCTTCAGGTGCACGGCCGTAATGAAACCGCTGACGCGGGGACGGATCGCGACCACGTCGACCGCTTCGAGACGTCCGGAAAATTCCTGGGTCTCGGCGACGGCTTTTTCGATCACGGCCGCCGCCGACACCGGCGGCTGCCCCGCGCCGGCGGCGGCCGGCACGGCCTTGCCGGCGGCATCGCTGCGGCCTGCCAGCGCGGCGGCTGCCAGGCCCGCCGCCGCACATGCGATGATCAGCGTGCGCGCCCTCGTCGGCAGGGAATATGGAGTGTTCATGTGCTTCCTTCGATGTGAATGAGCGGTACGGGTGCGGCGCCGGCGGTCAAGCCGCCGCGACCTGCAGCCCGCGCTGCACCGCCGGGGGGGGGGGGGCCCCGGCGCGCCCCCCCCCCCCCCCGAGGAAACAGTCGCTGCCCCCGCCCACGCCCGCCGCGGGTAAGGG
>CBIHRX010000434.1:0-4643 GCA_966212555.1 uncultured Massilia sp.
AGCCGATGTGCACGTGCTGGCCGAACACGGTGAACTGCTTGGCCAGGTAGCCGTACAGCGCCGACAATTCCTGGTAGCGCGGCTTGGCCGAGATGCGCTGCTCGGACCAGTGCTGGAAAGGATGCGTGCCGCCGCCGGCGATGCCGATGTTCAGCACGTCGCTGGCGGCGACCAGGGTATCGCGGATCTCGATCAGTTCGGCCAGCAGCGTGCGGTAGTCCGTCTGCACGCTCGAATTTATCTCGATCATGCTCTCCGTGATCTCGGGCGTGACGTTGCCGGGGAACGGCTTGCGCTTCAGCAGGTGCATCAGGTCCGGGCTGGCGGGCGTGAGGTCGAAGTCGGACAGGCTGACGAGCTGCAGCTCCAGCTCCACGCCGAACGTCAGCGGCTGCGAGGTGGCGAAGGGTTCAAGCGGCATGGTTGACCTCCGGCGCTTCGCGCGCCCACACGAGGGCGCGCTGCAGGATGATGGGACCGAATACTTCGAGCAGCATCGTGACGGCGGCCACGGCCCGCAATTCCTCGACGACCTGCACGCCCGCATGGCGCGCATGCTCGATCAGGAGGATCACGAACACGGACAACGGCATCAGCGCCACGCCCGTCAGCGCACCCTTGCGCCAAGAAATGCCGGACCAATGCGCGAACGCGGTCACGCCGGCCGTCTTGGCGAGCAGGCGCACGAGCACGAGGGCGACGGCAAGCGCCGCCCCGGCCCACACCCGGCGCCAGTCCAGCGTGGACGCGGCGAACACGAACAGCACGACGGTCAGCAGCTCGCCCAGCGCGCCGAAATTGCGCTGCGCCTGGCTGAACGCGACGCGGCGGTGGCGCGCCGTCAGCCCGAACGCGAGCGCCGCGACGACGGGCGACAGGCCCAGTGCATACGTGATCGCCACGAGCAGGATGACGGCCAGCGCGAAGGCGACGGTGGCATCCTGCGCCAGCTTGCCCAGCAGGCGCAGCACGCCCGGCACGACGAGCCCGAACACGGCACCCGTGAAGGCCGAGACGCCCAGCACGACGAGGCTGTTCCACAGCGCGTCGCCGACGTCCTCGAACGTGCGGAAGATCCACAGGCCGACGGTGGCGTTGAACGCGAACACGGCCAGCACGCAGTTCAGCGCGCACAGGTGCAGCGCCCGTTCCGTCACCTGGCCGGAGCTTTTCTGTTCGTTGATCACGCGGACGACGGTCGCGGGCGACGTCGCCATCGACAGCGACGCGAGCATCAGCCGGTCGATCAGCGCCGCGCCGAACGCATGCGCGACGAGGTAGACGCCGACGAACGTCAGGCCCGCTTCGACGAGGCCCGTGACGCCGATCCACGGATTCGTGCGCAGCCAGCGCAGGTTGATGCGGTATCCCAGCTCGAACAGGATCAGCCCGAACCCGACGTCGGCGAGCAGCAAGGTCGTGCCGCCTCCCGACGGCGGCAGCGGCAGCACGCCCAGCTGGGGCGCGGCCAGGATGAAGCCGACGAGGCCATAGAAGCTGATGCGCGGCAGGCCCGTCCAGCGCTGCCCGAATTCGCCGACCAGCCAGGCCAGCGTGATCGCGAAGGGCCAGGCGAGGCTGGTCAGGACAGACAGGAATTCTTGCATGCCCGCTCCTTTGTCAAAATGTTACGACCTGGCGCCGATTCTACAAGAGGGATATGTGCGCACGATTACATGTAGGAATTGCGGAAGGTAGAATGCCGCATGACCCAATCGATCCCCGCCCCGACAGCTCGTCCCCCGATCCGCCTCACGGCCCAGGTGCTCACGTGCCTGATGTTCTGCCTGCTGGCCGCGCCCATCATCTGGTTCGGCCAGCGCGATCCGCTCGCCGCGTTCGGCGGCCCGATGGCGCCGATGTGGCAGTTGCTGATCGGGCAGGGTCTCGCATTGCTGGCCGCCGTGGGCTCGTACGTGATGTTCCGCCTGACCGCGCGGGCGAAATCGACCACCGACACGATCGCGAGCTATGCGCGCCTCGACCTGCGCGGCCTGAATCCGCTGTGGATCGCGCTCGCCGCCGCCATCGGCGAGGAGACGCTGTTCCGGGCGGCGCTGCAGCCGCTGCTGGGCATCTGGATCACGTCGCTGATCTTCGTCGTCACGCACACGCCCGCGTACCGCTTCCGCCGGTTCGACTTCGCCACGCTGGCGCAGGCGGCCGGGGTGTTCGGCGGCAGCGTCGCGCTGGGTCTGATCTACCAGTACGTCGGCTGGATCGCGGCGGTGCTCGTGCACCTGTGGATCGACATCATCGGTTTGCTGATCGTGCGCGCGGCGGTACGGACGTAATACGGGGCGGCGGGCAGGGGGGGCCCACCCTACGGCAATGCGCACATCGTTGGGTGGGCACCCCGTGCCCACGCTTGCAAGCGTCACTTGCTGAGGAGGCGCATCGCCCGTTCGAGCCCGTCGAGCGTCACGGGGAACATGCGGTTGCCCATGATCTGGCGGATGACGGCGATCGACTGCCGGTACTGCCACAGGTGCTCGGGCTCCGGATTCAGCCACGCGAATTTCGGAAAGGCGTGGCAGAACCGCGCCAGCCATTCCGCGCCCGCTTCCTCGTTGGCGTATTCGACGGAGCCGCCCGGCGCGAGGATCTCGTAGGGACTCATCGTCGCGTCGCCGACGAAGATCAGGCGCGTGTCGGGCGGGTAGGTGCGGAGCACGTCCCACGTGGGAAAGCGTTCGGCGTGGCGGCGGCGGTTGTTCTTCCACAGGTGGTCGTAGACGCAGTTGTGGAAATAGTAGAACTCCATGTGCTTGAATTCGGCCTTCGCCGCCGAGAACAGTTCTTCCGTGCGCTCGATGTGGTCGTCCATCGTGCCGCCCACGTCCAGCAGCATCAGCACCTTGATGCGGTTGCGGCGCTCCGGCTGCATTTTGATGTCGAGCCAGCCGGCGTTGTTGGCGGTGGAGCGGATCGTCTCGTCCAGCGCCAGCTCGTCGGGCGCGCCCTGGCGCGCGAAGCGGCGCAGGCGGCGCAGCGCGACCTTGATATTGCGGATGCCCAGTTCGCGCTCGCTGTCGTAGTCGCGGTAGGTGCGTTGGTCCCACACTTTGACGGCGCTGCGATTACCCCCTTTGCCGCCAATCCGGATACCTTCCGGATTCGTGCCGCCGTTGCCGAACGGGGACGTGCCGCCCGTGCCGATCCACTTGTTGCCGCCTTCGTGGCGCTCCTTCTGTTCCTTCAACAGTTCTTGCAGGCGGTCCATCAGCTTGTCGTAGCCGAGCTTCTGCAACTGCGCCTTCTGCTCGGGCGTCAGCTCGCGTTCGAGACGCTTGATCAGCCAGTCGAGCGGGATGTCCGCTTTGGTATCGAACACGGTCTCGATGCCCTTGAAGAAGGCACCGAACGCACGGTCGAACTTGTCGAAATGGGCTTCGTCCTTCACCAGCGTCAGGCGCGCGAGATAATAAAACTCGTCGAGCGAGGGCGCGATCACCTGCTTCTGCAGCGCTTCCAGCAGCGTGAGGAATTCCTTGATCGTGACGGGGACCTTCGCGTCGCGCAGGGTGAAGAAGAAGTCGATCAGCATCGCGCTTTACTCCGCGTGGCGCGCCAGCCGATAGTGCAGGTGCGACTTCACCTCGTGCCACTCGCCGCGCACGATGCTGTACATGACCGTGTCGCGCACGGTCCCGTCGCGGCGCGGCGCATGGTGCCGGATCACGCCATCCTTCTTCGCGCCCAGTCTCTCGATGGCGGCCTGCGACGCATAATTGAAATTATCGGTGCGCAGGCCGACGACGGCGCAGCCCAGCGTGTCGAACGCGTGCGACAGCAGCAGGAGCTTGCAGCTCGTGTTGACGTGGCTGCGCTGACGGCTTTTCGCGTACCACGTGTAGCCGATCTCCACGCGGTCGATCGCGGGCATGATGTCGTGGTAGCTGGTCGTGCCGATCACGATGTCGCTGGACGCATCGACGACGGCGAAGGCGACCCGGTTGTTCATCTCCAGCGCCGTGCGGATGTACGCTTCCGTGTCCTGCGGCTCCGGCACGGACGTGATGCGCAGGTTCCACAGCTCGCCGTCGGCGGCTGCCGCGCGCAGGCCGTCCAGGTGGTGCAGCCCGAGCGGCTCCAGGCGCACGCCGTTGAATTCGAGGGTGACGGGGTCGACGTGGATCATCGGTTGTGTCTCGCCATCGCCACCAGGCGCTCGAACAGCGTGACGTCCTGCTCGTTCTTCAGCAGGGCGCCGGCCAGCGGCGGCACGACCGTCTTGCCGTCCTGGCTGCGCAGGATCTCGGCCGGGATGTCCTCGGCCAGCAGGAGCTTCAGCCAGTCGAGGAATTCCGACGTCGACGGCTTCTTCTTGAGGCCCGGGACGTCGCGCAACTCATAAAAACCCTGCAGCGCGGCGGACAGCAGGTCGGCCTTCAGCGTCGGATAGTGGACCTTGACGATTTCCGCCATCGTGTCCCGGTCCGGGAATTTGAAGTAGTGGAAGAAGCAGCGGCGCAGGAAGGCGTCCGGCAAGTCCTTCTCGTTGTTCGACGTGATGATGACGAGGGGGCGGTGCTTCGCCACGACCATCTCGCGCGTCTCGTACACGTAGAACTCCATGCGGTCCAGTTCGCGCAGCAGGTCGTTCGGGAACTCGATGTCGGCCTTGTCGATCTCGTCGATCA
>CBIHRX010000435.1:0-4632 GCA_966212555.1 uncultured Massilia sp.
TTCTTCGCCTCCGCCGCGCCGCCGGTGCTGTACCCGAACGTGTACGGCATCGACATGCCGACGCGCGACGAGCTGATCGCCCACGGCCGCACGGTCGAGGAAGTGTGCCGCGAGATCACGGCCGACCGCCTCGTCTACCAGGACCTGGATGCGCTGAAGAAGTCGATCTCCGACGTCAACCCGGCCCTGACGAGCGTGGAAGCGTCGTGCTTCGACGGCGTCTACATCACGGGCGACGTCACGCCGGCCTACCTCGACCAGCTGGAGCACGTGCGCCACAAGTCGTCGGGCAAGTCGCAGGAAGACATCGTGCGCACGCAGCTGAACCTGAACCCGCCCGTCGCGGCGGAATAACCGTTTCCCGTAGGGTGGGCACCCATGTGCCCACCCTACGTCGCACGGCGCATCATTCAAAAGACCATGAGCGACAAACCCAACTACGGCTTCACCACCACCGTCCTGCACAACGACCGTCGCAAGCCGATCGAGCAGAACTCCCTCCATAAACCGATCCACACGTCGGTCGCCTTCGGCTACACGGACGCGCGCCAGCTCGCGTCCGTCTTCCAGGGCAAGGAACCGGGCTTCCGCTACGGCCGCCAGGGCAACCCGACCGTCAGCGCGCTGGAAGACAAGATCAGCAAGATGGAAGACGGCGTGGCCTCGCTGTGCTTCGGCACCGGCATGGCCGCGATCGGCGCGCTCGCGCAGGCGCTGCTGCGCGCGGGCGACCACGTCGTGTCGTCCTCGTTCCTGTTCGGGAATACCAACAGCCTGTGGAACACGGTGGCGGCGCAGGGCACCGAGGTGTCGTTCGTGGATGCGACCGATGTCGCCAATGTCGAAGCGGCGCTGAAGCCGAACACGCGCCTCGTGTTCGTCGAGACGATCGCCAATCCGCGCACGCAGATCGCCGACCTGGCCCGCATCGGCGAGTTATGCCGCGCGCGCGGCATCCTGTACGTCGTCGACAACACGATGACGACGCCCTATTTGTTCCGTCCGAAGGCGGTCGGCGCGGGCCTCGTCGTGAACTCGCTGACGAAGTCGATCGGCGGCCACGGCATGGCGCTGGGCGGCGCGCTGACGGACACGGGCCTGTTCGACTGGTCCGCCTACCCGAACATCGCCGACAACTTCCGCCGCCAGCCGCCGGCCGCACAGGGCATGGCGCAGCTGCGCGCGAAAGCGCTGCGCGACTTCGGCGCGTCGCTGGCGCCGGAAGCGGCGCATCACATCGCCGTCGGCGCCGAGACGCTCGCGCTGCGCATGGAGCGCACCAGCGCCAACGCGCTGGCGCTGGCGCAAATGCTGGAAGCCGACGAGCGCGTGGCGGCCGTCCATTACCCGGGCCTGGCGTCGCATCCGCAGCACAAGCTGGCGTCCGAGCAGTTCCGCGCCTACGGCTCGCTGTTCAGCTTCGAGCTGAAGGAAGGCATCGACTGCTTCGACTACCTGAACCGCCTGAAGGTCGCCATCCCGGCCTCGAACCTGGGCGATACGCGCACGCTCGTCATCCCGGTCGCGCACACGATCTTCTTCGAGATGGGCCCGGAACGCCGCGCCAGCATGGGCATCGCGGAGTCGCTGATCCGCGTGTCGGTGGGTATCGAGGATACGGCCGACCTGCTGGCCGATTTCGGCGATGCACTGAACGGTTGAGCGGGCAGGGCGCTGCGGTTATGATCGTCCTGTTCCCAATCACCGATTCGTAGACTGCACGCCCCATGAAGACTGCCCTGTTTTGCGCCGCACTGCTGTGCGGCGGTGTCGCAATCGCCGCCGAGCCCGGCGCCAAATCCCCTGCGAAAGGTACGGCCGCGAAGCCGGCTGCAGCATCGCCCGCAAATGCCGCCGCCGAGCTCGCCGAGGCGGACGCGCTATTCGCGAAGAAATCGTATCCGGAAGCGCTGGCGAAATACACGAAGCTGGCGAACGCCGGCAACGTGATGGCCCAGCAGCACCTGGGCGAAATGTATTTCTACGGCGAGGCGGGCAGTGTCGACATGGACAAGGCCGCGCAATGGTTCCAGAAGGCGGCTGCGAAGGGCAATGCCGTCGCCATCGCCTCGCTCGAGCTCATGAAGCAGCGCGAGGCGCGCCGTGCCGACCTCGACTACTGGATCGCGAAATACGACGGCTCCGATTTGCGCACGAACGAGTACCGCTGCCCGGCGCCGCGCTTCCCGGCCATGTCCAAGGTCAACGAGGAAATCGACTATTACAGCGGCAAGATGAAGGATTGGGAGGCGTGCCATAACCGCTGGGTGAAACAGCTGAACGCGTCGCTGCCGCTCACGAAGCGGATCCCCGAGGACATCGCCAAGCTGTTGACGAAGGACGAGACGGAGAAGGCGAACGCCCACCTGAAGGAAGTCGGCGATCGCCTGGCGGAAGACACGAAAGTGGCGGGCCGGCTGGTCATCGCGGACTTCGACGCGTGGCGTGCGGGTACCGAGGCCTACGTCAAGGAGCACAACGAGATGGTCAAGAATGCACCGCCGCCGGATGATGGCAAATAAGCGGGCTTGAGCAGGGCGGCCGCGACGGCCGCTTTGTTCTGCCTTAATTTGCAACTAACCGACAACCGCGACAACGCAAAGCGACGGTATCCAGGGCGCGGGAGGGGAGAGGAGAAAACGTCGCGTCACATCGACGCAACATCGTCGACGCGCCGCTGCAGGGCAACGCGTGACGAGACGTGGCCGAACGGCTGTCCGGCCCCGATATCAGTGCCAGGACCGCATCAGCCCGACCGCCAGGCCTTCCAGCGCGAACTCGTCGGTCTGCGGATCGACGGTGATCACGGAAAAATCCGGGTTTTCCGGCAGCAGTTCGATCGTGGAACCGGTCTTGCGGTAGCGCTTCACCGTCACTTCGTCGCCGATGCGGGCGACGACGATCTGGCCGTTCTTCGCGTTGTCGACCTTCTTGACGGCGAGGAAGTCGCCGTCGCAGATGCCCGCGTCGCGCATCGACCAGCCCTTGACCTTCAGCAGGAAGTCGGGCTTGCTCGAGAACATGGCCGGGTCGACGGAGTAGGTTGCTTCGACGTGTTCCTGGGCAAGGATGGGCGAGCCCGCGGCAACGCGGCCGACGAGCGGCAGCGACATCAGGTTCGGCGGAATCGGCGGCACGAAGGCAGGCACCGCGGCCGGAGCGGCAGCCTTGGATTCGACAGACTGGCCGACGAGGCGGATGCCGCGCGACGTACCCGGGGAAATTTCGATCGCGCCTTTACGGGCCAGGGCCTGCAGATGTTCCTCGGCGGCATTGGCCGAGCGGAAGCCAAGCTCCTGGGCGATTTCGGCGCGGGTCGGCGGGAAGCCGGTGTTGTCGATGGCTTCCTTGATCAGGTTGAGGATCTGTTCTTGCCGTGCGGTGAGCTTAAGCATGTTTGTCTTCGTTGGTACGGGGTCAGACTGTATTTTTGTACAGTATTGCGCCGCGCGCAAGGGGATTTCAAGTTTTTTTTGCGGTGCGGTACGCAGCGCACGTTTACAACCTTTTGCGGTGCGGTACGCAGCGCACGTTCACAACCTTTTGCGGTGCGGTACGCGGTGTGCGTCCAACGCCCCATTGAGCGCTTGACGGTTTTGCTGTTATAATGTTGGGCTTTCCCTTCCCACACTCGTCTTGACGCCGAGGTGGGCATTTGTTTAAACGTCCTTAAGGAGTGTTTCATGCGTCATTATGAAATCGTGTTTATCGTCCACCCGGACCAGAGCGAGCAGGTCCCGGCGATGATCGAACGCTACAAGACCACGGTCACCTCGCGCGGCGGCAACATCCACCGCGTCGAAGATTGGGGCCGTCGTCAAATGGCTTACCAGATCCAGAAGCTGCCGAAGGCACACTACATCTGCCTGAACATCGAGTGCGACAACGAGACCCTGGTCGAGCTGGAAACCGCATTCAAATTCAATGATGCCGTGCTGCGTCACCTGACCGTGAAGATGAAGAAGGCAGAAACCGCACCGTCGCCGATGATGAAGTCGGTCCAGCGCGAAGACGCAGCCAAGAGCCACCGCGCCGAGCAGGCCGCCGCTCCGGCCGCTGCAGCCTAAATCTCTCGCGGGAGCACCGAGCTGTAATAAGTGAACGAGCTGTCCCTGGTCGCAAGCATCCTGGAACGCGACGTCCTGCGCTACACCCCGGCCGGCATCCCCATCGTGGGCGGCATCCTGCAACACGGATCGACGCAGACGGAAGCGAGGCTGGACAGGCAGGTCGAATTCGAGATTCCCGCGGTTGCCGCGGGCGAGATTTCGGGACGATTTGCCAACGCCGAGTTGGGCGCGATGTACCGTTTCACGGGATTCCTGGCCAGGAAAAGCCGTCACAGCAAAAGCTTGGTGTTTCACATCATTGATTTCAGTGCCGCATAAGCAGTAAGAAACTGCGAGTTTGCGGGCACGTTTATAGATAGATACAGGAGCCTCAAAATGGCATTCGGTAAAAAGTTCGACAAAAACAAAGCTAAGCTCAAAGAGAAGCGCAAACAGCAGAACCCGCTGTTCAAGCGCAAGAAGTTCTGCCGCTTCACCGCTGCAGGCGTGGAACAGGTTGACTACAAAGACGTCGACACCCTGAAGGATTTCGTCCAGGAAAACGGCAAGATCATGCCGGCAC
>CBIHRX010000436.1:0-4547 GCA_966212555.1 uncultured Massilia sp.
CTGGGGCGACTGGGCCGCCAGCCACAAGCTCGACGTGGCCGCCTTCCTGCCCACCATCCACGGCAAGCGCACCGTGGAAACCATCCGCGCCCTCGAACTGCCGGGCGTCGACCCGGTGGCGGAAGCGGCGCGCATCACCCTCGCCGAGATCGAGGATGTGACCGGCATCGAAGCCATCGAGGGCGTCGCCGCCTTCATCGCCAGCCTGCCGGCCGAGCGCTGGGCCATCGTCACGTCCGCGCCGCGGGCGCTGGCCGAAGCGCGCATCGCCGCGGCCGGCCTGCCGCTGCCGGCCGTGCTGGTGGCCGCCGAGGACGTCGAGCGGGGCAAGCCCGCACCCGATCCGTTCCTGCTGGGCGCGCGCAAGCTGGGCGTGAAGCCGGAAGACTGCCTCGTGTTCGAGGACACGCTGGCCGGCCTGCGCTCGGCCGCCGCCGCCGGCATGGCGAGCATCGTCGTGACGGTCACCCACGCGCATCCGCTCGACACCGACGTCGTCGCGGTGCTCGATTACGCGGATTTGCGCGCCGTGACGACGGCCGACGGCCTGCTGCGCGTGCAGCGCCGGGCGTAACGGCGCCGAGGGTCCGCTAACGGGGTTCGTCCGGAACGATGCCGGCCTGCTCCCCGTGGTCGGCCCGGAACACCCGCGGGTCCAGCGTCTTTTCGTCCGTTTCGATGGGCGCAGCTTTCGTTGCCGCCGGCATGGACGACGTGCGCGTGTCACGCTTGGGATACGGCGTGCCGTCGCGGTGGGAATAGGTGCCGGTCTTGCCGTCGTACACGAGGTCGATGTCCGGATACTCGGCCCGGTCCTCGGGAATGCGCGAGCCCACGCACAGGAACAGCGCATTGCCCCAGCCCCGGTTGATGAGCTGGTGGCCGTTCGGCCGCCCGGCCGGGAAGGCCGCGCAATCGCCCGCGCGCATCAACGTCTCTCCTTCGTCCGTGACGAGCGTCAGTTCGCCGGACACCACCATCACGAATTCGTCCTCGTGGCTGTGCCAGTGGCGCTGCGACGAGGCGGCGCCGGGCAGCAGCTCGACGAGGTTGACGCCGAACTGGGTCAGGCCGCCGGCATCGCCCAGCGCCTGCTTGCTGCGGCCGTTGACGGCTTCGGCAAAGGGATCGGGATACCCGGTACCGGTCAGCACGGGAATACTGCTCAGGTCTAGCCGCGACATTGGATGACTCCTTATCAGGTTCACGCGCGGCCTTGGCCCTTCCTCAGCCGCGTTTTTGCACCAGCGTCAGGATATCGTAACTTGCGACGAGTTCGTCGTTCTGATTCGTCACCTGCACGTCCCACGCCACCACGCCCTGCCCCCGTCCCTGGTCGTCCGTGCGGTTGCGGTCGACCTTGCGCTTGCACGTGAGGCGGGCGCGGATCGTGTCGCCGATCGCCACCGGCGCCACGAAGCGCAGGTTGTCCAGGCCATAGTTCGCCAGCACGGGGCCGGGCGCCGGCGACACGAACAGGCCCGCCGCCGCCGACAGCACGAAGTAGCCGTGCGCGATGCGCTTGCCGAACTGCGTGTCCTTCGCCGCGATCTCGTCGAAGTGCATGTAGAAGTAATCGCCCGAGACGCCGCCGAAATTGACGATGTCCGCCTCGCTGACGGTACGGCGGTGCGTCAGCAGCGAGTGGCCAATCTCCAGGTCTTCGAAATAGCGGCGGAACGGGTGCACGTCCGATTCCTTGACGGCCGCACCGCGCACGTATTCTCCCGTGACGGCCGCCAGCATCGTCGGCGAACCTTGCACCGCCGCCCGTTGCAGGAAATGTTTGACCGCGCGGATACCGCCGAGTTCCTCGCCCCCGCCGGCGCGGCCCGGGCCGCCGTGCTTGAGCATCGGCAGAGGCGAGCCGTGGCCCGTGGAGTCCACGGCCGCGACGCGGTCGAGGATGTGCACGCGGCCGTGCGACGCCGCCGCCACCGGTACGGCATGCGCCGCGATGGCCGGATCCTTCGTCACGAGGGTCGTCACGAGGCTGCCCTTGCCGCGCGCGGCCAGCGCCAGCGCCTCGTCGATATCGCGGTAGGTCATCATCGTGCTGACGGGGCCGAACGCCTCGATGTCGTGGACCGCGTCATTGACCATCGCGTTGCGGCACAGCAGCAAGGTGGGCGCAAAGAACGCACCGGCCGCGCAGCCGTCGCCGACGGGCTGGAAACCGTCGCGGGCGCTGAACAGCACCTCGTTGCCGCGCGCGAGCATCTCGACACGCTCGCTGACGTCGCGCTGCTGGTCCAGCGACGCCAATGCCCCCATGCGCACGCCCTCCACTTTCGGATTGCCCACGACAATTTTCGCAAGGCGCGCGCGCAGGCGTTCGCCGACCACGTCCGCCAGGTGCTCGGGCACGATCACGCGGCGGATCGCCGTGCATTTCTGGCCCGCCTTGCCCGTCATCTCGCGCGCCACTTCCTTGACGAACAGGTCCAGTTCCTCGTCGTCGGCCGTGACGTCCGGCGCGAGGATGGCGGCGTTGAGCGAATCCGCCTCCGCCGTGAACGGCACGGATTCGCGGATCAGGTTCGCATTGCCGCGCAGCTTCGCGGCCGTGTCGGCGGACCCCGTGAACGTGACCGCATCGAAACCGTTCAGGCGGTCCAGCAGATCGCCCGTCGAACCGATGACGAGCTGCAGGCAGCCTTCCGGCAGCAGTTCCGACTCCATCATCATCTTCACGACGGCATGCGTCAGGTAACTCGTCGCGGTGGCGGGCTTGGCGATGCAGGGCATCGCGGCAAGGAAGCTCGGCGCGAATTTTTCCAGCAGCCCCCAGATCGGGAAGTTGAACGCGTTGATGTGCACCGCGACGCCGCCGCGCGGCACGAGGATGTGCGTGCCCGCGAAGCCGCCCCGCTTGCCGAGCGCCATGGCCGGACCTTCGTGCAGCACGTTCGACGACGGCAGTTCGCGCCCGCCGATGCTGGCGTAGGCGTACAGCGTGCCGATGCCGCCTTCGACGTCGACCCAGCTGTCCGGCCGCGTGGCGCCCGTCAGGTGCGAGATCTCGTACAGCTCTTCCTTGCGCTCCATCAGGTAAGCCGCCAGGGCCTTCAGGCGCTGGGCGCGCTTCTGGAAGTCCATCTGCATCAGCGCCTGCACACCCGTCTTGCGGGCATACGCGACGGCTTCGCCGAAGTCGATGCGGTCGGCGTGCGTGTGGTAGATCAGCTGGTTGTCCAGGGCGCTGTGCAGCGGCTGGTGCGCTTCGGTGCCGAGCCAGCGGCCGGCGATCAGGCTTTGCAGGGTGGGGGTCATGTCTTGTCTCCTCACTTCATCTCGTTATGCGACTTCGGTACGTACATTGGGTCCCCGCCTGCGCGGGGACGACGTATCATTTGGCACTGGCCTCAAAACCGTCGCCCCTGCGCAGGCAGGGGCCCGAGTTTTGCGTGCGTCGACGCGGCTACATTTTCGGCTTGTGCGGCTCGTCGAACACGATGCGCGGCCGGTCCGGCTCCACTTCCGTCAGCGCCTCGACTTCGCGCATCGTCTTCATCGACCTGACGTTCAGGTCGTGGTACTGCCGCGTGCCGTAGCTCTTCCACGCGATCTCCTCGTCCGACACGGCCCGCACGATCTTCGCCGGCGCCCCCAGCACGAGGCTGCGCGGCGGGATCACCATGCCGGCTTTCACGAACGCGGCCGCGCCGACGATCGATTCCGCGCCGACGACGGCCTTGTCCATCACGACCGCATTCATCCCGACCATCGCGTTGCGCCCCACGCGGCAGCCGTGCAGCACGGCGCCGTGGCCGATGTGGCCGTCCACTTCGACGACCGTGTCGTCTTCCGGAAAGCCATGCATCACGCACGTGTCCTGCACGTTCGCACCCTCTTCCAGGATCAGCCGCCCGAAGTCGCCGCGCAGCGACGCCAGCGGCCCGACATAGCAGCGCGGGCCGACGATCACGTCGCCGATCAGCACCGCCGTCGGGTGCACGTAGGCCGTCGGGTGCACGACGGGACGCAAGCCGTCGATCTCATAGACCTTGACCATCTCACACCCGTTCCACGATGAGGGCGATGCCTTGACCCACGCCAATGCACATCGTGCACAGCGCATAGCGGCCGCCCGTGCGGTGCAGCTGGTTGACGGCCGCCGTGACGAGCCGCGCGCCCGATGCCCCCAGCGGATGGCCGATGGCGATGGCGCCGCCGTTCGGGTTCACGTGCGCGGCGTTGTCCGGCAGGCCCAGGTCGCGCAGCACGGCCAAGCCCTGCGATGCGAACGCTTCGTTCAACTCGATCACGTCCATCTGGCCGATGGAGAGTCCCGTCATCGCCAGCAGCTTCTTCGTCGCGGGCGCGGGGCCGAAGCCCATGACGCGCGGTTCCAGGCCCACCGTCGTCATGCCGACGATGCGGGCGCGCGGCGTCAGGCCGAATTTGTCCGCGGCCGCGCCGGATGCGACCAGCACGGCGCAGGCGCCGTCGTTGACGCCCGGCGCGTTTCCCCCCCGGACGGTGCCGTCCCGCGGGACCACCCCGTTAAGGCGGGCCAGCGATTACACGCACGTGTCGGGACCCGG
>CBIHRX010000437.1:0-4539 GCA_966212555.1 uncultured Massilia sp.
CGGCGTCGCCAACTTCGCGTACGATCCGGACAGCGGCGCCGTGCGCCTGGGCCGTTTCGGCTGGAAGGCGGCGAAGGCGACCCTGCGCCACCAGGCGGCCGAAGCGCTGCTGCTCGACATGGGCGTACCGTCGCCGGTCTACCCGAACCGCGCCTGCGTCAACGGCCCGGCGGCCTGCGCCGCGGGCGGCACGCAGGCCGGCATCGCGGAAGCGGACCTGCAAAAGATCGCCCATTACCTGGCGCTCGTCGCCGTGCCGGCGCAGCGCAGCCTGTCCAGCGGGTTTCCGAAAGGCGTGGCCCCGCTCGACGAGCACCGGGTCGATCCGGTGCAGGTCGGCGCGGGCGCGAAGCTGTTCCAGGGCATGCGCTGCACCGCATGCCACACGGCGGAGATGAAGACGGGCAGCGGCCACCTGTTCGCGGAATTGCGCAACCAGACCATCCACCCGTACTCGGACCTGCTGCTGCACGACATGGGCGACGGGCTGGCGGACAAGTTCGCGGAAGGCCAGGCGACGGGCGCGATGTGGCGCACGGCGCCGCTGTGGGGCATCGGCTACACGGACAAGGTGATGGGCAATCCGAACCGCGTGGGCTATCTGCACGACGGCCGCGCCCGCACCCTGCTCGAGGCGATCCTGTGGCATGGCGGCGAAGCGACCCAGGCGCGCCTGCGCTTCGAAACCCTCGACAAGGCCGACCGCGAGGCATTGCTGGCGTTCCTGAAGTCGCTGTGACTTTCTTTGTTTTGTAACAATGCGCCAGCTTGCTTCCGCTCAGTGCACAATAAGCGGAACGGAGGCAAGCATGGCGCATATCTACAAGCCCGAAGAACGGTGGGACAACGCCGACATCGGCTTTCCCTCGGCACTGGCCATCGGCGATTCCTGGTTCTGGTACGTCAACAACAATATCCTGGGCACGATGATCCACCACCCGGCCCTGTCCGGCGACCATCGCAACATCCAGCTCGTGGGCTACAACGGCGCGCGCCTGCGGGATTACGTCAGCGACGGCAAGTACGCGGACACGGTCGAGCATTTCCTCCGTCCCGGTTTCGTGGAAGGCTTTTCGGCGTTCTACATCAGCGGTGCCGGCAACGACGCCGTCGACGTCGACCTGGCGTTGCTCGACCATTGTCCGCCCGGCACGGATGCGCACGGCTGGATCGACGGCCGCGGCTTCGACGACATGCTGTTCCGGCTGCGCCAGGCCCTCACACGGTTGATCGCGTCCATCCGTGTCGCCAAGCGGAACAGTCCGACCCTCGCGCCCATCTTCGTGCATGGCTACGACTATCCCATGCCGGACGGCCGCGGGTTCGAATTCGGCCTGATCCACGCCGGACCGTGGCTCGCACCGGCGATGGACAGGAAAGGGGTGCCGGCGGACATGCCGCTTCGCGGCGAGATCGCCCGCCTTCTCATCGACCGCCTGAACGACGACCTGCTCGCGCCGCTGGCGGCCGTGACGCCGGGCGTCGTGTACATCGACAGCCGCGGCATCCTGCCGCGCGACCACACCTATCGCGACTACTGGTCGAACGAAATGCACCCGACAAACCTGGGCTTCCGGCGCATCTTCGAACAGGCGTGGCTGCCCAGGCTGTACGACCACGGCATCGCGCTGCGGCCATTTCCGTAAGCGCAGGCGGTCAGAAGCCGCCGCCACCGCCTCCGCCGCTGGGCCCGAATCCACCCCCGCCATTGCCGAAGCCGCCGCCGCCCTCGCCCCGGCCGCCGGGGAACATACCGCGGTTGCCGCGGTTGCCGTTACGCACGCGCTCGTCGCCCGTCACGCCGCCCCACTGGTAGCGCAGGCCGACCTGGACGATGCGCGGCTGGCTCACGTTGAGCGTATGCAGGCGCAGCACCTCGTTCTCGATGTCGCTTTCCATGTTCCCGGTATGGAAGACGTTGTTCACGTTCAAGTTCAGCGACAGGCGCGGCGTGATGCGGTGCATCCACGTGAAATTCGTCATCGTGACGGCGCTGTTGATGCCCTGGCCGTTCAGGGTGGCGCCGTTGCGGTTGACGCTCAGCTGCAGCGATTCCATGCCGACCTGGTACGCAAGCCGCAGCTTGATGTTCTCCCGGTGGTTCGTCTGCTCCACGCCCGTCGTGTCGGTCGAGAAGTTGGAGATGCGCTGGCGCTTTTCGTTGGCAAGGGTCGCGCCCAGGTTGGCGGACAGGCCCGGCACGAACAGCTGGCGCACGTTGAAATTCAGGTCGACGCCGACGGAATCGTTGGCGCCGAAGTTGATCGGCGACGTCACGATCACGTTCGGGTCAAGTGCGAGCGCATAGCTGCGGTTGCCGATGACGGGCGATTCGCGCCGCTTGAACAGGACGAAGCTGCTGTCCACGCCGAACAGGCGGTCGCGGTACGCCAGCTCGAAGTTATCGTTGTTCACCGGCTGCAGGTGCGGATTGCCCTGTCTCGCGCTGAAATCGCTCAGGTAGACGAGGTTCGGATTCAGGTCGCGCTCGTTCGGCCGCGCGATGCGGCGCGAGGCGCGGAATTGCAGCATGCCGTCGGTGCCGATGTCGCGCGTCGCGTAGAAACTCGGCAGCCAGTTCATGTAGTAATACTTGTCTTCCTCGTTCAGCAGCGGCTGGTGGACGTCGAGCTCCGTGTACTCGCCGCGCAGGCCGCCCTGGATGCTGAGGTTCGTGAACAGTTTCGTCGACAGGATGCCGTAGATCGCCGCATTGCGGTCGTTCGATTCGAAGTCGCTGATGCGGCTCGGCACCGGCACGTACGCGCCCGTCACCGGGTCCTGGCCGAGGTAGTCGGTCGGGTTGTTGGTCTTGCTGTCCGCGACCTTCGCGCCGGCTTTCAGGTGCCACGTGTCCCACACGTTGCGCTCGTAGTCGACGGAGATGTCGAGGATGCGGTTGCGGCGGTCGGACGAGCGCAGGCTGTTCGCGATGAACGGCGTGGGCCGCAGGCGGTAGTCGTAGAAGACGTCCGAATCTGAGTGGTTGTTCTGGCCCGTGTAGCGCAGGTCGAACTTCAGGTCTTCGCCCGGCACGCCGCTCTTGTGGTCGTACGACGCGCCGATGCCGAAGTTCTCGGCCGGCGAACGGCTTTGCGACCGGCTCGTGAAGTCGGCCAGCGGAGAATCGTCCGCCGCGAAGCGCCGGGTCGACGTCGTGCCGTCGTTCTCGTTCCTGATCTTCGAATAGCTGACGGTGGCGCCGGCCTGGTCGCGTTCCCCGACGTTGTAGGTAAGCGTCGACGCGAGGTTCAGCGCTTTCGACCGGATCTGCCGGTCGCCCACCGAATCCTGCGTATCCTTCACGGCCCCCGTGAGGGGATCGAGGTCTTGCCGCTGCGATTCGTTGTGGATGTTGCGCACATTCTCGCGCACGCCGATGTTGCCCGAGAGCGAGTACGGGCCTTCCGCATGCTCGCCGTTGAGGAAGGCGTTGCCGCGGCCCTCGGTGCCCTTGTTGACGCTCAGGTTGGCGCGCGAGCCGGCCTTGCGGTTGCGCTTGAGGACGAGGTTGATGATCGGCCCGCTGCCGCCCTCGTTGCCGAACTCGGCGCCCGGCACGTTGATCACCTCGACGGATTCGATGGCCTCGGCCGGGAACGCGTTCAGCGCGTCGCCCCGGTTCTGGCCCTGGAACTGCGCGTCGCGCTTGCCGTTGACCATGATCTGCACGTTCTGGTTGCCGCGCAGGGCCACGTTGCCGTCCTGGTCGACCGTGACGGACGGGACATTGTTCAGGATGTCGGCGGCCGACGCGTTGCTGACGCTGATGTCGTTCTTGAGGTCGTAAACATCGCGGTCAACCTTGTTGGTCGGGCGTGTCGCGACCACTTCCACGGTCGCGACGCCGTCGTCGGACTTCGTGTCCGGCGCTGTCTTGACGGCGGGCGCCGCCGTCTGCGAAAACGAAGCCGGTGCGGCAAAACAGGAGACGAGTAAGGCGGGAAGGAGTTTCAGCGCGTGCTTGGTCGGAATCATCGAACAGGATCAGGTTGTTAAGAACGCCGGGGGCATGACACGTATTCCTTCGGCACCCGGCAAAAGTTCCAACTATTTATCGGCTCGTCGGCGCATTCAGCAATGCCTTGGACGGATCCGGGTTCTGGATCAACCCGTCGAGATAGCCGCGGGCGTCCTCCAGCCCGGCATTGTATTCGACATCGCGCATCACGCTGACCTGGTCGATCGTCCATTCGCTGAAGCCGCCCGCTTCCGGCACGAGCCGCATTTCCGCCGTGATGGCGGCCAGCGTCAGGCCGGCGTCGAGACGCCCCTGGAACGCCGTTGCCCACGCGGCCGTGGCCGGATCGCGGACGTCGTTCCGCAGCGTACGGAGGATGTGCTCGGCCCTGGGCACATCGACCTGGTAGCAATACGCCAGCACCGCCGCGCGGGCCAGGGGCCGCGAATCGCGGCCCGTGCGCCAGGCCGTCACGACACCGACCAGCGCTTCCCGGCTGGGCTTGCCGTCGGCGAGCAGGGACAGGTCGAGCGCCGCCAGCGCGACGGCACCGGCGCCCGGATCGCGCTCGCGGGCCC
>CBIHRX010000438.1:0-4511 GCA_966212555.1 uncultured Massilia sp.
GGCGCGTCCGGCTTCTCGTCGACATACTGCGTGACCGGACCGGTCGGGATCACGGCGCCCGTGCGCACGAACACCGGGATGCGGTTCAGCGGGGCATCCACCTTGGCGCTGGTGCCGCCCGCGTAGCGCTTGCCGGTGTCGAAGTCGTACCAGTCCGCGCCCGCCGGGAAGTAGACGGTGCGCTCGCGCGCGCCGTACGACGTCACCGGCGCCACCATCAGCGCGTGGCCGAACAGGTACTGGTCCTTGATGTCCTTGACCTTGTCGTCCTGCGGGAAGTCCATCACGAGGCCGCGCATCATGGTGCCGTTGGCGTAGTGCGTGTCGGCCGCCATCGAGTAAATGTAAGGCATCAGGCGGTAGCGCAGCTTCAGGTAGCCCACCATCGAGTCGCGCATCGCATCGTCGCCGGCCGCGATGTTGTAGATCTCGCGCTTGACCACTTCACCGTGCGAGCGGAACAACGGGGAGAATGCGCCGAACTGGAACCAGCGCAGGTTCAGCTCGCGCCATTCCTTCATGTCTTCCGGCTTGGCCTGGCCGCCCGTCGTCGTGCGGTTTTCCTGCGCGGAGCCCACGTCGCCGTACTGGAAGCGGTTCTCCTGCGCATAGCCGCCGATGTCGTGCGTCCAGTTCGGGATGCCGGACATCGAGAAGTTCACGCCCGACGCGATCTGGTCGTACAGGTTGTTCCAGCGCCCGGCCGTATCGCCGCTCCACACGGCGACCGAGTTGCGCTGGATGCCGGCGAAGCCCGAGCGCGACAGGATGAACTGGCGCGTATCCGGCTGGTCGCGGCGCAGGCCTTCGATCATGCCGCCCGAGTGCACGAGGCTGTACGGGTTGAACGTGATCTCGCCCGGGCCGTAGACGGTCGGTCCGATCAGCTTCTTGAAATCTTCCAGGCGCGAGTTCGACAGCACGTCGGGTTCCGTGTTGTCCATCCACCAGGCGTCGAAGCCCTTCGCCACCAGCTTGTCCTTCATCTGGCGATAATAGATGTCGCGGGCTTCCTGCGTGTACGGGTCGTAGTGGCTGTTCTTGTAGCCCTTACCGACCCAGTCCAGCGCGCCGTCCTCGACGTTCTTCGTCCACATATGGCCCTTCGCCGCCAGTTCCTTGTAGTTGTCGGTATTGGCGTAGAACTTGCCCCAGATGGAGATCATGATGCGCGCGTGCTGCTTGTGCACCTCGTCGACCATGCCCTTCGGATCCGGGAAGCGGACCTTGTCGAAGTCGTGCGACCCCCAGCCGTCTTCCGGCCAGTAGAACCAGTCCTGCACGATGTTATCCAGCGGCCAGCCGCGCTTGCGGTATTCCGCCACCGTGTCCAGCAACTGCTGCTGCGTCTCGTAGCGCTGGCGCGACTGCCAGAAGCCGTACGCCCACTTCGGCATCATCGGCTGCTGGCCCGTCAGGGTGCGGTAGCCGCCGATGACGTTGTCCATGCTGTCGCCGCTGATCACGTAGTAGTTGACGGCTTCCGCGATCTCCGACGACATCGTCAGCGAGTGGCGCTCCGGCGCCGGCAGCGGATCGTTGTGCGTCATCGCGATCATGCCGCCCGACGGCTTCCATTCCAGGTGCAGCTTGACCGGCTTGTTCGCCGCGAACTTCACCTCGAAGTTGTGGTACCACGGATTCCAGCCCTGGCGCCACACGTCCATGACCTGCTTGCCGTCGACGGTGAGCGTCGCATAGTCCGACGCGTACAGCTGCATCTTGTGCACGCCCGCCTTCGGGCTCGCCATCGCGCCATCCCACACGACCTTGACGTCCTTGCCGCCCAGGGCCTTCATCGACGGCAGTTCCTTCGGCCAGAATTCCTCGACGTCCTTCAGGAACTGGTAGGCGATGTCCTTCTCTTGCCGGGTCAGCGCAAGCTTGCCGTCGATGTAGTAGCGCGCCGTCAGGCCGCCCGGCTTGCCCTGCTCGTCCGTCAGCTTCAGGTCGCGCGACAGCCACGCGTACGGCCGGGCGTCGCCGAAGCGCGTGATCGAGTTCTGGTCCCACAGCAGGCCGTAGTTCTTGTCCGAGACGACGAACGGCACCGACGCGATCATGTTGTGCTGTTGCAGCAGCACGTCTTCGCCGTTGTAGTTCATCTGCGCGTTCTGGTGCTGGCCCAGGCCGTAGAACGCATCCTTCGTGCCGTAATTGAAGCCCTCCTTGATCGCCAGGAACGGCTTGCCGCCCACCTGGACCGGCGTGATGCTCTCGGCCGCCTGCGTGAGGAAGGCCTTGCCGGCCGCGTCGAAGAAGCGGACCTGGCCATCCTTCAGCGACACCTGCGCCGCGATCTTCTGCGCCTTCAGCGTCACGGCATCCTTGCCGTCGGCGACCGTGAACGCGCAGCTGCCGCACGGCTTGGCGACCGTCATCAGCGACGGCGTCAGTTGCTTGCCTTCCTGGTCCAGCTTGACGACGTGGACGATGTTATCCGCCATCAGCTCGAGGCGCACGAGCTTCGCCGGGCCGGTGTCCGGGCGGACTTCGATGCCGGTGGCGGTTTTCTGGACGGTGCCTGCGAGGGCGGAGGCGCCGGTCACCAGCAGCAGGGCTGCGGTGGCAATACGTGTGAGTTGCATGCTTGTCTCCTAGAGTAACGCGACGCCAGCACCACCGTCATTCCCGCGCAGGCGGGAATCCATACTGAATCGACTGAAGACGCTCAGCATGGGTTCCCGCTTTCGCGGGAACGACGACGGTGTTGCACCGCCGCGAGGTATTGTCTGTTTTAGTACGACCCCATCCTGACCTTCAACACCGTCGGCACCGCCGGCAGGTTCAGCCCATAGTCGGTCTGGTCCCCATTCCAGTTCCGTTCCATGACCCATTTGCCGTCGGCGTCGAAGCGGCCCTCTTCCACCCGGGCGTAGCCCGTCGGCTTGCCGGCATTGGGCCCCGTGCCGGAAAACTTCACGCGGATCTGCTGGCCCACGAGGACGAATTCGTCCGGGCCGATCTGCGCGATCGCCACGCCGCCGGACGGTTGCTCCGTGCCGTCGGGGTAGTCGTTCTTGTCTTTCAGGTACTCGCGTTCGCCGAACTGGAATTCGCGGAACGACAGGTGCGCGTTCCAGCCGTTCA
The DNA here is from genome assembly GCA_966212555.1 of uncultured Massilia sp. Classification (GTDB taxonomy): domain Bacteria; phylum Pseudomonadota; class Gammaproteobacteria; order Burkholderiales; family Burkholderiaceae_D; genus Telluria. The sequence continues at coordinate 3,091 of CBIHRX010000438.1, forward strand.
TGGTGACGGTCTGCGGCTTGCGGTCGTCGCCTTCCGCGACGCCGTACGTGCGGCCTTCATAGGCCCATTTCGCCCACGTGCGCTGCATCGGCGCGAACACGTCGTAGATTTTCGCGAACGGCTCGATCATGCGCTTGTCCGTGTACTTGGAGCCCAGCGGGTAGTTGCTGTACATGGCGTAGTCGAAACCGAACGGCGCCACGCCGAGGGCACCCTTGCCGATGATCTGGTAGACGTAGCGCGCATAGCCGGCCGCGTTGCCCATCTCCGGCACCATCAGCGGATTGTCCGGGCGCTGGAACAACTGGAGCGTAGCGCTCACGTTGCTGGACTCGGGCATGTAGATGTCCGGGCCGGCGAAGTCGATGTGCGGTGCAGCCGCTTTATAAATACCGATCACGTCGTAGGTCGGGCCGCCGGAGGCGAAGTCCCCCTTCCACGGCGGCGCCGGCTTGTCCAGCACCGGCGTGCGCAGGGCATTGTTCACGTACATCGGCAGGTCGTACACGGCGCGGCCGGCCTTGGCGATGTCTTCGATGTAGGCGGCGATGGCCCACGTGTGGAAATACTGGTCGGCGTAATCGCCGTACACCTCGGTCCACGTGCCCTGCTTCGGCCGGCCCGCCGGCGGCGGCTGGTGCGCGAGGACGGCGGCCGGCACCGGCTGCTGGAACGCGGCCTGGGCACGCGCCGCGTAATCGCGTGCGACGCCATACGTGCCCACTTCGTTCTCGACCTGCACCATGATCACGGTGCGCTTGTCCGAGTCGATCTTCCTGATGTGCTCCATCAGCTTGACGAAAGCCTTCTTGTCGGCGGCCAGCGTCGCCTCGCCGAGCGGCGACAGGCAGTAGCTCGTCTTGCCGTCCTTGTCGATCATGCGCGGGAAGCGCTTGTTGTCGAACTTGACCCATTCGGGCGCGTAGGCCGGGCCGGTATTCTTCCAGGTGCCGAACCACAGCAGCACGAGGCGCGTCTTGTGCTCGCGCGCCTGTTGCACGAGCTTGTCGACGTAGCTGAAGTCGAAGGTGCCTTCCTTCGGCTCGATCTGCTCCCACGCGACGGGGATCTCCAGCGTATTCGCGTGCACATCCTTCAGCGCGGCCCAGACCTTCGGCAGCGCGGCCGGGTAGTTGCTGGAATTCTGGGCCTGGCCACCGAGGATCAGGAACGGGGCGCCGTCGACCATCAGGGCGTAGCGGCCATCCTTGCCCACGATGCGGGGCAGTTCGGACGCGGCGTACGCGGCGTGGCAGGTGGCGGCGGCAAGCAGGCCGGCGGCCAGCAGGCGGAAGGACATGGTTTTCATATGCGAACGGCTCTCCTTCGGTCGCAGGGTTGTAAAAACGGGCGGCCAGCCGGCCGCCCGTCAGTGATGCGCTTAGAACGAATAGCGCAGCGACGCCGTGTAGCGGCGGCCG
>CBIHRX010000439.1:0-4503 GCA_966212555.1 uncultured Massilia sp.
AGCGGCAGTTCGCCCATGTACACTTCCTGTTCCTTCATTTCCTTCACGACCGGCTTGGTCGGCGATTCCTTGTCCAGGATCACCAGGCGCACCTTGGCGCGCAGCGGCGACGCGAAGGTCAGACCGCGTTGTTGGCATTCCTTGACGTCGAAAGCGGGGTCACCCAGCACGTAAGAGAGGAACTCGAGGCGCGCAAAACCGTTGTGCGACACGATCGGGAAGATGGAGGTGAAAGCCGATTGCAGACCTTCGTTCTTGCGTACGGAGGGCCCTGCATCCGCTTGCAGGAAATTCTCGTAAGACTCCAGCTGCGTAGCGAGGAGATAGGGAACGTTGTGAACGTTGGCGCGCTTCGCGAACGACTTGCGAATGCGTTTCTTCTCAGTAAATGAGTAGTGCATGGACACTCCGTGAGTGACAGAAAGGATGAGAATTCAGGAATTGCCAGTGGTTAAGCCACCACATGCAAGGCCTCAAATCTCGCCGCATTCCGCCGGGTGATAGGGAACCGGTGCTGCTGTGTTACGATAATGCTGTGCTGCGGTGCTTCCAAAACCTAAGGGTACTGCTTGTTTTGTCGTAGGGACGACAAAAGAGCCAAAGCCGCATACCCCACCTTCCGGCGGGGATCTGCGCGCTTTGACTCCGGCGCCGGGCGCTGATTCCAGCGCCCTTTGCATATGTATTACTTGAGCTCGGCCTTGGCGCCAGCTTCTTCCAGCTTCTTCTTGGCGGCTTCAGCGTCAGCTTTCGGCAGGGCTTCCTTGACAGTCTTCGGTGCGCCGTCGACCAGGTCCTTGGCTTCTTTCAGGCCCAGACCGGTGATTTCGCGGACGGCCTTGATGACGCCGACCTTGTTCGCGCCGACTTCAGCCAGCACGACGTTGAATTCGGTCTGCTCTTCAGCAGCCGGTGCACCAGCGGCGGCGCCGCCAGCTGCCGGAGCTGCCATTGCAGCTGCCGACACGCCGAACTTCTCTTCGAATGCCTTGACCAGGTCGTTCAGTTCCATGACCGACATTGCGCCAACTGCGTCCAGGAACTCTTCTTTGCTAATTGCCATTTGAAACTCCAAATTGTGATGTGTGATTAGTACTTGACCAAAAAAGCTTGATTATTCTGCTGCAGCGGCTTCTGCCGGAGCTGCGGAACCTTCGCCTTTTTGTGCTGCGATTGCAGCCAGAACTCGTGCAAAGCCGGACACCGGAGCCTGCATGACGCCCAGCAGCTGGGCGATGAGGACTTCACGGCTCGGGATGCTTGCCAGCGCGGTAACGCCAGCGACGTCCAGGTTCTTGCCAGCGTAGTTACCGCCCTTGACCACGAGCTTGTCGTTGGTCTTCGAGAAGTCGCTGATCACCTTGGCTGCTGCGACGGCGTCGTCCGAGATCGAGTAGATCAGCGGACCAACCATGGTCTCAGCCAGCGGTGCGAACTGGGTGCCTTCCACAGCGCGACGAGCCAGCGTGTTCTTCAGAACACGCAGGTACACGCCCTGCGAACGAGCATTTGCACGGAGTTTCGTCAGAGCACTAACCTGGATGCCACGGTACTCGGCGACGACGATGGTTTGCGCGGTAGCTACCTTTGCGCTAACTTCTTCGACGACGACCTTTTTGTCATTCAGATTAAGACCCACGGTCAATCTCCTTAAATGATGTGAGGGACGTCCCCCGCATCGGTTCGAACACGGCGTCCGAAGTTAAGAAGTACGACAAAGCATCGACTACAAAACTTGTTCGGGTTCGCCATCTGCGTTGGGTTTGTGTATTAACCTCCAGCCCTACCTTCTGCCTTCGGCCCAACGGTCTTTGATTGCCTGGCGGGGTTCAGTCCGCCAGCCCAAAGATCTGCCCCACGGTGTTTTGTGAGGACTTAATTCTTTCCGGGTCTGCATGGTGGGCTCAGGGAGCCCACCCTACGATCCGTCGATAGCCGTAGGGTGGGCACCCCGTGCCCACCGAACGTTTACATCAATTAGGCAGCCAGGGTAGCGTGATCGACACGCACGCCGGCGCCCATGGTCGACGAGATCGCGACCTTGCGCAGGTAGATACCCTTCGACGAAGCCGGCTTGGCCTTGTTCAGGGCGTCGATCAGCGCGACCAGGTTGGTCTTCAGCTGTTCGTCGCTGAACGACTTGCGGCCGATCGTGGCGTGGATGATACCTGCCTTGTCGGTACGGTACTGGACCTGACCGGCCTTGGCGTTGCGCACGGCGCCAGCCACGTCCGGGGTCACGGTGCCGACTTTCGGGTTCGGCATCAGGCCGCGCGGGCCCAGGATCTGACCCAGGGTACCGACGATACGCATGGTGTCCGGCGAAGCGATCACGACGTCGAACGGCATGTCGCCGGCCTTGACGCGCTCTGCCAGGTCTTCCATACCGACGATGTCGGCGCCGGCGGCTTTAGCCTGCTCGGCCTTGTCGCCCTGTGCGAAGACGGCGACGCGGACTTCCTTGCCCGTGCCAGCCGGCAGGACGACGGAACCACGGACGACCTGGTCCGATTTCTTCGGATCCACGCCCAGTTGCACGGCGACGTCGATCGACTCGTTGAACTTGGCGGTTGCGAATTCCTTGACGATTGCGACGGCGTTGTCGAAAGCGTAGGCCTTGTTACGGTCGACCTTGGCTTTCATTTCTTTGACGCGCTTGGACAGCTTGGCCATATTAGATACCCTCCACCGTGATGCCCATCGAACGTGCCGAGCCGGCCACGACGCGCACAGCGGCGTCCAGGTCAGCGGCGGTCAGGTCCGGCTGCTTGATTTTTGCGATTTCTTCAGCCTGGGCACGGGTCAGCGTGCCGACCTTGTCGGTATGCGGCTTCGGCGAACCTTTGGTAACGCCCGAGAATTTCTTGATCAGGTACGTTGCCGGCGGGGTCTTCATCTCGAAGGTGAACGACTTGTCCGCGAAGGCGGTGATCACGACCGGAATCGGCATGCCCGGTTCCATGCCTTGAGTCTTGGCATTGAAGGCCTTGCAGAATTCCATGATGTTCAGACCGCGCTGGCCGAGGGCCGGGCCGATCGGGGGGGACGGGTTTGCTTTACCAGCCGGCACTTGCAGCTTGATAAAACCGACGATTTTCTTTGCCATGTTTGGCTCCTGTGTCGATTATGAGTGGTAGCGCTCCACCAGTACCACTCTTATCTGGCGGAGCTCCTCTTATCGGATTCCGCCTTGCTGCTGCGACGCTCCGATTCGGCGTTTTAGACTTTCTCTACCTGCCCGAACTCCAGTTCCACCGGAGTCGCGCGGCCGAAGATGGTGACAGACACACGCACCTTCGATTTTTCGTAGTTGACTTCTTCGACAGAGCCGTTGAAGTCGGTGAACGGGCCTTCCTTGATACGCACCTGCTCGCCCACTTCGTACAGCACTTTGGGCCGCGGCTTCTCGACACCTTCCTGGACCTGCTGCATGATCTTGTCGATCTCGCGCGCCGGAATCGGGGTCGGCTTGTTGCTCTTGCCGCCGATGAAGCCGGTGACTTTCGGCGTGTTCTTCACGAGGTGCCAGGTCTCGTCGGTCATTTCCATCTCGACCAGCACATAACCCGGGAAGAAGCGACGCTCGGACACCGATTTGCTGCCGTTCTTGACTTCGACCACTTCTTCGGTCGGAACCAGGATCTGGCCGAACTGTTCCTGCATGCCGGCACGCTCGATGCGATCGGTCAGGCCGCGCATCACGCTCTTCTCCATGCCGGAGTAGACATGCACGACGTACCAGCGCTTGTTGCTGACCGGAGTACTCAGCGGCGCCGCACCAGCGTCTTGTGCCGGGGCGTCACCCGGCACGTTGTCTTGCTGAACGTTATCGCTCATTATTATTTCCACCCCAGGATCACGTCGTACATCAAAAATTCCAGAATCTTATCCGTGCCCCACAGGAAAAGTGCCATCACCAGCACGAATCCGAACACCACAGCGGTGATCTGGGTCGCTTCCTTGCGGGTAGGCCATACAACCTTCTTCGTTTCACGTACGGATTCCTTCGCGAAGCTCAGGAAATCACGGCCGGTCGCGGAAGTCCACAAGAGCAGGACGGCAATAGCCAAACCAGCCACGAGTGCGCCTGCGCACATCAGGGCTGGTTTGTTCTGGCCTTTCAGAATGAAAAAGCCGACCACGCCTGCAATCGTAGCAACCACTGCCAGCGCGACCTTGAACTTGTCGTTCGAGGTGCCGACGGTTTGCACGGATTGATTAGACATACTTAATTTACTTTCGGGTGCCTGGCACCGAATTCGGTGGCAGGGGCGGAGGGCATCGAACCCCCAACCTTCGGTTTTGGAGACCGACGCTCTGCCAATTGAGCTACGCCCCTACAAAAACTTCTAGTTGAATCGAGCATTATACGCTACTTGGGTATGTCGCGCAACACTCTATTGTTGGGCGGAACAGAATCGTTCCGCCCGGAGGTACTACGGTATTACTTAGGCGATGATCTTGGCAACCACGCCGGCGCCGACGGTACGGCCGCCTTCGCGG
>CBIHRX010000440.1:0-4466 GCA_966212555.1 uncultured Massilia sp.
AGCGGGTACGGGGACAGGTCCAGGGTCCAGTGGAAGGTGTCGGTGGCCGTGTCGATCAGGGAAAGCTGTTGGCGTCCTTCGTCGATGGCGAGCAGGCGGCAGGAGATTGTCTTCATCATGGTGGTGGGTCTTCAGGGTTGCGTGATCAGGAATCGGCGTTCGACGGGCGTGGCGCTGCGCAGCCTGGGCTCGGCCGCGCGCCCCCACTGCCAGGCGACGACCGTCACCTCGATCGGGAAGCGCGCGCGCCGGGGCAGGGCGGTGAACGTGAGGACGCCGTCGTCGCTCACGTCGGCCGGGCCTTCGCGCACGTAGTAATGGACGGGGACGCCGGCGCTCGACGTCGCGCCCAGGCGGATGGGCGCCAGCGGGCCGTCCGCGCGCTGGTCGGGCATGGCCGGGAACGTGAGCGTCTGCGTCCGGCCCTCCGTGTTCGCCAGCGGGAACCGGAGTTCGGCTTGCTGGACGGTTCGTTTGTAGGTGCCGTCACCGGGCCAGGACAGGGCGAACCAGGCGTCGTTCGAGCGCTTGGTGTTCGTCATGCCCATCCGGTAGAAGCGGATGGCGAACGTGTCCGGCCCGGTCCGGACGACCGGGCCGCAGATCCGGTCGATGCGCAGGCGGCCGGCGTCGACCGGCGGTTCATCGAGGAAGGCGCCGGCCAGCTTGAAGCGCAGGTCGTCGTCGAGCGGTTCGAACTTCAGGTGGATCTGCGCGTGGTCGGGGCTGGCGGGCACGATGCCGTCCCGCTGCCGGTAGCCGATCGCCAGCGGTGCCTGGCCGCGGAAGCGCGCCTGCAGGTTGTCGATGGCCGCGGCCATCTCGCCGTCGAACGCCCAGTATGCGTCGGCACGCGGGCCGCGGTAGGCGGCCACGGGCGCCGCCGGCGCGGCCGGCAGCGTGTCGCGCTGCCAGCCGTCGTAAAGCCAGCCCGTGCGGCGCGGATCGACCGGAACGAGCGGCGTGGTGCCGTCCGGCGCCGCCGGACCTTTGATCCGGTACTGCGCGGCCTTGCGCAGGAAGAGGGCGATCAGCGCGACGCGTTCGTCGGAGGCGTCGAAATGGCCGCCGCCCGGTTCGATCACGTGGGTGAGGACGGTCTGCGGATGCCGTTGCAGCGAATCGCCCTTGAGGCCCGCGTACCAGCCGTCGCGCATGGTGCCCTGCACCTCGTATTCGCCCTTGACGACGAGGCCGGGCACGCCGTCGACGTTGCGGTCGCCCCAGTCCGGGGGTTCGGCATTGCCGGTGCCGGTCTCCTTGAACCAGGGCCACATGCCGCTCGTCGAGATGACCGCCAGCACCCGCTGCCGGTCCCACGCCGCCATGTCCCAGCCGAAGGACGCCATCGCCGAATGGCCGATCGGCACCAGCGGCGCGCGCGCCAGCTCGGCGTAGCCGGAACGCCCGGCCAGCGCCGCCATCAGCCGGTCCAGCATCGCGCCGGCGCCACGGTCGAAGCGGAAGTGGTTCGAGCCCATCGCGGGCGTGACCCACACCTCGCCGAAGCACAGCGCCGCCATCTCGCGGCGGAACGCGGGATGTTCCAGGATGGGCTCTTCCTGCATGTTGTGCTGGCCGATGACGACGGCCCGGATCCGGTCGCAGGCCGGCGGCACCCACAGGAACGCACGCGGGTGGTCGTTCGTCTCGCTCGAGACGACGGCGTCGACGGTCGCCGACCACTGGTAATCCGCACCGTACGCGAGCAGCGGCGCGAGCAGCGGCGCGAGCAGAAGCGGCAACAGGCGCGCGTTCATCGGATCGTGGCCGCCGCCATGGCGGGCAGGGCGTAGTCGAGGACGGCCTTGCCGCCGGCCTGGCGGCGCCGGCCCGCGATGCGGGACGTGCGCCCATCGACCGTGACGTCCAGGTGCGCGGGCCAGTCCGCGGCCGGCACCTGCAGCCGCACGGGCCGGTCCGCGCTGAACAGCCAGTGGCCGTCCCGGCGCCACAAGGCCGCCGCCCCGTCGGCCGCCGCCGCCAGCGCATAGCCGGACGATGCGATCTCGCGCCCCTGGCCGAGGAACAGGTACAGCAACTGCCCGTCGCGCTCCGCCGCGATCCCGTAGCGGCCGCGCAGGCGCTGGCCGTCGCCCTGGAACACGGCGTCGGCGGCGTCGCCGGAGAAGATCGTCTGGCGGCCACCGTCCGCCGTGCGCACGCGCAGGGCGAGCGCATGGCCGTCGCCGGCCTGCTCGACGCCCTTCACCTGCGCGGGGCCGCCGTCGCCCGGTTCGAACACGGCGGTGAACGGGCGCAGCCACGCTTCGCCCGCCTGGCGGATGACGAGCGTGGGCAGCGGCGCCTGTTCGACGTCGCGCGGCAGCATGCCGGCCGACCACGCGGTGGACGGCGGCGCCAGCACCGAGAAGAACTCGCGCCCATCGCCGCCCTGCAGCCACGCCGTCATCGTGCGCTGCCGGCCGGCCAGCTGCAGGTCGAACCGCGCCCGCAGCGGCGCCAGGCTGGCGAGCGACGTGCGGTCGCGCCAGTAGTCGTAGCCGATCAGGTCCCCGTCGGCGAAGCCGAACCGCTCCGACGGCCTGGTCGCCAGCGGCGTGCCGGCCGCGTCCAGGAAGCGCAGCGACTGGCCCAGGTTGTGGTAGAGGTAGTCGTGGTAGCGGTCCTTGCCGTCGCGCCGGCGTGAGCGGAAGACGTCGATGAAATAGCCGTGCGTGTCGTCCAGGCGGACGATGCCCAGCACGCGCTGCTGCTCGGCGTCCGTCTCCGGCTCGCGGAACGCGACGGCGCCGAACGTCGCCCACGGGAAGGCCTCGGCGGCCGGGCTGCCCGGGGCCGGATACGCGGCCAGCAAGGCGAGCGGGTGATTGCTCTTCATCGACGGGTAGGCCGACACGCCATCCACCACCACCGTGTTATGCGCGGGGAACTGCGAGTAGTACTCCAGGTGGTCGTTCTGCAGGTAGCCCGATCCCCGCCCCGATTCCGGCGCGAGGCTCAGACCCTTCGCATACAGCTCCATCGCGATGCCGTTCGCGTGTGCGTGATTGCCGCTGGAGCCGGCGACGGAAACCGCCAGCGCGTCCGGACCGGCATAACCGCTGCGCTGCACGAGCCAGCTCGCGTTCGGCGCGTAGAACGTCGGCGTCTGGTACGCGGCGAGGCCGGCGGGGGCGGCTGCCGGGGCCTCCGATGTATCCAGCAGCGCGTGCACGGGGTCTTCATTGCCGCCTTCGCTGCCACCGCGCAGCGTGGCCAGCAGCGTGGCATATGCCGCCGCGTCCTCCGTCTTGCCGTGGCGCCGCGCGTGCGCCAGCAGGCGCGCGATCATCCCGGTGCGCGGCGTTTCGTAGCGCGTGTCGCCGAAGCCGACGGTGCGTCCGTTCGGCAGCAGGTACTGGGGCAGGGCGCGCGCCGCGCGCGGCAACGCGGGCAGGTCGGGCAGCACGTCGATGCCGAACACCTCGTCCAGCAGCTCGACGCATTCCATGAAGTCGTTCGCCACGTTCATCGAGTAGCCCGGCGATTCGTTCCAGATGCCGGTCGTGGGATCGTAACCGTGGTCGTGCAGGCGGCGCAGCGGCCACTGGCGCGTGGCGCCTTCCGCGAGCACCTTGCGGACGTAGGCGTCGCCTTCCTCCGGCGCCAGGACGGCCGCGATGTGCAGGATGAAGCGCGCCTCGATCAGGTTCCAGTTATTCCACGGCACGCCGTTCCTGACGATCAGGTCGGCCCACTGGCGGAAGGCGCGGTCGAACAGCGGGCGCCGGTCGGCGGGCACGTAGCCGTGCATGAAATCGTAGGCTTCCGTCAGCGGCACCACGATGTCTTCGTGGATCGTCTCGAACGATTGCAGCCCGAGCAGCGTCTGGTCGTGGCCGTGGTTCAGGTCGACGGGTTCCTCGCGCCAGGCGATGCCGGTCATGTAGGTGGCGAAGATGTCGTACGCGAAGCGGGCATACGCGTCGTCGCCCGTGGCCCAGTACAGGAACGCGGCGTCGCGCGCGAGGTTCGCGATGCGCAGGTTGATCGCTTCGACGATGCGGCCGCTCTTGGCCTGGCTCACCCATTCCCACGGCTGGCCGGGCGCGTCGCGGTTCTGCAGCCACAGGAGGTCGCGCTCGCCCATGTAGGGCTTGACGTCTTCCAGCTTCGGCGTGAAGTAGGCCGAGGCCGCGTCGCGCGTGCCCGTGAAGCGCACCGTGGGCACGGGCGCGCTGCCTTCCGCATGGTCGTAGACGCCGTTCTTCACGAAGACCCGCGTGCTGTGCGACTGCCAGTACATCTGCAGGCGCGACACGATCCATGCGGGGTCCGTGCGGTGCCGGTCGACGTACGGACGCACGCGCGCGACGAGCGCGGCGTAGCGGCGGGCCGCGTCCGCGTCGCGCGCGAGCCTCGCCTGCAGGTCCGCGCGGCCGCGCGCCGCATCCACGAGCAGGCGCGGATGGCCCGTCCGTGGCTGCGACGGTTGCGATTCGTGCGCGGCCGCGCACGTCCCG
>CBIHRX010000441.1:0-4389 GCA_966212555.1 uncultured Massilia sp.
CCGTCAGCGAAGGCCACCGCCACGGCATCGGCACGGCGCTCGTGCAGAAGCGCGGGCACTGATCCATCCTTTGATCACGCCAGCCGGCCCGCCGGGAAGGCCGGCGGCGCCGCCAGCATGCGCTTCCAGTCGAGCCGCAGCAGGACATAGCATACGGCCAGCGGCAGCACGACCAGCCACGGCCACGCCGCCGTGCCGGTGATCCATCCGATGCCGACCGCCACGAGTGCCTGCGCTGCGGCCAGTGCGCCGGCGCGCAGGCCCAGCATCAGGTGCCAGCCGCCGGTGCCATTCGCGTAATCGCCCAGCAGGCCCATCATCGCCACCTGGCCGGCCAGGCTGCACAGGCCGAGCTGGCGCAGCAGCGCATCCGGGCCGGCATCGATGAGCAGGGACACGGCCAGCATGGCCACGGTCAGCGCGGCCCAGCAGCCCAGCGCCTGGCGCAGCACCCGCCCGGCGAGGCGGCGATTCAGCAGGGCCGCATCGCCGGCCAGCGGCGTCAGGCGCAATAACGCCTGTTCGCCCTGCGTGCGGCGCAGCTGCTGGCCGTACTGGGCCGTGCTGAACGCGATGGTCAATGCGAGCATGGCCGGGCCGACGCTCACCATCCAGCCGACGAGCGATTGCAGGCCCGCCGCGTGCGTCCACACCAGTACGAGCCGAATGGCGCCCCCGATGATCAGGAGGGTGACGAGGCCGCCGATCCACGCGGTCCAGTGCGCGGACGGGCCCAGCGCGTGCAGCAGCATGGCGCTTGGGTCGGCCTTACGCAGGTCGCAACGCAGGGCGACGCGATAGAACGCCAGGTTGCCGTGCCACGCCACGCCGTCGGGCGCGGGTTGCTTGTCGGTGCCGCACTGGTCGAACTGGCCGACGCGCCTGATCTGGTCGGCGCGCCGCGCGATGTACGCGTCGCCGCGGGCCGGATACAGCCAGCGCAGGCCCCACACCGCGGCAGGGACGACGAGGATGCCCAGCACGAGCGCGGCGCCGCCGCCCGTGGCCGCATCGCCCCACGCCGGCGGCAACACGACACGCGAGAGCCACGGCCAGTTGCCGCCCAGGACGAGCAGGATGACGACATGCTTGTTGCCGGCGCAAAGCAGCGCGAGGCCGAGCACGGACAAGGCGACGGCCGGTATCCCGATCCAGTGACCGATGGCGAAGCCCAGGGCGACGGTGACGAACAGCCAGTACGCCGTCGTCATCTGCAGCATGCGCCGGCGCTGGCGCGGCAGCAGCCACGCGTTGGCGGGCGAATTCATGCGGATGGAACCAGGCACGAACAGGAAGCTCCAGACGAGCACCAGCGCCAGCGAGGCGAAGCCGATCAGCAGGCGTAGGCCCTGCACTGTACCCAGCGTGCCCATGGCCGCGGCGGATGCCGTGAGGATGGCGGCGCACAGGCCCACCGCCCCCAATCCCAGGCCCAGCGTGCGTACGGCCTGCGCCTCGCGCTGCGCCGCGGCCGCGCGCCAGATCATCCGAAAATCCTGCAGCGCGGCGTTCATTGCGTCACCTCGATGAACAGGTCTTCCAGCGTCAGCGGTTCCACGCGCACGCCGGGCTCGCGCGCGAGGCGCATGGCGTCGTCGCCCGGCGCCTGCACGATCACGCTCGTCATCGCGCCTTCCTGGCGCCGCCGCAATTCCCCCGCCAGCGGCGTGCCCGGCAACGCGGCGGCCGGCGCGACGATGCGGCGCGCGCCTTCCAGCAGCGCGTCCGTCTGGCCCTGCAGCGCGATGCGGCCGTCTTTCAGGAACGCGAGGTCGAAGGCGACGCGCTCCAGGTCGGACAGGATGTGCGTCGAGAACACGACCGTCGTCCCCCGCTCGATCACCTGGCCGACCAGCTCGCGCAGGAATTCGCGGCGGCCGACCGGGTCGAGCGCGGACACGGGTTCGTCGAGGATCAGCAGTTCCGGCTCGTGCGCCAGCGCGCGGATGATGGCCAATCTCTGCTGCTCGCCGCCGGACAGCCGCTTGATCGGCTTGCTGCGCAGGTGCGGGCCGAAGTCCCAGCGCGACAGCAGGCCGTCGACCTTCGCCTGGTTCCAGCGCGGGTACATGGCGCGGAAGTAGTCGAGCATCTGCATGGGCGTGAGCCAGTCGAACAAATCCGTGCGCTGCGGGACGTAGCCGATGCGGCCGCGCGTGTCGTCCGCCAGCGCGCCGGCGTCTTCGCCGAACAGGGACACACTGCCGCCGTCGGCCTCGCGCAACCCGAGCATGCACTCGAGCAGCGTGGACTTGCCGGCGCCGTTGCGGCCCAGCAGGCCGACCACCTGGCCGGGTGCGATCTGCCAGTCGAGACCGGCGAGCACGCGCTGGCTGCCGAAATGCTTGCTGACCGAGGACATGCGAACGATGGCGGCACTCATTTTGTTTCCTTCAGAATGGTTGCGAACAGGGACAGGACGGTATCGGGATCGAGCTCGAGCTGGCGCGCCTCGACGGCGGCGCGCTCGAGCGTGGGACGAAGCAGGCTGGCGCGGTCGGCCGGCTGCGCGGGTGCGGAATCGGCGACGACCATGCCGAGCCCGCGCCGGCGCGCGAGCACGCCTTCCATCTCCAGCAGGCTGTACGCCTTCGAGACGGTCATCGGGTTGAGCGCGAGCGCCTGCGCGATCTCGCGCACGGACGGCATCTCGTCGCCGGGCCGGAGCTGGCCGCTGGCGGACAGGCGGCGCACCTGCTCGACGAGCTGGCGGTAGATCGGTTCCGGCGAGCCGGTCGCGATCGAAAACAGGTTGGCGGTGTGTGCGGGCATGGTGTCTAGTGTATTAATTGAGTAATACAGTACGACGAACAGCGGCCAGGGTCAAGCGATATTTACAAAAAAAGACGGCTCCCGAAGGAGCCGTTAAAGGGCGTGGGCGCCAAGCCGCCCACGTTGGATCTGCGGACGGAGACTGGTCCGCAGGGACGACAAAAAACGTTACATCAGAGGTGCGGTACGATCAGCGGCATGAGGTCGTCGAAGGTGCGGCCGGTGCCGTTCTCGCCGATCGCATGCATCTTCCACTCGCCGTTATGGCGGTACAGCTTGGCCATGATCTGGGCCGTGTGCGAGCCCTGCACCGACAGGTCGTAGCGCGCGATCTCCTTGCCGCTGCTCGTGTCGAACAGGCGGCAGAACGCGTTCTGGACCGTCGAAAAATTCTGGCCCGTGAAGCTGTTCACGGTGAAGACGAGCGACCTTACGCTCGCCGGCACCGTGCGCAGGTCGACGACGATCTGCTCGTCGTCGCCGTCGCCGGCACCCGTGCGGTTGTCGCCGGTGTGCGTGATGCTGCCGTCGCGGCTTTTCAGCTGGCGGAACCAGACCACGTCGACCGGGCGGTTCGCTTCGTCGAACATCACGACGGAGGCGTCCAGGTCGACCGCCTGGCTCTTCGCGCCGAAGCCGAAGAAACCGCCCGACTTCGCGACGTCCCAGCCGAGGCCCATCGTCACGCGGGACAGGGCGCCGCCGGCTTCCTTCTCCAGCGAGATCTTCTGGCCCTTCTGCAGATTGACTGCCATTTCGTTACTCCTTATGTGTCAGCGTCCGGGCGCCTGCATCCACGCCTTGAACGTGGCGCGATTGCGCGAACAGACATAAATCTTGCCGCGACCGGAGAAGCGCAGGACGAGGCCTTCGCCGCTGGTCTGGCTGTTGATCAGGTTACCCAGGAAGCCGCCGCTGGTGCCGGTCGTGATCGAGACCTCGTAGTGCAGGGTGCTGTCCCAGGCGACGACGTGCGAGTTGTCGATGATCGCGTCCTTGCCCGGTTCCACCTCCAGCACGTTCATCGAGCCGAAGCCGGAGACGACCACCTGGCCGCTGCCCGACGTCTCGGTCACGAAAAAGCCGCCGCTCTGGGCGAACAGCGCGTTGCCGAGACTCTGGGTGCGCACGCGCAGGTCGACGCTGGAACTGGCCGCGACGAACGCGCCGTCGCTGATGATGAACTGGTTCGGACCGCAGTCGACCACCTGCATCGCGCCCGGCAGCGTGGGAGACAGCAGGCAGTCGCCGTCGCCGCGGGTCGCTTCGATGTGCTGCTGGAAGAACGACTCGCCGTTGGCGAAGGTGCGCATCAGCGCGCTGCCCAGGCCCCCCTTCATCTTGCCCTTGAGGTCGAGCGTCGATTCCATCATGACCATCGCATCCGATTCGCAGTAGATGGTTTCCCCGCGCTTCAGCGACACATGCAGGAAGGGATCGACGTCCCCGGTCACGGTAAACACTGGCATTTGGCTTCCTTTCAGGCCGGCGTTCGAATTAAACGTTCACGCCATAGTTCTTGGCGAGGGGGCCGAGGCCGCCGTTGAAACCCTGGCCCACCGCGCGGAACTTCCAGTCCGCGCCGTTACGATACACCTCGCCGAAAATCATGGCCGA
>CBIHRX010000442.1:0-4385 GCA_966212555.1 uncultured Massilia sp.
AATGGGACGCGGCGGCGTCGCGACGGGGCTCGTCAGCATTCCGCTCCGTTACATGCACACGCCCAGCGAGGTCGTCGATCTCGAGGACGTCGAACGCTGCGTACAGCTGCTGGTGGAATTCGATCAGGCCGTTCTCGAGGCCGGTGGCGCCGTACGGCTCGCTGTAGCGTCCCAGACGCGTGCTGCGCGACATGGCGGCGGCGTCGCGCGACGATTGCGTGAGGCCTTCGGGCGGCAGTTCCATCCCGCGGCTCGCCTTGACCTGGCCGTGCGCGTCGTACCAGATGATGCGCTGCAGCTCGTGGCCGTTCTTGAACATCTGCGCGAAGCGGGCTTGCAGCGCGGCCGGCGCCGGCGTCTCGATGGAGAGATCGTTGCCCAGCGCCGCCAGCGCCTCTTCGCTGCGCGCGAGTTCGAAGCGCAAGGTCTGCTCGACCCACAGCGTATCGGCGATCAATTGCTCCTGGCGCTCGTTGCTTTCCATCTGGCGCGCCTGCCAGGGCAGCCACAGCAGGACGAGGAGGAACAGCAGCACGAGCAATACGGGCACGAGCCAGCGCCACGGGCCTTGCTTCACGGGGCGGGGCAGGGTGAATGTTTTCATGTGATAACGTTTCATCTTTTACCAGCCACCGTAAAGTCGTGGTTTTCCACGATAGCGGCCGGAGGACCGAACCGGCACACTGGCGGTCGGTATCCGAATATACACCGCGGGAAGATCAAATTTATGCGCATCAAAGCCTTGCTGGCCGCGCTCGCCGTCCTGACCGGGCCCGGCGCCCACGCCCAGGCCCCGATCATCATCAAGTTCAGCCACGTCGTGTCGCCGGACGCGCCCAAGGGCCTGGCGGCCGAACGCTTCCGCGTGCTGGCGGAACAGCGGACGCGCGGCCGGGTGAAGGTCGAAGTCTATCCCAACAGCCAGCTCTACAAGGACAAGGAAGAGCTGGAAGCCCTGCAACTGGGCGCCGTGCAGATGCTCGCGCCGTCGCTCGCCAAGTTCGCACCGCTCGGCGTGAAGGAATTCGAGGCGTTCGATCTCCCGTATATCTTCCCGACCAAGGCGGCGCTGTATGCCGTGACGGAAGGGCCGATCGGCAAGAACCTGCTGGAAAAGCTCGAGTCCAAAGGCATCACGGGACTGGCTTACTGGGACAACGGCTTCAAGGTGATGTCGGCCAACCGCCCGCTGCACAGCCCGGCGGATTTCCGCGGCCTGCGGATGCGTATCCAGGGGTCCAAGGTGCTCGACGTGCAGATGCGCGCGCTCGGCGCGATTCCCCAGGTGCTGGCGTTTTCCGAAGTCTATCCCGCCCTGCAGGCCCATATCGTGGACGGCACCGAGAATCCGCCGTCCAACATGTACACGCAGAAGATGCACGAGGTGCAGAAGTACGTGACGGTGTCGAACCACGGCTATCTGGGCTACGCCGTCATCGTCAATAAAAAATTCTGGGACGGCCTGCCGCGCGACATCCGGGCGGAACTGGAACAGGCGATGCGCGAAGCGACCGCATTCGAGAAGACCATCGCCCAGCGCGACAACGACGCCGCCCTGGAAGCGATCCGTAAGACCGGCAAGACCAGGATCTATACCTTGACGCCGCAGGAGCAGGCCGACTGGCGCCGCGCCCTGCTGCCCGTCCAGAAGCAGGTGGAGGGACGGATCGGCAAGGATCTGATCGACTCCATCAACCGGACGACGGCGCGCGCCACGGCGCCAGTCACGACGGCCCAGGCCAAGTGAGAATCGCCCTTATTCGGTGCGGGTAACACCCTCGCGCCGTGTGTTAGTTGCCTGTAATCAATGAAACACCGCCACTAGCATTTTTATGACATGTCATGGGGGCTTATGACCGAAATATATTTCGTGAATGTATATAAAAAACTACGCTTTTCTTATGCGGTTGCGTTATGATGGGGCACCTTTTGGCACCAACCTGGTGCGGCAAAGCGAACCGAATACGATTTGGGAGAGGGAAAAGAAAGCGGTAAACACAAACTTTACCGTAAAACAGTTAGGAGGAGACACACGTTTTATATGATGCAGCCGGCAATGACCAGGCAGCCGAAAACGTGACCAAATTAGAAACGCACCTACGGGTGCGTTTTTTTTTGCCTGCGGCCGTGGAGGCTTGCGAACGCGCCTGCCGGGTCTTACACTGCATCGATGAACATACAACAAGGCAGCGAGATTTTCAGCGCCATCATCGCGGCGCCGTTTGGAGCGATGGGCATCCGTACCGAAGACGGGCGGTTGCGCGAACTGGTCTACCTGCCGTCGCATTATCACGAAAAATCGGCGCAGGATGCCGTCGCCGAACAGGCCGCCGTCCAGGTGGCGCGCTACTTCGAGGATCCCGATTTCCACTTCGACCTGCCCCTGAAGGAAGCCGGCAGCGACTTCCAGCGGCGCGTGTGGGACACGATTTGCGCGATCCCGCGCGGCAGCGTCCGTACCTACGGCCAGATCGCCAAGCAGCTGGAATCGGCCCCGCGCGCGGTCGGGCAAGCCTGTGGCGCCAACTGGTTCCCGCTCGTGATCCCGTGCCACCGCGTGACGGCGTCCGGCGGCCTGGGCGGTTTTTCCAGCAGCGACGACGAACACGGATTCCAGCTCGGGATCAAGCGCTGGCTGCTGCGCCACGAAGGCGCGCTGGCGCTCGAGATGCCATGGCAGCAGCAGTCAATCTTCCCCTGATCGACGCGTTCTGCGACACGCTCTGGCTCGAGCACGGCCTCGCGAAGAACTCCCTCGACGCGTACCGGCGCGACCTGCGCCTGTTCGCGCGCTGGCTCGACGTCAAGCGGCCCGAGCGGAGCGACCTGTACGCCGTTGAACCGCAGGACATCGCCGCGTATTTCGCCGAACGTCACGAAGACACGAAGCCCAGCTCGGCCAACCGCCGGCTGTCGGTGCTCAAACGCTTTTATCAACTTGCCCTGCGCGACCGCCGCATCGCCGCCGATCCATGCCTGAAAATGGCGTCCGCGAAGCAGCCGCAGCGTTTCGTCCATACGCTCACGGAGGCGCAGGTCGATGCGCTGCTGGCCGCGCCGGACGTATCGACCCCGCTCGGACTGCGCGAACGCACCATGCTGGAACTGATGTATGCCAGCGGCCTGCGCGTGTCGGAACTCGTCGCGCTGAAACTGGTCGAGCTGAGCCTGAACGATGGCGTGCTGCGCATTACCGGCAAAGGCAGCAAGACGCGTCTCGTGCCGTTCGGGGAGCAGGCGCGGCACTGGCTGGAACGCTACATGAAAGAGGCGCGCGGCATCATCCTCGACGGCCAGGTCGACGACGCCCTGTTCGTGACGGGCCGCGGCGGCCCGATGACGCGCCAGATGTTCTGGGTCGTCATCAAGAAGCACGCGGCGAAGGCCGGCATCACGGCGCCGTTGTCGCCGCACACCCTGCGTCACGCGTTCGCAACGCATTTGCTGAACCACGGCGCCGATCTCCGCGTCGTGCAATTACTGTTGGGCCATTCCGACATTTCCACGACGCAGATCTACACCCACGTCGCGCGCGAGCGCCTGAAGCACCTGCACGCCCGGCACCACCCGCGTGGTTAATTCTCAAGACGATACGGGATGACTGGTCCATAATGGACTGGTACGACCTTTCCAACGATAGCACGAGGTGAGCATGGCCAAGACGAATTTCCAGTACGAAAAACGCCAGCGGGAGTTGGAGAAGAAACGCAAGGCGGACGAAAAGGCGCGCAAGAAGCAGGAAGCCAAGCAGCACAAGGGGGAAGATGCGCCGGCGCAGGATGAGGATTCCGGGGAAGAGGCGCAGCAGGAGCACGATCCGGCGTAGGGTGGGCACCCCGTGCCCACGCGGACGTCGGCGAAACGCATACGTCACGCGTGGGCGGAGGCCGCCCACCCTACGACTATGCCGCGACTTCTTCTTCGTGGCCGCGCTTGAACCACGCCGCCACCCGCTTGCCCAGGCTGTCCAGATAGGTATAAGCCACCGGCACGACGACCAGCGTCAGCAAGGTCGACGTGATCACGCCGCCAATCACGGCACGCCCCATCGGCGCCTGCGTCTCTCCGCCTTCGCCCATGCCGATCGCCATCGGCAGCATGCCGAAGATCATCGCGAGCGTCGTCATCAGGATCGGGCGCAGGCGCACCTGGCCCGCTTCCATCAGCGCGTCGAACTGTGAGCGGCCTTCGCGCTGGCCGTGGTTGGCGAAGTCCACCAGCAGGATCGCGTTCTTCGTCACGAGGCCCATCAGCATCACGACGCCGATGATGGAAAAGATGTTCAGCGTCGTCTTCGTGATGAGCAGCGCGATCAGCACGCCGATCAGCGACAGCGGCAGCGACACCATGATCGCGATCGGCTGCAGGAAGCTGCCGAACTGCGA
>CBIHRX010000443.1:0-4343 GCA_966212555.1 uncultured Massilia sp.
TTGCGTGCGGCGCAGGATGGCACGCACGCGTGCCGTCAGTTCACGCGGCGTGCAGGGCTTCGTGACGTAGTCGTCGGCGCCCAGTTCGAGGCCGAGGATGCGGTCGGCGTCGTCGCCGCGCCCCGTCAGCATCAGGATCGGCATGCGGCTGGCGGCGCGGATGCGCCGCAGCGTCTCGATGCCGTTCATCCGGGGCATCATCACGTCGAGAATGGCGATGGCGTACTGGCCGCTCAAGGCTTCGCGCGCGCCCGTCTCGCCGTCGTGCGCGCAGGCGACACGAAAGCCTTCCTGTTCCAGGTATTCGGAAAACATGCCGACCAGTTCGGTGTCGTCGTCGATAAGCAGGACTTGGTTCATGCTCGCATCTTAGCGCAGGGCGGCTGTGCCGGCCATGGCGGCCGTCTCCTCTTTACGTCGTTTTACACGGCGATAACACCTCTTAACATCGAGGCAACCGAGAATGGCGTCTCCGAACAAAAAAGGATGACAGACATGAAATTCACAAGCCTTTCCGCGGCGGCCGCGCTGCTCGCCGCCTGCCTCGCCGCCACGCCGGCCTTCGCGACGGGCGAACCGGATGCGCCGCCCGCTGCCGGCCGGCACGGACCGGACGGCGATCACGAACGAGGTCCTGGCCCGGGCATGCCCTTCGGCCACATGCCGCTGCACCGCCTGAACCTGACGGAAGCGCAGCAGGACAAGCTGTTCGCCATCATGCACGCCCAGGCCCCGCAACGCCGCGAGCACGACAAGGCGATCCGCAAGGCGCACGAGGCGTTGCGCGACCTGGGCCGCGCCGACAAGTTCGACGAGGCGAGGGCCGGCGCGGTGTCGCGCGACCTGGGCCAGGCCGTCGCCGCCGAGGCGCTGCTGCAGGCTCGGACCGAAGCGCAGATCCAGGCGGTGCTGACGCCGGAGCAGCGCGAGCAACTGCGCCAGCGCCGGATGCGCGGGCACAAGGAGGACGAGGGCAGGGGCGAACGGCCGTAGGCGTTTCCCTCTAAATACTTGGAGATAATGACATTACAATGGGTTTTGTCTTGACTACGCGCAGCCGCGTCATCCCATTCCCGATGTCGAAACCATTACTCCATTTCACCCACGGGAACAGCTACCCCG
The DNA here is from genome assembly GCA_966212555.1 of uncultured Massilia sp. GTDB lineage: Bacteria > Pseudomonadota > Gammaproteobacteria > Burkholderiales > Burkholderiaceae_D > Telluria. The sequence goes on from CBIHRX010000443.1 coordinate 1,123, forward strand.
CCGGGTCGTACGGCCGCCTGCTGGACGACCTGCGCCGCGATTTCGACGTGCGCACGACGGACATGCTGGGTCACGATCCCCGTTATCCCGTGCGCGACAACTGGCATACGCTGGTCGACGAGCTGGTCGCCCAGCTGGAGGGGTACGGCCAGCCGGCGATCCTCGTCGGCCATTCGCTGGGCGGCGCGGTCGGCATGCTGGCGGCGCACCGCCGACCGGACCTGGTGCGCTGCGTGGTGATGCTGGATTCGCCCGTCGTCGCCGGCTGGCGCGCATGGGTGTGGCGCATCGCCAAGGCATTGGGACTGCGCATGCGGCTGTCGCCGGGAAACGTGGCCCGGCGGCGGCGCAACGTGTGGCCGTCGCGCGCGGCCGCCTTCGAGCATTTCAGCGCCAAGCCCGTGTTCCAGGCGTGGGCGCCGGGTGCCCTCGACGATTACCTCGATCATGGCCTGAAGCCGCACCCCGAGGGTGTGCAACTGCGTTTCGACCGCGACGTCGAGGCCGCGGTCTACAGCACGCTGCCGCACGACATGGGCCGTGTGCTGCGCGCGCCGTTCCCCGTGCCGGTCGGCTTCATCGCGGGGACGGATTCCATGGAGCTGCGCCAGGCGGGCCTGGACGGGACGCGCCGGCTGGTCGGCGACAATTTCGTGATCATCGAAGGTACGCACCTGTACCCGATGGAGAAGCCGGCGCTGACGGCCCGGTTGACGCGCGAAATGATCGCGCGGCTGCTGGTGCAGGCCGAGGAAAAAGACGGACGGCGGACGCTTTTCGCGTAAAATTGCGGGATTGTTATCCCCCTTTTAGAGAAGAAGCCCAGCGATGAGTATCAAGAGCGACAAATGGATCCGCCGGATGGCGGAAGAACACGGCATGATCGAACCGTTCTCGCCGAAACAGGTGCGCGAGACGGACGGCCGCAAGATCATTTCGTGGGGCACGTCCTCGTACGGCTACGACATCCGCTGCGCCGACGAATTCAAGGTGTTCACGAACATCAACAGCACGATCGTCGACCCGAAGAACTTCGACTCGAATTCGTTCGTCGACGTGAAGAGCGACGTGTGCATCATCCCGCCGAACTCCTTCGCGCTGGCCCGCACGATCGAATACTTCAAGATCCCCCGCAACGTGCTGACCGTCTGCCTGGGCAAGTCGACCTATGCCCGCTGCGGCATCATCGTCAACGTGACGCCGTTCGAGCCGGAATGGGAAGGCTATGTGACGCTGGAGTTCTCGAACACGACGCCGCTGCCGGCCAAGATCTACGCCGGCGAAGGCTGTGCGCAGGTGCTGTTCTTCGAGAGCGATGAGATCTGCGAGACCTCGTACAAGGACCGGGGCGGCAAGTACCAGGGGCAGCATGGCGTGACGCTGCCGAAGACGTGATGATTTGAGCACGTAAAAAAAGGAGGCCGAGGCCTCCTTTTTTTCATGGTGGGCTCGGGGAGCCCACCCTACGGCATCGAGCGAATCGTAGGGTGGGCACCCCGTGCCCACCGAACCGCCGCCGGCATCAGTCCTGCTTCACGCAATCCACGAAGTACCCCAGCTTCCCGTCGATCTCGCGCTTCACGAGACCATGCACGTCCGTCTCGAAGCCCGGGAACCGTTCGTTGAAGTCGCGCGCGAAACGCAGGTAGTCGACGATCGTCTTGTTGAAGCGCTCGCCCGGGATCAGCAGGGGGATGCCCGGCGGGTAGGGCGTCAGCAGGATCGCGGTGATGCGGCCTTCCAGGTCCTCGATCGCCACGCGCTCGATCTCGCGGTGCGCCATCTTGGCGAAAGCGTCCGACGGCTTCATCGCCGGAATCATGTCCGACAAATACATCTCGGTCGTCAGGCGGGCGACGTCGCGCGATTTATAAAAGTCGTGGATCTGCTGGCACAGGTCGCGCAGGCCCCACGATTCGTAGCGCGGGTTCGCGGCCGTGAACTCCGGCATGATGCGCCACATCGGCTGGTTGCGGTCGTAGTCGTCCTTGAACTGCTGCAGGGCAGTGACGAGCGTGTTCCAGCGGCCCTTGGTGATGCCGATCGTGAACATGATGAAGAACGAGTACAGGCCGCACTTCTCGATGATCACGCCGTGCTCGGCCAGGTACTTGGTGACGATCGACGCCGGGATGCCGGATGCGCCGAACGAGCCGTCCAGCGACAGGCCCGGCGTGACGACCGTCGCCTTGATCGGATCGAGCATGTTGAAGCCTTCGGCCAGCTTGCCGAAGCCGTGCCAGTCGTCTTCCGCGTGGATCATCCAGTCGGCCTGCGTGCCGATGCCTTCCTCGCTCGTGACCTGCGGGCCCCAGACCTTGAACCACCAGTCGTCGCCGTAGTCCTCGTCGACCTTCTGCATCGCGCGGCGGAAGTCCAGCGCTTCGTAGATCGATTCCTCGACGAGCGCGGTGCCGCCCGGGGCCTCCATCATCGCGGCGGCGACGTCGCACGACGCGATGATCGAGTACTGCGGCGACGTCGACGTATGCATCAGGTACGCTTCGTTGAACGCGTCCTGGTCAAGCGCCACGGTCTCGGACTCGCGCACGAGCACCTGCGAGGCCTGCGACAGGCCCGCCAGCAGCTTGTGCGTCGATTGCGTCGAGAAGATCATCGACTGCTTGGCGCGCGGGCGGTCGCGGCCGATCGCGTGCATGTTGCGGTAGAAGTCGTGGAACGTCGCGTGCGGCAGCCAGGCTTCGTCGAAGTGCAAGGTGTCGATCTCGCCGTCCAGCAGTTCGCGCAAGGTCTCGACGTTGTAGACGACGCCGTCGTACGTCGATTGCGTGATCGTCAGGATGCGCGGCTTCTTGTTTTTCGCTTCGCGCGCGAACGGGTTCGCTTCGATCTTCCGGCGGATCGATTCGGGCGAGAATTCTTCCAGCGGGATCGGGCCGATGATGCCCAGGTTGTTCCGGGTCGGCATCAGGAACACGGGGATCGCGCCGCACATGATGATCGAATGCAGGATCGATTTATGGCAGTTGCGGTCGACGACGACGATGTCGCCCGGCGCCACGGTCGAATGCCACACCATCTTGTTCGACGTCGAGGTGCCGTTCGTGACGAAGTAGCAGTGGTCGGCGTTGTAGATGCGCGCGGCGTTGCGCTCGGATTTGGCCACGGGGCCCGTGTGGTCCAGCAGCTGGCCCAGTTCCTCGACGGCGTTGCAGACGTCGGCGCGCAGCATGTTCTCGCCGAAGAACTGGTGGAACATC
>CBIHRX010000444.1:0-4266 GCA_966212555.1 uncultured Massilia sp.
GGTGGGGGGGGGGGGGGGGGCGGCGGTGGGGGCGGGCGGGGGGGGTCGGGGGGGGGGGGGGCGGGCGGGGGGGGGCCGGGGGCCCCCCGCCGCGGCTGCATCGACGGCGCCCGTCTGGTAACCCGGCGGCAGCATCGCCTTGCGTGGATAGGACGCGGCATCGAGCGCGTCGTTCCACGCGCCGGCCGTAAAACCGGTCACCTGGCGCTTGCCGACGACGAGCAGCGGCAGCTCGTCCTTGCCGCCCGCGCGCTGCAACTGCTCCCGGTCTTCCGCCGTGTTCACGGTCTTTTCCGCGAACGGGATGCCGCGCGCGCGCAGCAGGGCGCGGCCCTGGTCGCAGGCGTCGCAGCGGGCCGTCGTGTACAGGGTCACCGGGTGGAGTTTCATGGCGCGCGCCAGTTCGTACGGCAGCGCAGGCCCCGCTGCCGGTTGGCTGTCCGGACGCAGCACCTGTGCCGCTACTTTCGGTGGAGGCGTATCGCTGTAATGCGTGACACCGGCCGCATCCTTCCACTTGTACGTCTGGCCCTGCGCGGCGGCAGCGGCGACGACGAGTGCGAATGCGGCGGCGGCACGCATGTGACTCAGGCCTGCATCCCGTTATGGCGCAGCAGCGCGTCGATCTTCGGTTCGCGGCCGCGGAAGGCCTTGAACGATTCGAGCGCCGGGCGCGAGCCGCCCACGGCCAGGATCTCGCGGTGGAAGCGCTTGCCCGTCTCGTCGAGCAGCGATCCGCCGCCCGCTTCGACGGCTTCCTCGAACGCCGCATACGCGTCCGCCGACAGCACCTCGGCCCACTTGTAGCTGTAATAGCCGGCCGCGTAGCCGCCCGCGAAGATGTGGCCGAACGAATGCTGAAAACGGTTGAACGACGGCGGGATCAGCACGGCGAACTTCGTGCGCACTTCGTCGACGAGGTCTTGCACGGTCTTCTGGCTGTTCGGGTCGAAGTCGTAGTGCAGGTGCATGTCGATCAGCGAGAACTCCACCTGGCGCAGCGTCTGCATGCCGGACTGGAAGTTCTTCGCCGCGAGCATCTTGTCGTACAGCGCGCGCGGCAGCGGCTCGCCCGTCCTGACGTGCGCCGTCATGCCCTGCAGGACGTCCCACTCCCAGCAGAAGTTTTCCATGAACTGCGACGGCAGCTCGACGGCATCCCATTCCACGCCCGAGATGCCGGACACGGACAGCTCGTCCACTTCCGTCAGCATGTGATGCAGGCCGTGGCCGAATTCGTGGAACAGAGTCGTCACTTCGTCGTGCGTGAACAGCGACGGCTGCAGTTGGCCATCGACCGTCGCCGGCGGCGTGAAGTTGCAGGTCAAATAGGCGATCGGCGTCTGCACGATGCCGCCCGTGGTCAGGCGGCGGCCGCGCGCGTCGTCCATCCACGCGCCCTGGCCCTTGCCGGGACGGGCATAGAGATCAAGGTAGAACTGGCCGATGAGCTGACCGTTCTTTTCGATGCGGAAGAAGCGCACGTCCGGATGCCAGACCGGCGCGTCGTCCGGGGCGATCGTCACGTCGAACAGTTTGGAGATCAGGCCGAACAGCCCGGCGACGACCTTCGGCTCCGGGAAGTATTCCTTCACTTCCTGGGCGGAGAAGGCATAGCGCTTCTCGCGCAGTTTTTCCGACGCATAGGTCACGTCCCACGCCTGCATGTCGGCGATGCCCAGTTCGTCCCTGGCGAACGCGCGCAGTTCGGCCAGGTCCTTCTCGGCGTACGGACGGGCGCGGCGGGCGAGGTCTTCCAGGAACTCGATCACGTGCTCCGGCGTCTCGGCCATCTTCGGTTCGAGCGAGACGTGGGCGAAGCTCTGGAAGTCGAGCAGCTTCGCTTCCTCGTCGCGCAGTTTCAGCAGCTGGGCGATGTTGCCCGTGTTGTCCCACTTTTCCAGTTCGGAGAACACGGCGCCCATCTCGGACGCCTTGGTGGCGTTGGCGCGGTAGATCTGTTCGCGCAGCGCGCGCTTGTCGGCGAATTGCAGGATCGGGAAGTAGGACGGGAAGTGCAGGCTGAATTGCCAGCCCGTCTTGCCGTCGCGCTCCGCCGCCGCGCGGGCGGCCGCCTTGACGTCGTCCGGCAGGCCGGACAGGTCCGCTTCGTCCGTCACGAGCAGTTTGTAGTCGTTGGTCGCGTCGAGCACGTTTTCCGAGAAGCGCGTGGACAGTTTCGCCTGCTCTTCCTGGATCTCGGCGAAGCGTTCCTTCTGCTTTTCGGGCAGCTCGGCGCCGCCCAGGCGGAAGTCGCGCAGGGCGTTCTCGACGATGCGCTTGCGGGCCGGCGCCAGGTTCGCGAAGTCGGCGCCCGCGCGCAGTTGCTTGTATTTGCCGAACAGCGCCTCGTTCTGCCCAAGCTCCGTCCAGAACTCGGTGATCTTCGGCTGGTTCTCGTTGTAGGTGGCACGCAGCTCGGGCGTGTCCATCACGTGGTTCAGGTGGTTGACCACGCCCCAGGCACGGCCGAGGCGTTCCGTCGCTTCCTCGAGCGGGACGACGAAGTTGTCCCACGTGACCGCGCCGGCGGCGGGCGCTTCGGCCTGGGTCACGGCGGTGCGAGCCTCGGCGATCAGCTGTTCGATCGCCGGCGTCACGTGCTCGGGACGGATCAGGTCGAAGCGGGGCAGGCCCGAGAAGTCGAGGAGGGGATTGGTCGTTTCGGTCGTCATGTCAGAGTCCTTATATTCGATCTCACCGCCATCTTACTACCTGGGCCTACCATGCGTTACGCCGACGCATACGTCGCGTGGGCACAGGGTGCCCACCCTACGATGGTTGCCGGTAGGGTGGGCTCCCCGAGCCCACGCGGACGCATTCAGCTACGTTTCGCGACGCGCTCGGCCGACTCCAGCGTATTCATGAGCAGCATGGTGATGGTCATCGGACCCACGCCACCCGGCACCGGCGTGATGTGGCCGGCGACTTCCTTGACGCTGTCGAAGTCGACGTCGCCGCACAGCTTGCCCTCGTCGTTGCGGTTGATGCCCACGTCGATGACGATGGCGCCCGGCTTGACCATGTCGCCCGTCAGCGTGTTGCGGCGGCCGACGGCGGCCACGACGACGTCCGCCTGGCGGGTGTGGTAGCCCAGGTCCGGGGTACCGCTATGGCAGATGGTGACGGTGGCATTCTGTTGCAAGAGCAGCAGCGCCATCGGCTTGCCGACCGTGTTGCTGCGGCCGATGACGACGGCGTGTTTACCGCGCAGGTCGACGCCGGTCGTCTCGATCAGCTTCATGCAGCCGTACGGGGTGCACGGGCGGAAGCCTTCCAGGCCGGCCATCAGTTCGCCGGCGGACAGCACCGAGTAGCCGTCCACGTCCTTGCTGGTCGCGATGGCTTCGATGACTTTCGAGGCGTCGATGTGCTTCGGCAGCGGCATTTGCACGAGGATGCCGTGGATGGCCGGATCCGCGTTCAGCGCGGCGATGCGGTCGAGCAGGGCCTGCTCGGAGAAATCGGCCTCGTACTTTTCCAGCACGGAGTGGAAGCCCACGTCGCCGCAGGCCTTGACCTTGTTGCGCACGTAGACGTGGCTGGCCGGGTCGTCGCCGACGATGATTACCGCCAGGCCGGGCTGGTGGCCGGCGGCGGTGAGGGCGGCGGTGCGGGCGGCGATGTCGGCGCGCAGTTGGTGGGAAAGTTTGACTCCGTCGATCAGTTGGGCGGTCATGGCAGGGACTCGTGTGCTGGACAAAAACGAAATTATACGTGCCGCAAGGGTATCGCGCGCCGCCTGGAGGCGTTCGTTGTCATATTTATAGACGTGCCTGTGTCGGGCAGAACCCGCATTTCATGCGCCTCACACGGCCTCCATCTCACATTATGAAATCGAATATCATATTTTGAAAATTGCGTGTTCCACTGGTAGAATCGACAGGCTTTATTCAAGGGATAGTCTTTTCGCCACCAAACGTCCGTGACGAAATCAGGATCGGGTGGGGCACCACACTCAAGGAGACGTAGCAATGTCAGCTCAACTCGACCAGTTGACGGCACAAGCCGCCAACGACCCGGATACGCTCGAGACCAAGGAATGGCTCGACGCGCTTGAAGCGGTCATCGAATTCGAAGGTACCGATCGCGCGCACTACCTGCTGGAGCGCCTGGTCGACCTGGCGCGCCGCCGCGGCGCCCACATCCCGTTCTCGAGCAACACCGCCTACGTAAACACGATTCCGGCCCACCTGGAAGCGCACTGCCCCGGCAACCTGGAATACGAAGAGCGCCTGCGCTCGTGGATGCGCTGGAACGCGATGG
>CBIHRX010000445.1:0-4258 GCA_966212555.1 uncultured Massilia sp.
GGCAGGCCCAGGTCGAGGATGATCAGGTCCGGGGTGCGCGTGCCGGCGTCGATCAGGCCGCGTTTCAAGGTTTCCGACTGGTGCACCTGCCAGCCCTCGCCTTCCAGGGCCATGCGGACGAACCTGCGGATCTGCGGTTCGTCCTCGACGATGAGGGCGACGGGTGCGGCGGACTCAATGCTCATGTTGGTCGATCGGGTGGTCGTGGTGTTCGGAATCCGCGTCCGGCAGCGGCGGCGGGTCGCCCAGGGGCAGGCTCAGTTCGAAGCAGGCGCCGGCGTCCGGCCGGTTGAAGGCGCGCATGCGCCCGCCGTGGGCCTCGACGATGGCGCGGCAGATGGCCAGGCCCAGGCCGACGCCGGCGATCGGCGATTCCTGCCGGCCGCGCACGAATTTCTCGAACAGCGCATCCTCGCGGCCGGCCGGCAATCCCGGGCCGTCGTCGCACACGGCGACGTGGAGGAGCCCGTCTTCGGCCCGCGCCGCGATCGTCACGTGCGCCTCCGGCGGCGTGTACTTGCCCGCGTTTTCCAGCAGGTTGCACAGCACGCGCTCGAGCAGGGTCGCGTCGAAGCGCACGAGCGGCAGGCCGCGCGGGATGCGCGTGTCGACGGTGCGCGCGCCCAGTTGCCAGCGGCAGGCGCGCAGCGCGCTGCCGATCGTCTCCTCGACCATCTGCCACTGCAGGTTGAGTGTCACGCCGCCGCTCTGGATGCGGGCCATGTCGAGCAGGTTGGCGACGAGGGTGCTCATGCGCCGGGCTTCGTCGCGCAGCGCGTTCGCCAGTTCCAGCTGCGCGGCGGCCAGCGACGGGCGCGACAAGGTCAGCGATTCGGACAGGCCGACGAGGCCCGTGAGCGGCGTGCGCAGGTCATGCGACAGCGCGGCCAGCAGCGAATTGCGCAGGCGCTCGCCCTCCATGCGCACGACGGCGTCCTGGGCCACGTCCACGTAATGCACGCGCTCCAGCGCGATGGCGGCCAGCGCCGCGAAGGCGTCCAGCAGTTCGCGCCGCTCCGGCACGAGCAGGGCCGCGACGTCCGGCACGCGCACCGCGAGCACGCCTCGCGAGCGCATCGGCGCCAGCAGCGGCAGGTACAGGTACGGATTGCTGGGCAGCGTGGCCGTGCCCGCACCGGCCGGCGCGGCGTGGTCGAACGCCCACTGGGCGGCCGCCATGTCCAGCACGCTCAGCACGGGCACGCGCTCTGCGGTGCCCGGCTCCGCCACCGGCCAGCGCAGGCGCCCCGCGTCGTCCGGCAGCAGGATCGCGGCGCGCGCGTCGAACGTGCGCGCGAGGAAGCGGCGGGTGATCTGGAACACCTGCTCCGTCTGCAGCGCGACGGACAGCGCCCGCGCGAATTCGTACAGCGCACGGGTGCGGGCTTCGCGCCCGATCGCGCTTTCGGCCTGCTCGCGCAGGTCCGACGTCAGCCGTGCCGTGATCCAGCCGACGGCCAGCATCACGATCAGCGCGACCGCGTACTTGAATTCGCTGACGTCGTACTGGCGGCGCGGCGCGGCGACGACGAGCGCGCAAAAGCCGGCCAGCGTCGCGAGGATCGCGGGGCCGCGCCCGAGGCGGATCGCGACCAGCACCACCATCAGCAGGAACAGCATCGCGACGTTGGCCACGTCCAGCAGCGGCAGCAGCGGCAGCGCGACGAGCGCGGTGGCCAGGCTCGCACCGGCGGCGGCCAGGTAGGGACGCGGGGCGGGCTTCGCGCTCGTCCGCGGGCCGGCGACGACAGGCGCCGCCGGCGCCGCGACGTCGACCAGGTCCAGTTCCGGCGCCGCCGTCGCCAGCCGGCGGCCGAACGGCGCCTGCCACCGGCGGATGCCGTGCTCGCGCGCCAGCACGGCCATCGTGCAGCCGTGGCGGCGCGCATAGCCGGCGACGGCGGCGGGCGCGTCGCGGCCTTCCAGCACGGCTGTCACGGCGCCCCGGGCATGCGCCTGGCGCAGCAGCTCGAGCGTGCGCAGGCGGGCCGCTTCGCCGCGGCGCCGCGTGTGCGCGTTCTCGACGAGGACCGCGTGCCACGGCGCGTCGGCGAGCGCCGCGAGCCGTGCCGCCGCGGCGACCGCGGCATCGTCGCCGCCGTCGGCGCGCAGCACGGCCAGTACCGTGCCTGTCTTCGATTCGGAACTCTGCATGCGGGGATGGTAAGCGATCGCCCGTAAAAGCGGCATAAAAAAACGGCCTCTCCCCGTCCGGCCGTCAGCCGAACAGCTTGAGCGCCGTCTGCGCCACCAGGGCGCCCTGGTGGCGCGCGCCGTCCAGTTCATTGGCGCTGGGCTCGCGCTGGCCCTGGCCGCCCGCGATCGTGCTGGCGCCGTACGGGCTGCAGCCTGTGATCTCGTCCAGCGTCATCTGGCCCGCAAAGCTGTACGGCAGGCCGACGACGACCATCCCGAAGTGCAGCAGGTTCGTGACGATCGAGAACAGCGTGGTTTCCTGGCCGCCGTGCTGGGTGGCCGTCGACGTGAACGCGGCGCCGACCTTGCCGTTCAGCGCCCCCTTGGCCCACAGGCCGCCCGTCTGGTCCAGGAACGCGGCCATCTGCGACGGCATGCGGCCGTACCGGGTGGGGGCGCCGATCACGATGGCGTCGTAGTCCGGCAGTTCGTTCACGGTCGCGATCGGCGCCGGCTGGTCCAGCTTGAAATGGCCGTTGCGGGCGACGTCTTCCGGGACCGTCTCCGGCACGCGCTTGACGTCCACGTTCGCTCCCGCCGCGCGCGCCCCTTCCGCCAGCGCGTTCGCCATCTGTTCGATGTGTCCATACGTCGAGTAATACAGCACCAGTACCTTCGCCATGGCCGTTCCTTTCCCGTCATCCCGGCGCCACCGGCGGCGCCCCGCCTCGCTTGCCCGTTTGGCAACGATCCGCACATGCTACCGCATCGTGCGGCCTTCCGGCGTCTGCATTAATACAAGTACAATGGCGGCCTGATGAAAGCCCGTCATTACCTGATCCTCATGGCCGTCGCCATCCTGGTGCCGGTCACCGTCATCGCCGGCGCGGGCCTGTCCATGCTCCTCGACTGGGAACGCGAGTCGCGCATCCGCAACGTCGAGTCCAATGCGCGCGCCACCGCGCTCCTCGTCGACCGCGAGGTCGCGGCCGCGCAGGCGGCGCTGCGCGCGCTCGGCAATTCCGATGCGATGCGCCGCGGCGATTTCGCCGAAATCCACCGCGAGGCCAGCGCGATGAACGCGGACACGCCGTGGTCGTGGACCCTCATGATCGACCACGACGGCAAGCCGCTGCTGAACACCCTCGTCCCGTACGGCACGCACCTGCCGGGCCGTGTCGGCCCCTGGGCCGCGCAGGCGTGGGACAGCCAGCAGCCGCGCGTGTCCGGCTACTTCGTCGGCGCCCTGTCGCGCAAGCCGGCCGTTTCCGTCGACGTGCCGGTGCCGCGCCGCGCCGGCGGACGCTGGGTATTGAGCCAGGTGTTCGACGCCGGCCATTTTGCCACGGTGTTCGCGGACAAGGGCATCGGGCCGGACTGGGTCGTCGGCATCATCGACCGCGACGGCGTCTCGATCGCGCGCAACCGCAACCACACGCTCGTCGGCGGCAAGGTGCGCCCCGAACTGTTCGGGGCGGCCCGCACCGCGAAGAGCGGCATGGTGCGCCACCTGACCCGCGAAGGCATCGAGGTCTACGACATCTTCACGCACAGCGACGCCACCGGCTGGACCATCGCGATCGGCGTGCCCGTCGCCGAGATCGAGGCGGCGGCCCGTGCCGCCACGCTGTATGCCGCGCTCGCGCTGCTCGGGTTGATGGGACTCGCGTTCGCCATCGCGTCGTTCATCGCACAACGCCTGTCCGTCGCGCTCGACCGCGCGCGCCAGACGGCCGAGGCCCTGCCGCTGGGCGCGCCGGTCAGGCCCGCGCCGACCCGGGTGCACGAAGTCGACATCCTGCAGGACGTCCTGTTTCACACGAGCGAGAACCTGGCGCTCGAGCGCGCCGCCCGCGCGGCGCTCGAATCCGAGCGGGAGGCGCTGCTCCAGAGCGAACGCGACGCGCGCCGCCTGGCCGAAGCCCAGAGCGCCGCCAAGGACAACTTCCTCGCCATGCTGGGCCACGAACTGCGTAATCCGCTGGCCGCCATCGCGGGTGCGCTGAAGGTGCTCGACATGCCGACCGCGAACGCGCAGGTGACGGCGCATGCGCGCGCGATCGGCCGGCGCCAGACGCGCCACCTGACCCGCATCGTCGACGACCTGCTCGACGTGCGCCGC
>CBIHRX010000446.1:0-4253 GCA_966212555.1 uncultured Massilia sp.
GCGCCAGCGCTCGTAGGCGCGGCGCGAGATATCGCTGTATACGGCGCTGCCCGTCAGCGTCTCCAGCAGTTCGCCGCGCTCGTTCTCGTCGGTGCGCAGGAAAGCGGAGAACTCGTTCTGCGCCAGCAGCACCGAGCGCGTGAACTGTTCGAACGACAGGCCGATGCGGCGTTCGATCTCGGCCAGCACCTCCGTCTTCGTGCCGCCGAGCGGCTGCAGGCCGGGCAGCTGCTGCAGGCTCATCGTCGACGGCTGCAGGGCGCCGGCGGCGCGGTTGCGCGAGCGCCGCACGCTCCAGCGCGCGCGGTAGCGCTGCTCGTCGTTGCCGACGAAGTCTACCTCGGCGAAGGCGTCCGCCGTCCCGCGCCGCATCAAGGTGCGGCGGTCGGCCACGGACAGCGTCTCGTCGCCGACGTCGGGCAGGTAGTTGCCCACGCGCGGTCCCTTGATGAGCCGCGGCGTGGCGTCGTACAGGGACAGGCACAGGGCGTCCAGCAGCGTGCTCTTGCCGGCGCCGGTGGGGCCGCTGATCGCGAACAGGCCGGACGAGACCAGCGGTTCGCTCTCGAAATCGACCTCGAATTCGCCGGCCAGCGAGGCCAGGTTCTTGCCGCCGATGCGCAGGATCTTCACGCGGCCTCCCTGTTCTTCGCGCTGCCGTCGGCCGGCAGCAGCAGTTCCGTGAACGCGGCCAGCTGGTCGTCCGGCGCATCCTCGCCGAAGCGCTGCTGCCACAGGCGGCGGAAGATGTCGTCCGGCTGCAGTTGCGCGAGCTGGTCGAGGCTCAGCGCGGGTTCCACGCCGGCCGTCGTCACCACGCGGCGCGTCGGTTCGATCTTCGCCAGGCGCACGGGCTTGCCCTCCAGCGCCGCTTCGACCTGCGCGCGCAGGCCCGGCTCGGGGGCGTCGAGCAGCACGCGCACTTCCAGGTAAGGCCACGCGTCGCGCGGCAGGTCGGGCAGGTCGAGGGCGACCAGTTCCGCGATCGCCTGCTTGACGGGCGCCGGGCTGGCCGGCACGCGCAGCAGTTCGACGGCGCGCGGCACGAACACGGGTTGAATGGCGGCCGCGCGCGGGCTGTCCAGGTCGATGCGCAGCACTTGGTGTTTGTAGCCGACCTCGGCGAACGACAGGGGGAAGGGGCTGCCGCAGTAGCGCAGGTGTTCCTGCTGGCCGACCCGCTGGGCCAGGTGCAGGTGGCCCAGCGCGGCATAGGCGATATCCGGGCCGAACATGGTCGCGGGCAGGGCCTCGGTGCCGCCGATCACGATGCGCCGTTCGGAATCGGGCGAGGCATCGCCGCCGACCATGTGGCAATGGCCCATCGCGAGGATCGCCTGGCCGCCGGTAGCCCGGGTGCGCGCGAGGTCGTACGCTTGCCGGTAGAGCAGGCGGATGCCGGCCAGGTAGGCGTCGAAGGCGTCGTCGCCCGGCGCCGCGGCAGCCATGGCGGCCACACGCGGCACGTCCCCGGGACGCAGGAACGGGATCGCGACGCACCAGGCCTGTACGTTCCCATCCTTGCCGGTCAGCGGGACGATGAAGCGCTCCAGGTCGATGTCGCCTGCGGCGTCGCGCACCACGTGGCCGACGACGCGCGTGCCGTGGGCTTCCAGCAGCGGCCCCGGCGCTTCCAGCCGGCCCGGCGAGTCGTGGTTGCCGGCGATGATGACGATGTCCAGTTGCGGTGCGCGGGCCCGCGCCTGTTGCAGGAAACGGTACAACTGGCGCTGCGACGCGGCGGACGGGTTCGAGTTGTCGAACACGTCGCCCGCGATCAGCAGGGCATCCGCCTCCTCGGCCACGATCGTGTCGAGCAGCCAGTCGAGGAAGCACTGGTGTTCGTAGGTCCGGTCGAAATTGTGCAGGGTCTGGCCGAGGTGCCAGTCCGATGTGTGCAGCAGCCGCATGGTCGTTAGAAAATCCGCAACAGTGGTTGAACCTGGGCGCCAACTATATCGCATGGCGCGGGATACTGTAAAAAAAACCAGTACTTTTTCGCGGCGACCTGTTCAAATGTTGATGAGATGTCACTAGAATGCCGGGATGACCGAACCAATTCTGACTCCCGTTGTCGCCCGGAACCTGCACCTGGCGGCCCAGGGCATGCTGCAGGCCAGGCGCGCGCGGGCCACGAAGGCCGACGTGCTGGCCGCGATCCGCCGCATGGGCATGTTGCAGATCGATACCATCAGCGTCGTCGCGCGCAGTCCGTATCTCGTGCTGTGGAGCCGCGTGGGCGACTACGATCCGGACTGGCTCGACCAGCTGCTGGCCGAGGGCCGGCTGTTCGAATACTGGGCCCACGAGGCGTGCTTCATCCCGATCGAGGACTACGGCCTGTACCGGCACCGGATGGTCGACCCCGGCTCGCTCGGCTGGAAATACGCGGGCACGTGGCTGGCGTCGCACCGGGACGAGGTCGAGCGCGTGCTGGCGCACATCCGCGCCAACGGGCCGGCCCGTTCGGCGGACTTCGAACGCACGGACGGCAAGGGCGGCGGCTGGTGGGAATGGAAGCCGGAAAAACGTGCGCTGGAAGTCCTGTTCACGACGGGCCGGCTGATGATCGCGCGCCGCCAGCAATTTCATCGCGTGTACGACCTGGCCGAGCGGGTCCTGCCCGGCTGGGACGATGCGCGCACGCCGCCGGCCGAAGACACGCGCCGCCGCTTCGTGCTGGATACGGTACGCGCGCTGGGCGTGGCGAAGGCGGCCTGGATCCCGGACTACCACCGCACGAAGCCGCCGCACCTCGATCCGGCGCGGCTGGCCGACGCGGGCCTGCTGCTGCGCGCCCGCGTCGAGGGCTGGAAGGAGCCCGTGTACGTCCACCCCGACCATGCGGCGCTGCTCGCGCAGGCCCTGGACGGCGCGCTGCAGGCGACGCTCACCGGCGTGCTGTCGCCGTTCGATCCCATCGTCTGGGACCGCCGCCGGGCCCTCGACCTGTTCGGTTTCGACTACCGCCTCGAGTGCTACACGCCCGCCGCAAAACGGCGCTACGGCTATTTCACGCTCCCACTGCTGCGGCGCGGGGCGCTCGTCGGCCGCGTGGATGCCAAGGCGCACCGCAAGACCGGCGTGTTCGAGCTGAAGTCGCTCGTGCTGGAGCCTGGCGTACGCGTCAGCGACCGGTTCGTGCGCGACCTGGCCGCCGTTTTCGGCCGCTGCGCGCGCTGGCACGGCTGTCCACAGGTCATCCTGGTCCATGCCGAGCCGGCCGGGCTCGCCGCGCCGCTGGCCGCCGCGCTGGGCCAGACCCTGGCGGCCGCGGCCTGACGCCGGGTGGCCATTTGTGATAGATCAAACGGGTGCCAGCCCGGCCTCCTTACACTAGACCTTCCTTCAGGCCGAAACCAACCAGAGGATGCCTCGCAACCCGAGAGCGTCCCGGGCCTGTCAACAACGCTCCCAACGGATCCTGCATAGCGCCGCGCCTGCCATGCGGCCGGGGAGCGAATTTGTCGAACTCACTCGTGAGAAAAAGGTGGAGACCGAATGCTGACATCGACTTATACCCTCGTCGCCCTGTCCGTCGAACAGACGACGGTGCGCGCGGCCCTGCAGTCGCTGCTCGACGAGCTGCGCGCACTGCCGGGCGACTTCAGTACCCTGGCCGCCGGCCGGGCGGCACAGTTGTGCGCTGCCCTGCGCCAGGTGTACGACAACTGTCATTGGCGCAAGCTCGACAAGTTCCTCGTGCCGGCCCTGCGCCGCAGCACGGCGGCGGCCGATGGGCTGCTGGAGGAACTGGAACGGCTCAGCGGCCGGGCCGCCACGGCGATGGGCGCGGCCGAGGCCTGCGTCGGCGCGGCGGACCGTCCGGTGCCCCGCGACGTGTTCTGCGGCGCCGTCGAGGGCTGCGTCGCGGCCTTGCGTTGCCGGCTGGAACGCGAGGAACACGAGCTGTTCCCGCTGGCGCGCGCGGCGGTCGGCGGCGACGCGTGGTTCGCGATCGCCAACCAGATGCTCGCGCACGACGCCTATGCGCAGGAGCGCCGGGTCGATCCGCGCCGCCTGCGTCACGAACTGGTCGGGCATGCCGGCCACGATGTGCATGGGCGACGGCATGTGACGTTGACCGCTGCCCACTGAAGGAGCGATATTGTCAGTGGGAAATGACGAACGATTGCTCGCACGCGCCAGGCCGGTGTCACGAAGCCATCAGGGTTCTTTGCTATGATGGCGATTTTGGAAGTGCGTTTTCATCATGTTCGAGTTCCTATTCAAGCGGCCGGGCGACAAGCCCG
>CBIHRX010000447.1:0-4249 GCA_966212555.1 uncultured Massilia sp.
GTACCAGGCGCCCAGCACGAGGTCGTGCAGCGCCGCGTACGCCGTGCGCAGCAGGGACAGGCGGTGCACGCGCCAGTCCTGCAGGAACGCGGCGACGTCCGCCTCCTTTGCTGCGGCCCAGCCGTCCGGAATGCCCGTCAGCAGGCGCCGCGCCGGAGCGAGCGCGAGCAGGCCGAACAGGTCCTGCACTTCCTGCTGGGCCAGGAGCGGCAGGCCGAGGATGGTCTGGTGCACGCGTTCGGTCGTCGCGGCGACGGCACGGGCCCGGTCGGTGGGCGCATCCGGCAAGGCGCCGGACTGGATCGCGGCGACGATGGCGTCGAGGGCGGCGCGGGCCTCGCCGTCGAGCACGAAGCCGCGCGGCGGCGCCGGATGCGTGTGCCGGTACCAGCCGCCGCCCGCGGCCAGGACCGCGGCCGACAGCAGGCCGGCCTTCAGGAAGGTTCTGCGGGTTGTCTCCATGCCTACCCTTTATTCGTGTTTTGCAAAGTGTAAGCGAAAGAACTGGTCAAGCGACCAACTCGAACTAGAGCACACCATCTAGCCGGGCAATTTCCAAAAACCGGGGTCTGACCCCGAAGTGTCGACTTGCGACGTCAGTCGCGGCCGTCGGCGTCGTTGGCGGGCGCGGCTTTCATCATCTGGCGCGCGATGCCGCGCAGGATGTTGACTTCTTCCGTCTCCAGCTGCGTGCGCGCGAACAGGCGCTTCAGGCGCGGCATCAGCTTTTTCGGGTTGTTCGCGTTGAGGAAGCCGATCGCGACCAGCGCCTCTTCCAGGTGGGCGTACATGCCCTCGATCTGGGCGACGCTCGCCGCGTCGCCGTGGAAACCGACGCCTTCCTGCGTCCGGTTCTCCCCTTGCGCCGCCAGGCGGCAGTCGTACGCGAGCACTTGCGCGGCCTGGGACAGGTTGAGCGAGGAATACGCCGGATTGGCCGGGATGTTGATCAGCACGTTGCACTGCTCGACGATCTGGTTCGGCAGGCCGAAGCGCTCGTTGCCGAGGATCAGGGCCGGGCGCAAATCGGTCTTGTCGGCGGCGTGCGCGGAAAATTCGCGCGGCGTCCACACGGGCGGGGAAAACTCGCGCAGCCGCGCCGACACGGCCGCCGCGAAATTGCAGCCGTCCAGGGCCTCGCCGATGGAATCCACGATCTGCGCGCCCTGCAGTACGTCGAGGGCACCGCTGGCGAAGGCGACCGCCTCGGGGTCATGCAGCGGGTCGTTGCAGCGCGGGGCGACGAGCACGAGGTCGGAAAATCCCATCGTTTTCATGGCGCGCGCCACCGAGCCGACGTTACCGGCGCGGCTCGTCTCCACCAGCACGAAGCGTAGACGTTTGAAAAGAGAAGAGACAGTTTCGGTCGGGTTCATTTAAAATAACGCCATCGCGCGGTGACGAGCGTTGAAATGCGGGCAAGAAGCTCGCGATTTTAACGGCTTCGGCACCGCTTTGCTCTTTAATTATTTCTCGTTCAGATCGTTCACGGCGCCCTTGCGCGGTGGGCGTCAGCATTTTTTTACGGAAGCCCTCTATGCATCCCATGCTCAACACGGCCATCAAGGCCGCCCGCCGCGCCGCGACCGTCATCAACCGCGCATCGTTCGACCTCGACCGCATCACCGTCAGCGAAAAGAGCCACAACAACTTCGTGACCGACATCGACCAGGCGTCGGAACAGGCCATCGTCGAAACGCTGCTGAAAGCCTACCCCGACCACGCCATCCTCGGCGAAGAATCGGGCCCCACCGCGAACCTGAACGACGACAGCGAATACGTCTGGATCATCGATCCGATCGACGGCACCACCAACTTCCTCCACGGCTACCCGAACTACTGCATCTCGATCGCGCTGCAACAGCGCGGCGTGATCACGCAGGCCGTCATCTACGACCCGGTCCGCAACGACCTGTTCACCGCCACCAAGGGCGCCGGCGCCTACCTGAACGACAAGCGCATCCGCGTGCGCAATCCGGACCGCATCAACAAGGCGCTGATCGGCTCCGGCCACGGCGCCGAGCCGCGCGACCTCGCCGAATACCTGCGCATGTACGAAGTGGTCGCCCCGCGCTGCCATGGCCTGCGCTCGAGCGGCTCGGCCGCGCTGGAACTGGCCAACGTGGCCGCCGGCCGCGTCGACGGCTACTTCGAAAAGAACCTGAAGATCTGGGACATCGCCGCCGGTTCGCTGCTGGTGACCGAGGCGGGCGGCATCGTCGGCGAGTTCAACGGCGAATCCGAATACCTCAACAAGGGCGACATCATCGCCGCCGGCCCGAAGGTCTTCGCCGGCATGGTCTCCCTGCTCAAGCCCTTCGCCTGAGCGGCCTGTCGCCGTTTCGCGTAAAATACGCCCTGTGTAAGTCCGGGGAATGCCGCGGGCCTTGCTGGCCGCGCGGCTTTCCCGCCACAGGCGGCGTTGTCGGCCTGTCAAGATTGCCTCCGGCACCCACGAGGTGCCGCGCCCCCGCCTTCACCGGCCCTGTCAAAAAAGACACAGGCCGCGCTAAAATTTCCATAGCGAAACATATTTAACTATAATGTCGCGTGATCGTTGACGTTTGTGTCTACGTTTGCGTCTTGGCGTCCCGGCACCAGTACCGGCCGCCCTGAGTGTGTAAACCGATCGGCGGGACTGGCGCTTCCATGGCAAGACAGGAAACGGCGGGCCGATCCCTACCAGATAACTATGTCATTCAATACTCTCGGTCTGTCCGACGCCATCGTGCGCGCCGTCACTGAAGCGGGCTATACCGCTCCGACTCCGATCCAGGCCAAGGCGATCCCCGCCGTGCTGGGCGGAGGCGACCTGCTGGCTGGCGCCCAGACCGGCACCGGCAAGACCGCCGGCTTCACGCTGCCCGTGCTGCACCGCCTGTCGACCGACAAGTTCGGCGCTTCGCTCACCAGCAAGACGTCCAAGCGCCCGATCCGCGCCCTCGTGCTCGCCCCGACCCGCGAACTCGCGGCCCAGGTCGAGGAAAACGTGCGCATGTACGCCAAGCACACGAACCTGAATTCCGCCGTGATCTTCGGCGGCGTCGGCATCCACCCGCAGATCAAGCTGCTCGCGAACGGCGTCGACATCCTCGTCGCCACGCCGGGCCGCCTGCTCGACCACGTCGCCCAGGGCACGATCAAGCTCGACAAGATCGAGATCCTGATCCTGGACGAGGCCGACCGCATGCTGGACATGGGCTTCATCCACGACATCCGCAAAGTGCTGGCCGTGCTGCCGCCGAAGCGCCAGAACCTGCTGTTCTCGGCCACGTTCTCGGACGAGATCAAGGCCCTGGCCGACCGCCTGCTGGACAACCCGGCCATGATCGAAGTGGCGCCGCGCAACTCCACCGTCGAAGTCATCGCCCAGAAGATCCACCCGGTGGACCGCGACAAGAAGCACCCGATGCTCGCCCACCTGATCAAGACGCACGGCTGGAAACAGGTGCTCGTGTTCACCCGCACCAAGCATGGCGCGAATAAACTCGTCGAGCAGCTCGGCAAGGACGGCATCGGCGCGATGGCGATCCACGGCAACAAGAGCCAGTCGGCGCGCACCAAGGCGCTGGCCGAGTTCAAGGACGGCAGCCTGACGGCGCTCGTCGCCACCGACATCGCGGCGCGCGGCATCGACATCGACCAGCTGCCGCACGTGGTCAACTACGACCTGCCGAACGTGCCGGAAGACTACGTGCACCGTATCGGCCGCACGGGCCGCGCCGGCGCGACGGGCGAGGCCGTCTCGCTGGTCTGCGTGGACGAGCACCAGATGCTGAAAGACATCGAAAAGCTGATCAAGCAGACCCTGCCCCGCCACGTGATCCCGGGCTTCGAACCGGATCCGACGGCGAAGCCGCAACCGATCCAGCTGCGCAGCGGCGCACCGGGCCATCCGAACCGCGGCCGCCCGGGCGGCAACCGCGGCGCCGGCAACGGCGCGGGCGCAGCCGGCGGCGCCAAGCCGCGCGTGCAGGGTGCACCGGCGGGCCAGCGCAACGGCGGTAACGGCGGCGGCGGAAACCGCAACGGCGGCAATGGCGGCAATGGCGGCGGTCGCAGCCAGGGCCGCGGCCCGCGTCCGGCATCCGCAGCCCGTTCGGGCGGCGAGCGCTGACACCACACCGTGCGCATGACGAGACCGGGACTTGCTCCCGGTCTTTTTTTTGCCCAAATTCAGCATTTCACACGATTTTGCCAAAAACCGGGGTCTGACCCTAATGCCGCTAAGTTAAGGCCTCAGCGGCAG
>CBIHRX010000448.1:0-4233 GCA_966212555.1 uncultured Massilia sp.
ATTTCGCAGTTGTTAAGCCAGCGTCACGCCACAGCAAAGCTTGTCGCCTGTGTGCACTTATTACGGGCATCTCGAAAACCGTCGCGAGCGGCAGCAGTTCTGGCAGAGAGGCGCAGCTGTACGAAAGTACAGCGAGCATCGCAGGCCGGAAATGCAACGCGCAGTAGGTTTGCGAGGTGCCCCAACAAGGCGTACGGGCGGGGAACCCTGAATTAGACAGCATTTCCGGTCCAGCTGTCAAGAAAGCCGTTGTGTCAAGACCGCGCCATTGTGCGCCGCAAACGGTTGCGAGTGCACGTCAAGCGTCCTTGTTTCGGTGGAAAATTCCTGTATCGCCTGTGGATAACTTGCGAGAACACAGGTAAAATAGAGTGTTACGCTTAACTTAGTCGATGTATGGATAACTTTTGGCAGACCTGCTCCAACCAGTTGGAGCTCGAGCTGACACCGCAGCAATATACCGCGTGGATCAAACCACTCGTCGCCCTCGACTACGAGGACGGCAAGCTGCGCATTGCGGCGCCCAATCGCTTCAAGCTCGACTGGGTGAAGTCGCAGTTCGCCAACCGCATCACCGCGCTGGCGTCGGAACACTTCCAGCGGCCGGTCGACGTGCAGTTCGTGCTCGACCCGAAGAACAGCGCACCGAAGAAACCGGCATCGACCGCCCCTGCCCCGGCACCCATCAGCAGCGGTGCGCTGGGCATCAACGCCGCCGCCGACAAGACCGTGCCGGAGATGCCCGTCGTCACGCCGGACAATGTCATCGCGAACAATCCGCGCCGCGAGCAGAGCCGCGTCAACCCGGACCTCACGTTCGAGAACTTCGTGACCGGTAAGGCGAACCAGCTGGCGCGCGCCGCCGCGATCCAGGTCGCCAACAACCCGGGCGTCTCGTACAACCCGCTGTTCTTCTACGGCGGCGTGGGCCTCGGTAAAACGCACTTGATTCACGCGATCGGCAACCAGGTGATGGCCGACCAGCCGGGCGCGCGCATCCGCTATATCCACGCGGAACAGTACGTGCGCGACGTCGTGACCGCGTACCAGCGCAAAGGCTTCGACGACTTCAAGCATTACTATCACTCGCTGGACATGCTGCTCATCGACGATATTCAATTCTTCGGCGGCAAGAGCCGCACGCAGGAAGAATTCTTCTATGCGTTCGAGGCGCTGATCGCGGCGAAAAAACAGATCATCATCACGTCGGATACCTATCCGAAAGAGATCACCGGCATGGACGACCGCCTGATCTCGCGCTTCGACTCGGGCCTGACGGTCGCGATCGAGCCGCCGGAACTGGAAATGCGCGTGGCGATCCTGATGAAGAAGGCGGAATCGGAAGGCGTGATGCTGAACGACGACGTCGCCTTCTTCGTCGCGAAACACCTGCGCTCGAACGTGCGCGAACTGGAAGGCGCGTTGAGGAAAATCCTTGCGTACTCGCGCTTCCACGGCAAGGACATCACGATCGACGTCGTGAAGGAAGCGCTGAAAGACCTGCTGTCCGTTCAGAACCGCCAGATCTCCGTGGAAAACATCCAGAAGACCGTGGCCGATTTCTTCAACATCAAGGTCGCGGACATGTATTCGAAACGCCGCCCGGCCAACATCGCGCGCCCGAGACAGATCGCGATGTACCTGGCGAAAGAGCTGACGCAGAAGAGTCTGCCGGAAATCGGCGAACTGTTCGGCGGCCGCGACCATACGACGGTGCTGCACGCGGTCCGCAAGATCGCCCAGGACCGTGCCAAGAACGCCGAGTGCAACCACGAATTGCACGTGCTGGAACAGACCCTGAAAGGCTGATGCGTAACGGGGGCAAAAAGGCAGTGCCCTCGATGATTTCTGGCAAAATATTGCGCAAACAACACTTTACCCATAACCGAGGATATTTATGCAACTGGTCAAATCCACCCGAGACACGCTTCTCCGGCCACTGCAGATCGTGAGTGGTATTGTCGAGCGTCGGCACACCATGCCGATTCTGGCCAATATCCTCATCCGCAAGAATGGCGAAAGCGTCTCGTTCCTGTCGACCGACACCGAGGTGCAGATCACGACCCTGGCCAACATCGGTTCGGGTCCTGAAGAGACCGGCACGACCGTCGCGGCGCGCAAGCTACTCGACATCCTGCGCGCCCTGCCGGAATCGGGCGACGTCACGATGACCTTGCTGAACAAGCGCCTGACCGTCCAGAGCGGCAAGTCGCGCTTCGCGCTGCAGACGCTGGCGGCCGAGGAATTCCCGACCGTGTCCGTGGCCGACAGCTACAACGCGACCGTCACGCTGCCTCAGAAAACGCTGAAGCACCTGTTCAACATGGTGCACTTCGCGATGGCCCAGCAAGACATCCGCTACTACCTGAACGGCCTGCTGTTGGTGCTGGACGGCAACAACGTCATCGCCGTCGCCACCGACGGCCACCGCCTCGCGTTCGCGCAAGTGACGGCCGAGCAGACGTTCGAGCGCCAGGAAGTGATCATTCCGCGCAAGACCATCCTGGAACTGCAGCGCCTGCTGGAAGAAAGCGACGACACGGTCCGCCTGGACATCGCCGCCTCGCAGGTCAAGCTGACGTTCGCCGACATCGAGCTTGTCTCGAAACTGGTCGAAGGCAAGTTCCCGGATTACACCCGCGTGATCCCGAAGGGTTACAAGAACGACTTCACGATCAGCCGCGAAGAACTGCTGCGCTCGCTGCAGCGCGCCGCGATCATGACGAGCGACAAGTTCAAGGGCGTGCGCTGCATGATCGCCCCGGGTTCGATGAAGATCAGCTCGACCAACGCCGACCAGGAAGAAGCGGTCGAAGAACTGGAAATCGACTACGGCGGCGACACGATCGACATCGGTTTCAACGTCACGTACCTGCTGGACGTGCTGAACAACCTGAAGTGCGACCAGGTGAACATCTCGCTGGGCGATTCGAATTCGTCGGCGCTGATGTCGATTCCGGAAAATGGCGACTTCAAGTATGTCGTCATGCCGATGCGTATTTAATTAGGGCAAAGCGCCCATATATTCGTCCTGTTGTGCGGGGATTCAAGTGGTAATGGGGCCCCTGCCTGCGCAGGGGCGACGGTTTTAAGGCCGCGTACCTCAAAACCGTCATTCCCGCGAAGGCGGGAATCCAAGCCGGGCTACCGAAGTCGTAGCGCAAGCGTCCCGCCATAATCCGACGACACAAGACAGCCGGTCCCGAAAGCCCGTCCGTCTGATTCACACGTTATTTGAGAAAGCAGTCATGTCCGAGAACACTCAAGCAGTTTTGGAATCCTCCCCTGCCAAGGCGGAAGAGTACGGCGCCTCGTCGATCCAGATTCTGGAAGGCCTGGAAGCCGTACGCAAGCGTCCGGGCATGTACATCGGCGACACGTCGGATGGCACCGGCCTGCATCACCTGGTGTTCGAGGTGCTCGATAACTCGATCGACGAGGCATTGGCCGGCTTTTGCTCCGAAATCCACGTCACGATCCACTCCGACAATTCGATCTCGATCACCGATAACGGCCGCGGCATCCCGACCGGCATCAAGATGGACGACAAGCACGAGCCGAAGCGCTCGGCGACCGAGATCGCCCTGACGGAACTGCACGCCGGCGGCAAATTCAACCAGAACGCCTATAAGGTGTCGGGCGGCCTGCACGGCGTCGGCGTCTCGTGCGTGAACGCGCTGTCGAAACTGCTGCGCGTGACCGTGCGCCAGAACGGCAAGGTACACCAGCTGGAATTCTCGCGCGGCGTCCCGCTGGAACGCATCATCGAAGTCGTCGATGGCGTGGAAGTCTCCCCGATGAAAATCCTCGGCGACACCGACAAGCGCGGCACCGAGGTGCACTTCTGGGCCGACGAGGAAATCTTCACGACCGTCGAGTTCCACTACGAGATCCTGTCGAAGCGCATCCGCGAACTCTCGTTCCTGAACAACGGCGTCAACATCAAGCTCTCCGACCAGCGCACCGGCAAGGAAGAAGTGTTCGCCTTCGAGGGCGGCACCCGCGGCTTCGTCGAATACATCAACAAGGCCAAGACCGTCCTGCACCCGACCGTGTTCCAGGCGACGGGCGAGCGCGTGTCGGAAAACGGCACCAACATCTCGGTGGACGTGTCGATGCAGTGGAACGACGCGTACAACGAGCAAGTGCTCTGCTTCACGAACAACATCCCGCAGCGCGACGGCGGCACCCACCTGACCGGCCTGCGCGCCGCGATGACCCGCGTCATCAACA
>CBIHRX010000449.1:0-4204 GCA_966212555.1 uncultured Massilia sp.
GTCGCCGATGAATTCGATGAGGGCCGGCACGATGTCGGCCGCCGGCGGCGCGCCGTCGACCATCGCCTGCGTGATGCCTGTCAACTGGGTGATGAACGACGGCACGCGCACGCCGCAGTTCACCAGCGAGACGTAGCGCTCGACGATGCGGCCCTCCGCGATGCGCAGGGCGGCCACCTCGGTGATGCGGTCGCCGGCGTCGGGCGACAGGCCGGTGGTCTCGAAGTCGAGCATGACGATGGGACGTTCGAACACGGTAATCCTTTCTTCAGCCGAATTTACGGGCGGCGTCGAGCGCCAGGCCGGCGCCGATACTACCGAACAGGTCGCCTTCGACGCGGCGCGCGTCCGGAACGATGGCGGCGATGCGTTCGCGCAGGCTCGCGACGCCGCTGGAGCCGCCCGTGAAGAACACGGTATCGACGCGCTCCGGCGCGACGCCCGCCTCGTCCAGCAGCCGCTGCACGGTCGCGCCGACACTGTCGATCATGCCGGCGATCGCGTCCGTGAACACGTCGCGGTGCACGCGCAGCAGTTCGGGCGGATCCAGGCGGTCGAGGTCGAGCTGCACTGCCGGCGCATCGGACAAGCCGATCTTGGCCTCTTCCACGCACATCGCGAGCCAGTGGCCGGCGCGGTCGTCGATCAGGCGCTGCAGGCGCTTGAGTTTATCGGGCTCGGCCGCGTCACGCACGAGGTCGGCAAGCTGCGCGATGCTCTTGCGGGTATAGGCCTGGTTGATCGTATGCCACGTCGCCAGGTTGAAGTAATAGCTGGACGGTACCGACGCCCCGGACAGCAGCGTGCTGCCATGGCCCAGCAGCGGCATGACGGAGGCGAGGCTCAGGTATTTATCGAAGTCCGTGCCGCCGATGTGCACGCCGCCGGTGGCGAGGATGTCGTCGCGGCGGTCCGGACGGCCGGCCCGCGCCGGTCCCAGGCGCACGAGCGAGAAGTCGGACGTGCCGCCGCCGATGTCGGCGATCAGCACCAGTTCCTCGCGGTCGATGCGGGATTCGTAGTCGAACGCGGCTGCGATCGGTTCGTACTGGAAGCCGATCTCCGCAAATCCCACGGAACGGGCGATGTCCGCCAGCGTGTCCTCGGCGAGACGGTCCGCGTCCGGATCATCGTCGACGAAGTAGACGGGGCGGCCGAACACGGCACGGTCGAAGCTGCGACCCGCCTCGCGCTCGGCGCGGCGCTTGACCTCGCCGATGAAATGCCCCAGCAGTTGACGGAACGGCAACGCGCGCCCCGCGACTTCCGTCTGGCCCTCCATCAGGCTCGTGCCCAGCAGGCTCTTCAGCGAGCGCATCAGACGGCCGTCATAGCCTTCCAGGTAGTCGGCCAGCGCGGCGCGGCCATAGCGTACCTGGTCGTCGTCCGCGTTGAAGAACACGACGGACGGCAGCGTCGCCTTGCCGTCCTCGAGGGGCAGCAGCGTGGGTTGGCCGGGCCGCACCCAGCCGACGGTGGAGTTGGACGTGCCGAAGTCGACGCCGCAAGCGTTGGCCATGGAAGCCTCTCAATGAAAAGGGGCGAAATGTTACCAGATTCCGGGCGCGGAACCAACGCCGGCCCGGCTTGTCTCATGCATACGACGCCAACGGAGGTGACATGGTCACGTTCGGCGGCTTCACGGACCTCATGCTCTCCGTGGCGCCGATCCCCGTACAGGCGCGCGATACTTGCCGCGTGGACGCGCACTTCTCTCACGCACTTCCCTCATTGTCTCGCTGTATTGGCGGCGGGATAGCGATCGTCCGTAGTCGTCTTGCTGTCCGGCCCGCCGCAGGCGTACCGGCTGTTCCAGGCCGCCATGCCGTCACCGCGGCATCCGCCGCCGCTGTTCGAGTGAACCCGGGAGGGCCGGCATGACGCGCGAATGGACACTGCGGCGCAATTGCTCCCTGTCTCCGCGCCAGGTCGCGCGCGCGTACGCCGTCCTGTGCCTCGGTTCGCTCGCCGTCGCGGTCGGCTTCCTCCTCCACGGCATCTGGTTCGTCCTCGCGTTTTCCCTGCTCGAACTGGCGCTCGTCGGCCTCGCCCTGCTCGCCTATGCGCGCCATGCGACGGACCACGAGCGCATCGCCCTGTCCGAATCGGGCCTGCTCGTCACGCGGGTCCAGGCCGACCGCCGCGAGCTCACACGGCTCGATCCGCTGTGGACGCGGGTCGTCGTGCCCGACGAACGGCGCCGTACGCTGATCCGGCTGGAGTCGCGCGGCGTGAAGATCGAGATCGGGCGCTTCGTGGACGAGCCCCGCCGCCGCCAGGTGGCACGGGAACTGCGGCAGGCGCTGCGCAGCGTGTCGGCGATGCGCTAGCGCTGTCTTCTCACAAGATTTCTCACAGTCATTCGCCGCCGGAAATAACTTCTGCCGGCAGGCCCGACTTCCCTCGTCCAAGGACAGGCTGAACCGTGTAAGCGGCGTCCGACAACCACACGGCGACGCCACCGATGTTTCTATTTTTTTATGTTTTGCATAATGTGGTATCAGCTTTGCAGCGCCGCATCGGTGCGTGCATAGCGCAAGTTTGTCAGGAGAGAAGAACAACATGAGCGTTACGCAAGACTATGCCGTCGTCGTGCACGGCGGCGCCGGCAGCCCGCGCGCCTACGACGACGGCTGCGAGCGCGCGGCGCGGCGGGCCGTCGAGGAACTGGCCATCAGCGCCGACGCGCTCGAGGCCGCCATCGCCGCGGTCGTATCGATGGAAGACGACGGCCGCTTCAATGCCGGCTGCGGTTCGGTCCTGTGCCTCGACGGCGCGACCGTCGAGATGGATGCGTCCATCATGGACACGCGCGGCCGCCTCGGTGCCGTCGCCTGCGTGCAGGGCGTGAAAAACCCCGTGCTGCTGGCGCGAGCCGTCGCCGAGACGCCGCACTGGCTGCTGGCCGGCGACGGCGCCGCCCGCTTCGCGGCCGCCATCGGCCACCCGACGCACACGGCCATCTCGGACCACCAGCGCGCCGCGCACGACAACGTCGTGCGCGAACTGGCCGGCCGCGTGCCCGCGATGCCGGGCATCCCGGACGAAGCGAAAGCCTTCCTGCGCTTCTGGAACTACCAGACGCCGCTCGACCTGCCGGCGCACGCCGCATGCGACACGGTCGGCGCCGTCGTGCGCGGCCCGGACGGCCACTTCGCCGTGGCGCTGTCCACGGGCGGCTCGGCGCCGTCGCTGCTGGGCCGCGTGGGCGATACGCCGATCGTCGGCAGCGGTTTCTACGCCGGCCCGCAAGGCGCCGTCGCGGCCACCGGCATCGGCGAGCAGATCGTGCGCCACCTGCTCGCGCGCACCGTGTACGGCTGGATCGAAGACGGCATGCCGCTCGACCTGGCCCTGCGGCGCGGCGTCGACCTGTTCGACCCGAAGGTGCCCGTCGGCCTGATCGCCGTGACCCGTACGGAAGCCGCAGCGCACAGCAACCAGGACATGCCGCACGCGAGGATCGTCGCACCATGAGCGCACAGGACAGGAACGCCGTCGCCGAGGCCGAACAGGCGGAACGGGTGGCCAGGAGCCACGGCCACCTCGTCATCATCGGCGGCGGCGAAGACAAGCAGAACGACATGGCGATCCTCAAGCGCTTCGTCGAGCTGTGCGGGGGCCCGGACGCGAGGATCGTCGTCATCACGGCGGCCAGCAGCGTCGCGGAAACCATGTGGGACACGTATGACCGCGCCTTCGCGGACCTGGGTGTCTCGCGTCACTCGCACCTGCACCTGCAGGGCCGCCACGACGCCAACGACGAACGGCACATCCGCGACGTCGCCGACGCCGACGGCATCTTCATGACGGGCGGCGACCAGAAGCGGCTGCTCGCGATCATCGGCGGCACCGCGCTGGACGCCGGAATGCACGCCGCGCTCAAGCTGCGCGGCGCCTGCATCGGCGGCACGAGCGCCGGCGCGTCCGCGATGTCCGGCCACATGCTCGCGCAGGGCCGCGCGGAACTGCATCCCGAAAAGGGCTCCGTGAGCCTCGGCGCGGGACTCGGCTTCCTGCACAAGGTCGTCATCGACCAGCACTTCTCCGAGCGGCAGCGCCTGTCGCGGCTGTTGTCCGTCGTCGCACAGAACCCGTACCTGCAAGGGATCGGCATCGACGAGGACACGGCCCTCGTCGTCGAGCGCGGCGTCGGCATCGAAGTGGTGGGCCAGGGTGCCGTCACCGTCGTCGACGGCCGGAC
>CBIHRX010000450.1:0-4161 GCA_966212555.1 uncultured Massilia sp.
GGCGTGCTGCGCCTCGTCCGCCATCTGTTCCGCGGCGTCGGCCTTCGCCTGCGCCGCTTCGGCCTTGCCCTCGGCTTCCGCATGTGCCGCAGCAGCAGCCTTGGCAGCCGCTTCCGCCTTGGCCGCCTCGATTTCCGGATTAATCGTGATCGTGCCGCGCCGGCTGTTCTTGCCCGGATTGATGTGAATGCCGCTGTCGTCGATCGTGACGGTCGGTTCGGGCCGGCGCGCGCTGTGCTCGGTCCGGGCGATTTCTTCCTCGCTGCCGGAGAACAATTCATCCTGCAAAATCTTGCCGGCGACCAGCATCAGGGCGGCGAACAGGAAGAATTTCCACCACGACAGCTGCGTCACCCACGTCGCGACCGCGTCGAAGGCCCGGTACAGCGTTGACAGGGTGTTCGAGAAAGTTTGCTGGGGAGAGCGCCTTGTTTGCATGAAACTTATCTTTATCAGAATGTGCGGCGAGTGTAACCGCTGGCCTCGCGGCCGGCCATCCCTTTGCGACAGCCTGCACGATTCGGACCCTGGAATGCATAGGTTGATGACGCCCTGATGACGTATAGAAAAACTGTTAATCAGCAATATTGCGCGGTATGATGAACGACGTCCTGGCTGCGCCAGCCCATGCTTCATTCTCGCCATGAAAGGGGTTTGCCGATGTCTGCCGTTCTTCAGCGTTACCGCCTCGTTACCCGCAGCGATTTCGACGGCCTCGTGTGCGCCGTCCTTCTCAAGCACCTGGACCTGATCGACGAGATCCTGTTCGTCCATCCGAAGGATATGCAGGACGGCAAGATCGCGATCAGCGCGCGCGACATTACGACGAACCTGCCGTATGTTGCCGGTGCACACCTGGCATTCGACCATCACTTATCGGAAACGATCCGCAACACGGGCCGGCGCGATAACCACGTCATCGACCCGAAGGCGCCGTCCGCCGCCAGAGTCGTCTACGACCATTACGGTGCCACGCGCGCGTTCCCGGCCGCCTGGCGCGACATGATGGATGCGGTCGACAAGGCCGACGCCGCCCGCTTCACGCGCGAGGAAGTGCTGGATCCGCAGGGCTGGAACCTGTTGAATTTCCTGATGGATGCGCGCACGGGACTGGGGCGCTTCCACGACTTCCGCATATCGAACTACCAGCTGATGATGGATCTGATCGATGGCTGCCGCAACCACACGATCGCCCAGATCATGCAGCTGTCGGACGTGCAGGAACGCACCCGGCTGTACTTCGAGCACAGCGAGCTGTGCAAGGAGCAGATCCGGCGCTGCGCGAAGGTCCACGGCAACCTCGTCGTGCTCGACCTGCGCGAGGAATCCGTGATCTATGCGGGGAACCGCTTCATCATCTATGCGTTGTTTCCCGAGACCAATATCTCGATCCACGTGTTGTGGGGCCTGAAGAACCAGAACACGGTGTTCGCGACGGGCAAGTCGATTCTCAACCGCACGTCGAACACGAATATCGGCGCGTTGATGCTCGAGTACGGCGGCGGCGGGCACGAGAATGCGGGGACGTGCCAGGTGTCCAACGACATGGCGGAAGACGTGCTCGGCGCATTGATCAAGCGGATTACCAGCGAAGGTTGAGATTTCAGCATCGTAGGGTGGGCACCCTGTGCCCACCGTTGCGTGTTCACGCCGGCTGCTGCTCTTCCAGCATGCGCTGCGCCGCCTCCGCCGCGAGGGGCTCGCTGACCCAGATGCCCTGGATCTGGTCGCAGCCATGCGAAGCGAGAAAGTCCAGCTGGGGCCGTGTTTCCACGGCCTCGGCCACGACTTCCATGTTCAGGTTGTGCCCAATGTCGATCAGGCTCTTGGCCACGGCCTGGCCACCGTCGGTCAATGCCTGCACCGTCGTGTGCGCCAGCTTGACCTGCGTGGCCGCCAGCTGCTGCAGATAGCCCAGGTCGCACAAACCCGCGCCGAAGCCGTCGACGGACAAGTCCACGCCCAGCGTATGCAATTGTTCCGCCAATTCCTGGCCCAGCGCCGGATTGCGGATCAGGGCATCGATGCGCAGGTCGAGTTGCAGGCTGCGCGGCGGCAGGCGGTGGCGCGTGAGGCGGTCGGCCACGCAGGCGAGGAAGCCCGGCTGGGTGTATTCGCGGTGCGAGACGTTGACGGTCACGGGCACGTCCACGTACCCCGCGGCGCGCAAGCGGGCCGCGAAGGCGCAGGCCTGGTCGAGCACGCGCTGGCCGATGGGGACGATCACACCGCTTTCCTCGGCCTCGGCGAGGAAGCGGGCAGGGGACAGCACGCCCTGGTCCGGATGGCGCCAGCGCAGCAGCGCTTCGAAGCCGGCAACGCGCTGGGTCGCGATGGCCACGCGGGGCTGGTACAGCAGGAACAGTTCGTCGTGGTCGAGCGCAGCGCGCAGTGCCAGTTCGATGCGGTGCTTGGCTTCGGTGCTCGATTTCATGTCGGCCGAGAAGAAATGGACATCGTTGCTGCCGCTGCCCTTGCCGTGGTACATCGCCAGGTCGGCCGCGCGCACGAGTTCGGCCGCGCTGGCGCCGTCGTGCGGGTACAGCGACACGCCGACGCTGGCGCCGACCGGGATCTCGCGGTTGTTGAAGGCGACCGGAATCGCGAAGCTCTGGCGCAACCGCTCGACCATGCGCAGGGTAAACCGCAGCGACGGCTGGTTCGCGAGGATCAGCACGAACTCGTCGCCGGACATGCGCGCCACGGTGTCGCTGTCGCGCACGGAGGCCTGCAGGCGGCGCGCCACGACCTTCAGCACGACGTCGCCCGCCTCGTGGCCGAACGTGTCGTTAATGGTCTTGAAGTTGTCGAGGTCGATCAACACGGTGGCGACCAGCGATTTATGACGCTGCGCGAGGTGCAGCGCCTGCTCCAGCCGGTCCCACAGGAGGTTGCGGTTGGCCAGTCCCGTCAGCGGGTCGTGGTTGACCTCGTGCTCCAGGTGCGCCGTACGCAGCATGGTGGCCGTCACGTCCGTGATCACGCCGATATAGTGCGTGACGACGCCATGCTCGTCCTGCACGGGCGTGATGGACAGGTCGTTCCAGAACAGCTCGCCGTTCTTGCGCAGGTTGCGCAGCACGACCTTGGCGCCCACCCGCGCCGCGATCGCGTCGCGCAACTGGGCCCGCTCCGCCAGGTCCATGCCGGGTGCCGCCATGAAGCTCGGGTCCGCGCCCATGATTTCGTCCGCCGGGTACCCCGTGATGCGCTCGAAGGCCGGGTTCACGTATTCGATGGCGCTCTGTTCGTGGTCCAGCCTGGTGATCACGATGCCGTTGCTGGCCGCGTGCAGGGCGCGCTCGCGCAGGCGCAGCTGCTGTTCGTGCGCGCGCCGCTCGGCCACGTCGATGCCCGTGCCGAACAGGTACTCGCCACCGTTGCAGCGGATCTTCGTCCCGTTCAGCAGCACGGGCGTCTCGCGGCCGCTGCGCGACACGAAGTCGATCTCCAGCTTCAGTTCGCCGTTGTCGTCGAACACGTTGCGGATGCCGTTCGCCAGCGGCGCGCGCTGCGGCAGTTCGATGAGGTCGAGGGCGCGCGTGGCGCCCAGTTCGTCCGGCGTCATCCCCGTGACTTTTTCGAGATTGCGGTTCCACAGGACGAAGCGGCCATCGCGGTTGAGCACGTAGAAGGTGCCGGGGAACGTGTCGACGATGGCGGACAACGGCGTGCGTGAGACCCGTTCGGCTTCCGTGCCGCCCCGCGCGCAGCCGGTGGCGACGGCGACGGCGCAGCCGTGCGCGCGTCCTTCGGCGTCGACCAGCGGCGCGAGCGTCAGCGTGCTTTCGAGCACGCGTCCGTGCGCGCACATGAGCTCGACATGGACTTCGGCGCCTTCGGGATGGCCGGCGAGGGCACTCCAGCCGGCGCTCCAGGCATCGCGCCCCGGCGGGGTGAACAGCGTGGTGACGTGGCGGCTGAGCACTTGCCCGGCCGCCACGCCGAACACGGCCGCGCAGCCGTCGTTCCAGGCCTGGATGGTTCCGGTCTCGTCGGTGAGCAAGACGCACCGGCTGGGCGCTTCGAACTCGGACATACCGGCTCCCGGTGTCGATGGAACCCGTTGGACAGCGTGGCCGGGTTTCCGTTCCGCCAAAGGAAAAGGCTGTGTTCGCGTTCGCTAGGTAACTCTGCCTTTTAACCGGGCTTTGCGGCAGC
>CBIHRX010000451.1:0-4108 GCA_966212555.1 uncultured Massilia sp.
CCGTGCAGAGTTTTCCGACTTCCATGGCCGCCTCCAACGTCAGGCGTTTAACCTACCTATAGAGCATAGACCGTGGTTTGAGACAAATCAAACCCGTCTCGGATCAGGATGTCTTTGATTCAGCCGGGGGAACGAAGCACGCCTCGACGACTTGCAGGTCGTTGTCTTTGGCGAAATTGCACACGAAGTGGTAGGCCAGCGGTTCGATGCTTTTGAGGGCATTGTTCACGACCACCGCCTTGACACCGTTGACGACGGTCGGGTGCACGTAGGGCGAGAACTTCAGGTGGGCGTTCGGGCCGCCGCTGCCGGCCGGCCGGAAACACGACATGACGCCGCACAGACGCTCGGCCCAGTCACTCGGGCGGAACTGCCTGCCCTTACTTGTCACGCCGAGAATGAAGAATTCGTCGGCGCCTTTCCCGGTTTGCGGTGAGTCGGCCATAGTGCGGCTTCTGAAACAAAGGCGTGGATGAGAACAACCCGACTATTATATCTTATAGAAGACCTGCGGACGAGTCCTGTGTGCCGGTCCTTCCCGGACCGGCACGAGAAAGATCAGCCGAGCAGGACCGCGCCCGACAACAGCAGCAGGAGCAGCATCCATAATAACAGCGCGCGCCAGACCAGGCCGACCGTGCTTTGCAGTGCGCGCACGCTCGGCTCGTCGCCGGGCAGCATGTCGTCCTCGCTGGCGGAGCTGTCGACCGTCGCCGCGTCGGCCGGCAGGACGTGCGGCGCGTTCTCGGCCGGCGAGCCGAGGCGCACGCCCATCGCGCCGCCGCCTGCGGCCAGGATGATGCCTTTCGATTCGTCGGTCCACCGATTGGCGAAATTGCGCCACGCATAGATCGCATCCTCGAAATTGCCGACCACGGCGAATGCGATCGCCGTCAGGCGCACGGGAATCCAGTCGATCCAGTAGAACGCGCGGGCCGCGAACTGGCCAAAGGCCTCGTTGCGCATGTGATCTGGTTCGTTCCACGCGCGCGCGAGGTATTCGGACACGCGGTACATGACGGCGCAAGCCGGACCGAGGGGCATCAGGAACCAGAAGAACACGCCGAACACGTTGCGGTGCGTCGTGATCAGTGATTTTTCCACGGCGATGCGGGCGATCTCGGTGGCATCCATGCCGACCGTGTCGATGCGGGCCCATTCGGCCAGCAAGCTGCGGGCCGTCGCCTCGTCGCCCGCGTTGAGGGCGAACTGGATGGACGTGAAGTAATGGCTGTAGTGGCGGAAACCGAGCGTGAGGTAGACGATCAGCACGTTCCAGGCGAACGCGGCGAACACGAAGCGGTAGTACACGAGCGCACCGTAGATGACGGCCGTCGGGACCATCAGCACGGCCATCATCAGGAACCAGCCCAGCCGCCCATGGCTGACCTGGCCGGCATTGAACCAGCCCTCGATCTTCATCGCGAAACGCTTGATCTCGGCGTAGATCTGGTTATCCGCGCGCAGCGGCTTCAGCTGTTCAATGAGCAGCGCGCACAGAATGGAGAAAAAAGTCATGCACGGTCCTTTGTACGTTGTTGCCTTACTTCATTTGCTCGCTAGGTTAGCGCAGACGATGACGCGAGTCTATTCCTGGTCAGGCGCGTAACAAATGAAACAAATTCCGGAGCATACCTGCTGTCGCGCCCCAGATGAAGAAGCGTTCGTACGGCATCGCATAAAAGCTGCGGCGGCCGGCGCCGTCGGGCAGGTCGAACGACATGATCTGGTGGTTCATGCCATCCATGAGGAACCGCAGGGGCACTTCGAAGATGTCGGCCACCTCGTTCGATTCGGCCGTGAGGTCGAACGGCGGCGTGACGAGGCCCACGACCGGCGTGACGATGTAGGCGGACGCGGTGACGTGGTCGGGCAGCACGCCGACGATCTCGACGTGGCGGCGCGTGAGGCCGATCTCTTCCTCCGTCTCGCGCAGCGCGGTCTCGATGGGCGACGAGTCGTCCTCTTCCGCACGGCCGCCGGGAAAGCTGACCTGGCCCGCGTGATTGTTCAGGTGTTCGGTCCGCTGCGTCAACAATATCGTGAGGCCGTCCGGCCGGCGCACGATGGGCACGAGGACGGCCGCGCGGCGCAACGTGGGGAAGCGCTGGCGCATGTCGTCCGGCAATTCCGGCACCCACCGCGGCGGATGGGCGAGGCGTTCGCGCAGCCAGGCGACCTCCAGGCGCTCGGCCGGCAAGGCGGGCTCGCCGGCGATGGCGTCGACGGGCAGGCGCTTGGGATCGATGTGCAGTTTTGCCAAGGGCTTTCTCCAAAAGAAAAAGGCATCCAACCGGATGCCTTTTCCCTAGCACAGACGCTATTACTCCGCAGCAGCGGTCGTAGCGGCTTTGCGAGTCGGCAGTTTCTCTTTGATACGTGCCGATTTGCCCGAACGCTCGCGCAGGTAGTACAGCTTCGCACGACGCACGTCACCACGACGCTTCACTTCGATCGAAGCGATCAGCGGCGAGTACAGCTGGAACGTACGCTCGACGCCTTCGCCCGACGAGATCTTGCGAACGATGAAGTTCGAGTTCAGGCCGCGGTTACGACGCGAGATGACGACGCCTTCGTATGCCTGGGCGCGCTTGCGGTTGCCTTCGACGACGTTGACGCTGACGACAACGGTGTCGCCCGGTGCGAAATCAGGGATGTTGCGGCCGAGGCGCGCAATTTCTTCTTGCTCGAGTTGCTGGATCAGATCCATTTTTATGACTCCTATGACCATCTTGCCGGCGCTCGGAATGCCCGGTAGAGGATGGGGTTGAACACGCAGGTTAACCCTGCCTTTATTCCGCGACCTTTTCCAAGGTTGCGAGAAACTGCTCGTCGGCCTTCGTCAGCAGACCGGCGCCACGCGCCTTGTCCAGCAGATCCGGCCGTTTCTTCGCGGTCGCCTCCAGCATACGCTGGCGGCGCCACTTCATGATCTCGGCGTGGTTGCCACCCATCAGCACGGGCGGCACGGCCACGCCTTCGTAGACTTCCGGACGCGTGTAATGCGGCGAATCCAGCAAGCCGTTGACAAAACTGTCTTCGACCGCGGACGCATCGTCGCCCAGCACACCGGGCAGTTGCCGCACCACGGCATCCATCAGCGCCATCGCCGGGAGTTCGCCGCCGGACAGCACGAAATCGCCAAGGGAGATTTCCTCGTCGACGACACGGTCCAGCAAACGCTGGTCGACCGCTTCGTAGCGTCCGCACAGCACGACGAGGCCGGGCTCGTTCTTCAAGCCCATCACTCTTTCGTGCGTCAGCGGTTTGCCTTGCGGCGACATGAACACGACGCGCGGCGCGGGCAAGCCCATGTCGATCTGGCGCTGCTTCGCCGCGTTGATCGTCGCTTCGAGCGGCCTGGCCAGCATCACCATGCCGGGACCGCCGCCATACGGGCGATCGTCCACGGTGCGGTGGCGGTCCGTCGTGAAATCGCGCGGATTCCAGATCGACAGGTTCCACAGGCCTTGCTCATGCGCGCGCCGGGTCACACCCGACTGCGTCAATGCGGCAAACATTTCGGGAAACAAGCTCACGACGTCAAACTGCATCGGGACCTCGCTTCTTTGGACGGGATCAATAATCCAGGCCCCAGTCCAGGGTAATCAGTCTGGATTGCAGGTCGACCGTTTTGACGTACTGGTCCACGAACGGCACGAGCCGCTCCGGCGCTTTCGCATCGGGAGCGGCGTTCGGATCGGACACGGGCGTGATACGCAGAATGGACTGCGCGCCATTGTGCATCATGTCGGTGACCTTGCCGAGCGCTTCGCCCTGCAGGTTGACCGTGTCCATGCCGATCAGGTCGGTCCAGTAATACTCGTCTTCCGGGAGTTCCGGAAAGTCCGCCCGCGACACCTGCACCGTGGCACCCTTGAGCGCCTCGGCCGCTTCGCGGTCGGTCACGTCGACCAGTGTGGCCGTCACGTCGCCGCTGTGGTACTTCGCGTTCCGCATTTGCACGGCACGCAGCGACGGCTTGTCGATCCACCAGGTTTTGACGCTCAGCAGCGCATCCGCATCCATCGAATACGGTGTCACGCGGACGCCGCCCCGGAGCCCGTAGGCGCCGGTGATGTGGCCGACCTGGATCAGGTCGTCAGGC
>CBIHRX010000452.1:0-4106 GCA_966212555.1 uncultured Massilia sp.
CATCGCGATCCTGTTCGCCTTCCTGGGCAACCTGCGCGCGGCGCTCGTCACGGCGTTCGTCATCCCGCTCACGATGCTGCTCGTGTTCACGGGCATGGTGCAGGCGGGCGTCAGTGCCAATCTGATGAGCCTCGGCGCGCTCGACTTCGGCATCATCATCGACGGCGCCGTCGTCATCGTCGAGAACTGCATCCGCCGGCTCGGGATCGCCCAGGCCGAGGTCGGGCGGCCATTGACTGGCGCGGAACGCCGCAGGGAGGTGGCGCTTGCGGCGGCGGAAGCGAGGCGGCCGCTGCTGTTCGGCCAGGTGATCATCATGACGGTCTACCTGCCTTTGCTCGCGCTGTCCGGCATCGAAGGCAAGATGTTTCATCCGATGGCGCTCACGGTCGTCATGGCGCTGGTCGGCGCGATGATCCTGTCCGTGACGTTCGTGCCGGCCGCCGTCGCGTTGTTCGTCAGCGGCAACGTGGCCGAACACGACAACCGCCTGATGCACAAGGCGCGGGATTGGTACCGGCCGCTGCTGGACTGGACCCTGCGCAACCGCCCCGTCGCCCTGACGTTCGCCGCGCTCTCCGTGCTGTTGACGGGCCTGCTGGCGACGCGTCTCGGCACGGAGTTCGCGCCGAACCTGAACGAGGGCGACCTTGCCGTGCTCACGATGCGGATTCCGGGCACGAGCCTGCAGCAATCGGTGGCGATGCAGCAGAAGCTGGAAGTCGCGCTGCTGCGCGAATTCCCCGAGATCGAGCGCGCGTTCGCGCGCATCGGCACGGCCGAGGTGGCGACGGACCCGATGCCGCCGAACGCCGCCGACAGCTACCTGATCCTGCGGCCGGAAAGCCAGTGGCCGAAGCCGAGGCGAACGCACGCCGAGCTCGTGGCCGCGATCGCGGAGGCTGCGAACCGCATCCCCGGCAACAACTACGAGTTCTCGCAACCGATCCAGCTGCGCTTCAACGAGCTGATCTCGGGCGTGCGCAGCGACGTGGCCGTCAAAGTGTTCGGCGACGACACGGCGACCATGCTGACGACAGCCCAGCGCATCGCCCAGGTCCTCGACCGGCTGCCGGGCGCGGCCGAGGTGAAGATCGAGCAGACGGAAGGCTTGCCCGCGCTGACCCTGGCCGTCGACCGCATCAAGGCCGCGCGCTACGGCCTGAACGTGGCCGACGTGCAGGAAGCGTTCGGCACGCTCGTCGGCGGCCGCGACGTGGGTACCGTGTTCGAGGGCGACCGCCGCTTCGCCATCACCGTGCGCTTGCCGGAAGGGGCGCGCAACGACGTCGAGACCTTGCGCCGCCTGCCGATCTCCCTGCCCGCGCGCGAGGGCCGTGCCGCCAGCATCCCGCTGTCCGAGATCGCCACCCTGGAGTTCGTGCCGGAGGCGAACCAGATCAGCCGCGAGAACGGCAAGCGCCGCATCGTCGTCACGGCCAACGTGCGCGGGCGCGATCTCGGGTCGTTCGTCGCCGACCTGCAGTCCGGTTTGAACAGGCTGAAACTGCCGGCGGGCGTGTGGCTGAGCCTCGGTGGGCAGTTCGAGAACCTGCAGGCGGCGGGCCAGCGGCTGGCCCTCGTCGTGCCGGCCGCGCTGGCGCTCGTGTTCGCGCTCCTGTACCTGATGTTCGGCAGCGTCAAGGATGGCCTGCTCGTGTTCAGCGGCATTCCGTTCGCCATGACGGGCGGTGTGCTGGCGCTGTGGCTGCGCGGGCTGCCGCTGTCGATTTCGGCGGCGGTCGGTATCATCGCGTTGTCCGGCGTGGCCGTGCTGAACGGGCTCGTGATGCTGGCGTTCGTGCGCTCGCTGCGCGACCAGGGGCATACGCCGTCGGACGCCATGCGCGAAGGGGCGCAGGTGCGATTGCGCGCGGTACTGATGACGGCACTCGTCGCGTCGCTGG
The DNA here is from genome assembly GCA_966212555.1 of uncultured Massilia sp. Taxonomy (GTDB): domain Bacteria; phylum Pseudomonadota; class Gammaproteobacteria; order Burkholderiales; family Burkholderiaceae_D; genus Telluria. Next base: position 1,908 of record CBIHRX010000452.1, read on the forward strand.
GCTTCTTGCCGATGGCGCTGGCGACGAGCACCGGGGCCGAGGTCCAGCGGCCGCTGGCGACGGTCGTCATCGGCGGCATCCTGTCGTCGACGGCGCTGACCCTCTTGATCCTGCCGGCCTTGTACACGTGGGCGCACGGAAGTTCCCGTGATCGGCCGCATCGTTGACCGGCCTGGTGCGCGCGCCGGTGCGTCATCCGCAACGGCCGCGTATGTGGCAGACTGGGGTCTCGCCTACCGACACGGACACCGCCATGGACATCGGACGGATCGAAGCACTGGCCCTGCGTGCCAGCCTGTCTGCGCTTCCCGCGCGCATGGACGGCGTGCGCGCCATCGCCGGCATGGGACTGGACGGCGACGTGCACGCCGACCCGCTGTCGCCGCGCCAGCTGCTGCTGGCCGGCACGGATGCGTACGACGCATTCGCGCTGCCGCCGCACACGCTGCGCGAGAACCTGCTCGTGGACGTCGACACGTCGCGGCTCGTCTCCGGCACCGTGCTGCACGTCGGCGACAGCGTCCTGCTGCGCTTGATGTTCCAGTGCGAGGCCTGCGGCCACCTGGACGCGCACCGTCCCGGCCTGTCCACGCGCATCGGCACGCGGCGCGGCATGCTGGCGCGCGTGCTGCGCGGCGGCGAGATCCGCCCGGGCGACCGGATCCGCACGGCGGGCACGCTGTTGCCGCCCTGGTCCGACGACTGGCGCGAGCGCATCGTGCACGTGCTCGACACCTTGCCGCCCAGGAGCGTGATCACCTATAAACGGCTGGCCCAGCTGGCGGGCGTCGCGTCGAGTTATTGCCGCGCCTTCCCCGGCATCATCGCCCGGCTCGGACCGTTCTATGCGGGCCGGGCGGTGCCGACGCAATCGGATATCGCCTTGCCGCGCTGGGATGGGCACGGGTTGTTCGATCCCGTGCCGGCCGAGCGCTTGTTTTCCGCCGAGGTGGTGCCGTAGGAAGGCTCGTCAGGCCGGCTGGCCGATCGGTTGCAGGCCGTAGCGGACGTCGTCGCGGTCATCCGCCTGCGGTCCGATGACGAGGTAGGCATCCCAGCCAAGTCTCCCGCTCGGCGCGGGGCCGAGGACGGTGCTGCGGACCTCATTACCGCGCAGGATCAGTTCGACTTCGTATTCGAGCGTGACGCCGGCCAGCAGGCCCAGCATGCTCTTGAGGGCACGCGCGGCGAGGCCGCCCGGCAGGAAAGCCGTGAAACCGGCATGGTCCAGCGGACCGACCACGACGCGCAGGCGCAGGTCGCGCTGCCACACGCGGATGCCGGCCATCGCGCTCGTCCCCAGCACGGCGGTGGCGTGGCCGAGGACGGTCTGCTGCGCGGGCGGCACGTCGTACCAGGCGCCGACGAATTGCTCGATGCGCACCGGATGGCCGAAGTACTCGGACAGCACGCGGCCCATCTGCACGGCCGACGGCGGGCGCTGGCGGATCGACGCGGCGAAGTAGCCGATCGTTTCGTCCAGCAGGGCGCCGTCCTTGTCGTGCGCCAGGCGCCGGCGCAGCGCGGTGTGGCCGAGCCCGGCCAGTGCCAGCAGCAGCGGGAGGAACGTATCCTGGCCGTCGAGCTGGTATTTGAAATGCAGCCGGTACTTGCGCCAGGCCGCGTAGAACAGGGCCAGCGAGCGGTTCGAGAAGGTGTCCAGCAGGGCGCGCGGACCCTCGTCGGACTGGCGTTGCTGGTGGTCGGCGATGCGTTCCGTGTAATGGGCCGGCAGCACGCCGGTGGCGCTCAGCAGGCCCATGAAGGATGGGGTGACGCGGATGTAGGCGAGCCTGGCTTCCTGCAGCGCCTTGCCGAGCGCGTGCGCGCCGCGTTCGAGGTCGCGCGGCTCGGGCTGGATGGCTTCCAGCTGGCTGGCCGGGAAGCCGAGCGACGTCGAGTTCTGGAAGCGTACGTAATGAGCGATAACGTCGTGGGAGATGGCGTCGTGCCGGGGCCGGCCGTGGCGCTTGAGCCAGAGCTCGAGCATGCGCACTGCCTGGAAGTACTCGAAACGATAGGGTTCCCTGAACAGGCGCTCGATTACAGCAGGCTCAAATCGCCGCTTCTCGGTAGGCATTTCAATAATTCCTCTCCGGTTTTATTGGACACCACCACCAGTTGCGTGAAGCTGTTGGCGTGCACGTACAGGGCGAGAAACCGTTCGATGATGTGGGCGAATGCGTAGGTGCCGCTGCC
>CBIHRX010000453.1:0-4088 GCA_966212555.1 uncultured Massilia sp.
CTATTTGTGACGGTTTTTGAAAACAATATTCCGGACACCAGTGCGCGCAGGCGGGAATCCAAGTTTGCGCAGACGCGACGCTTGAAGTGGGCCCCTGCCAAGGCGGACGGCTAGTCCAGGGGCGACGTTCAGAGGTTGCGTGGTCACTCCAGATAAAACACCCGCTTCAACGCCCACTCCTTCGGCCGATTGCCCGGCTCCACCTCCATCAGCGGCGCCATCGCATCCCACCAGCGCCGCATGATGGGATGATCCGGCAGCGCGGCGACCGAATTCTCCGGCCGCAGCTTCAGCACGGCGAACAGCTGCAGCGAGTCCTCGTCGAGGAAGATCGAATAGTCATGGATGCCGGATGCCCGCAGCAGATCGGCCAGCTCCGGCCAGATCTCGTCGTGCCGCCGCTTGTACTCGTCGATGTGGCCCGGCTTGAGCCGCATGATGAAGGCGCGCGTCTCGCTCATCGTGCCCCTCCCTGCGCCATGCGCTTCAGTTCCGCAGCCGCCAGCATGAAGCCGCCGACGCCGTAGTCGTAGCTGGACGTGGGCCGGTAGAACGCCGGTTCGGCGCCCGTCTGCTGGATATTGCCGACGCGGCCGTCCGCATACACGTTCTTCAGGATACCGGCCCAGGCCTTCGCGATGACGGGCCGGTACTTCACGCCGTCCAGCAGCCCGTGGTTCACGCCGTACGCCATGCCGTACACGAACAGCGCGGAGCCCGAGATTTCCGGCAGCGGATACGTCTTCGGATCGAGCAGGCCCGCATGCCACAGGCCGTCCGGGCCCTGCAGCGACGCGAGTTTCTCCGACATCTCGCGCAGCTGCTGCACGTAGAAGCCGCGCTGCGGATCGTCGGCCGGCACGTAGTCCAGCACGCGCGCCAGGCCGCCCATCACCCAGCCTTCGCCGCGCGACCAGAACATCTTCTTCCCGTTCGCCTCGCGCTTGTCCTTGTAGCCGGCGTCGCGCGCGTACAAATGTTCCTCCTTGTCGTACAGGAGATCGTACGTGCGCTTCCAGTTCAGGTGCATGTAGTCGAGGTATTTGCGTTCGCCCGTCGCCTTGAACATCTTGGCCCACACGGGCGGCGCCATGAACAGCGCGTCGCACCACCACCACGGGATGCGCGGATCGTTGGGTTTGAGCGTCGCCAGCGGCAGCAGGTCGTCCATCTCGGCCTTCGTCAAGCGAAGCATGCCCGGGTTCTTCTCCTGGAAGTACAGGTCGAGGTAAGTCTGCGCGATCGACAGGTCGTCCGCGTTCGGCAGGCGGTCGCGCGCCTGGAAATCGAAGTGGCGCGCCATCGCGAGCATCGCATCGCGGTATCTGGGATCGCCCGTCGCTTCGGAGGCCGCCATGAAGCCCGTGTACATCACGCTCTCCGTCCAGATGCGCGAGAAATACGGTTGCGAACGGGCGAGCTGCCAGTCGGCGACCTTGCGCAATGCCTTGTCGATGGCGGCCGGCGTCAGCTCGGGCGACAGGTCCGTCGCGAGCGGGCCCGCGTCGGCCGGCGCGTCGCCGAAGTGGCGGCTGATGTCCTTGTCGATGATGGCCTGCATGGCCGGCGTGGGCTGCGGGTAGCCGGTCGTCTGCGCAAATACCGGCAGCGCCAGCGCGACGCCGGCGGCCAGCAGGGAAACTCTTCGGGTGGTCGTCATGTCGTTGTTCTCCTGGTTGTTGTTATTGGCCCGTGCCCAGCAGCTTGACGGGCCCCAGCAGGCCCGCCGGCTGCGGCGCGATCAGGGCCGTGTCCTGCGGGACGAAGCGCTGGCCGTAGCGGGCCGACAGCAGCCGGTAATCCGGCAGCGCGTGGCCGGCCAGCGCATTCAGCGCCAGGTTGGCGACGCGCACCTCGATGCGGTTGCGGCCCGGCTGCAGGAAGCCCGTCACGTCGACCGCATAGGGCGGATGCCAGACGGCGCCCGCCGGGCGGCCGTTCACGACCACCTGCGCCGCTTCGCGCACGGGGCTCTCGAACATCGCGCGCATGCCGGCCGGGACCTTCGGTGCCGATTCCAGCGGCGTGCCGGCGCCGAAATCGAGCACGAGACGGGACGAGCGCAGTTGCGCGGCCGTGAGCTCGATGTCTTTCTCGTAAGTGGCGACGCCCGAGAAATAGCGCGTCGCCTCGTCGTCCGTCCACGAACGCAGCGCATCCACGCGCCGCGCCTGCGCCTGGCCGGGGAAGCGCACACGCCAGTCGCGGCCCAGGTCCGCGATCTGCGCCGTCGCGGCGACCGGCGCCGGCGCAGCCGGCAGCGCATCCGCCAGCACGAGCACACGCGATTCGTAAGGCGCCAGGTCGAGCGCGGCCGGCAGCGCGGCCGCCGTCATGCGGCCGCTGTCCGGATCGATCCACGCGGCCGCCTTGCGCGTCGCGCCAAACGACGCCTGCGCATGCACGGGCCGGTTGCTCGTGTTGGCGATGAAGTAGATGTCCGCGTCGCGCAGCTTGCGGCGCACGAAACCGACGTCGGACACCTGCGCCGACAGCTTCATGTCCGGCGCCAGCACCGCCTGCAGCGCGGCGCCCACGGCGTCGTCGTTCGCGACGACGCGCACGTTCGGATTCGCGAACAGCGCCTTCGCTTTCGCCGCGACGGTCGCGGACACGCGGGCCGCATCCAGGTAGCCGGGCGCCAGCGACGGCGCGCCGCCCACGGCGACGATGCGACCGCCGCCGCGGACATACGCCGCAAGCCGGTCGATCACGTCGGGCGCGAGCCGCGTCACGTGCGGCATGACGAGCACGGGATGTTTTATACCCAGCGCGAGGATCGCGTCGGCGTCGATGTAGTCGAGGTTCTGGCCCGCGTCGAGGATCTGCGCCGTCAGCGCCGGCGTCACGTAACGGTGCATCTCGGCCGACAGCGACACCTTGCCGGGCACGAGCGCCGCGTACACGTCGTCGTTCGGCAGCAGCACGGCGACCTGGTTCGCGGGCTCGCCCTGGCGCATCAGCCAGCTCATGCGCGTCAGGTAACCCGTCACCTGCGGCATCACGTTCCACCAGGGGTTGTGGTCGTTGAACACGGCGGCCGCGTAGAACGCGTAGCCCGGTTCGATCGTCCCGGGCGGCGTATATGGCCAGCCATGGCCGATGAACTGGTTCACGCCTTCGAGCAGCATGCGGTCCGCTTCCGCCTTCATGTCCAGCGGCGTGGCCGCGAACGCGGGCGAATGCAGCCACGTCCATGTCTCGGCCGAGATCACGGGCCGGCCATACAGGTGCCCGGCCGACGAGGCAAGGCGCGTGAACGAGAATTCGCGGAACTGCGGACCTTCTCCTTCCGGCAGCGCAACGAGGCGGTTGCTGGACAGCGACACGGCCGGCTCGCCATACGTCTGCGAGCGGAACTGCGTACCGTGCCGCTTCGCCCAGTCGTCGATCGGCGTCAGGTAGCGCTCGTTCACGAGCTCCGTCTGCGTCAGCGCCCAGTCGCGGCGCACGGCGGCCGCATCCGGCCCCTGCCCCGTGAAGACGGCCGGCAGGTGCGGCACGATGTCGTAGCCGCGCCGCCGCTTGAACTCGGCAACGAAATCGTCCGTCCAGTCGGTGTTGTACACCTCCAGGCTGTCCGAGAACACGGCATACGGCGGCGCATCGCCGAACGCTTTCATCAGGGGCTCGGCCACGGTGGCGAGATGGTGGTCGACGGCCTGGCGGCTCAGGTGATCGAGCACGAAGCCTTCCGCGCCCAGCGCCGCGCGCTTGACCTGCTGGCCCGTGCGGCTGGCGATGTACACGACAACTTTGCGGGGCGCCTGGGACGCGGCGATGCGCGCGCGGCCGTCGGCTCCGGCCTGCACGGACAACGGCTTCAGGGCCGCGGGATCGACGTCGGCGCCGACGAACGCCGCGATCAGCTTTTCGCCATTCATCACGGCCGGCAGCGCGAAGCCCGTCGCGCCGGCGGGCACGTCGACGACGGCCTGGCGCAGGCGCGACGCCGCTTCGCCGACCGTGACGTGCGGCCCGCCGTACGGCCAGCCGCTGGCCAGCGTCATGTCGACGCGCATGCCGTTGGCGCGGCCGGTGCGGTTGGCGAAGCTCACCGCGTCGAGGAATTCGGGAGAGAGATAAGG
>CBIHRX010000454.1:0-4080 GCA_966212555.1 uncultured Massilia sp.
GGCGCAGGTTCGTGGAGCGCCAGCAGGTGGTGGTGCGCGACGCGCTGACGTTCACGCAGACGGTCCGCGGCGGCGGCACGACCTACCGCTATTGTCCCGTGTACCAGTTGCCGCCCGGCCTGCGCGACGTCGTGCGCTGACGGTCACTACGCCCCGGCACACGCCAGCCGCACGCATTCGGCCAGCTGCTCCGCATCGACAGGCTTGGCCAGGAAGCAGGCCGCCCCGCCACGGAGCGCGCGCAGGCGCCCGTGGTCGTCGGCGAAGGCGGTCATCAGGATGACGGGCGGCGCGGACGCGATGGCGCGCACCCGCTCCAGCAGGGTAAAGCCGTCCATGCCGGGCATCTGCACGTCGCTGACGATGCAGTCGACGTCGTCCAGGCCGTGGGCCAGCAGTTGCCGGGCGCCTCCGAACAGGCTCACGCGGTAGCCGCAGGCGCGCAGCAGGCCGCGCAGGCTCGTGCCCACGTCGGGGTCGTCGTCGACGAGCGCGACGTGGGGGGCGGGCAGCAAGGTATCCATGCTGCGCAGCATACCGTCCGGCCCCATGCGCACGGAATCATACCTAGGTATGAGTGGCATCCTGGCCATGCGACAAGTCAAGCGCCTCGGCCATCCGCACGAGGTCGGCGAAGGTTTTCGCTTCCATCTTGCGCATCGCGTTCCCGCGGTGGATCTTGACGGTGATCTCGCTCGTGCCCGTTTCGCCCGCGATCTGCTTGTTCATCAGGCCGCGCACCGCCAGCCCCATGACCTGTTTTTCGCGCGGCGTGAGCGATGCGTAGCGGGCCGCCAGCGCCTCGTGCGCGTGGCGCTTCGCGCGCCGTTCGCGGTCGCGCGCGAGGGCCTGGTGGACGGCGTCCAGCAAGTCCTGCTCGCGAAACGGTTTTGCGAGGAAGTCCACGGCGCCGCCTTTCATGGCGCGCACCGTCATCGGGATGTCGCCGAAGCCCGTCATGAACACGACCGGCAAGGGCACGCCGTCGCGGTTCAGCTGGTCTTGCAGGTCGAGGCCGCTGGCGCCCGGCAGGCGCACGTCCAGCAGCAGGCAGCTGCACACGTCCGGCCGGCGCGCGCGCGCGAAGTCGGCCACGCCGGCGTAGCCGACGACGTCCATCCCGACGGAGCGCAGCAGCCGGGAGAGGCTGTCGCGCACGCCGTCGTCGTCGTCGACGACGTACACGAGTTCACGGGAGGGCGTCGGACTGCTGTTCATGGACGGGGGTTTCCTGGTTGACGGGGAGTTCGAAGCTGAACGTGGAGCCGGGCGGCGTGCTGCGCGCGGCGATGCGGCCGCCGTGGCGGGCGATGATGGAGCGGCAGATCGGCAGGCCGAGGCCCATGCCGTCCGCCTTGGTCGAAAAGAACGGTTCGAACAGGCGCGCGCCGTCGGCGTCGGCGATGCCCGGGCCGGTGTCGCGCACGCTCACGCGGGCCATGCCGCCGTCCTGATGCGTGCGCAGTTCCAGGCGGAGCAGTTCCAGCCGGTTATCCGGGAGACCGTCCATCGCCTGCAAGGCGTTCATGACGAGGTTGATCAAGACCTGCTGCAGCTCGATGCGGTCGCCCATGACGGGCGGCAGGCCGGGCGCCAGCTCGACGCGCAGCGCCAGCGGACGCCGGTCCAGTTCGCGCTGCAGCAGCTCGACCGTGTCCTGCACGAGCGCGTTCAGGTCCAGCGCCACGTGTTCCGGTTCGGTGCGGCGGGCCAACGCGCGGATGCGGCGGATGACCTGGCCGGCGCGCTCGCTCGCCTGCACGATGCCGTCCAGCGCGGCGAGGGCCTCGCCGATGTCGGGCTCGGCGCGGCCCAGCCAGCGCCGCCCGGCCTGGGCGTTGGCGACGATCGCCGTCAGCGGCTGGTTGACTTCGTGCGCGACGGATGCGGCGAGTTCGCCCAGCATGCTGACGCGGGCCGCGTGCGCCAGCTGGACGTGCGACGCGTGCAGTTGCTGCTCGGCTTCCACGCGCGCCGTGACGTCGGTGACCGCACCCAGGTATTCGCAGCGGCCGTCGGCGTCGTACGAGGCCTCGGCCAGCACGTGCACGTGGCGGACGGTGCCGTCGGGGAGCAGCAGGCGGTGCGCGACGTCGATATGGCCTTCGCAGGCGAGCGTGCGGCGCATCGCTGCAGTGACGAGCGCGCGGTCTTCGGGCAGGGTGTGCGCGAGCACGCGGTCCATGTCGGGCGCTGCGTCGCCCGGGTAGCCGAAAATGCGCGCCGCTTCCTCGGACCACACCATCGTCCCGTCCGGCACGCGGATGCCGAAGCTGCCCGTACGCGTGAGCCGCTGGGCGCCCGAAAGAAAGGCCTGGCTGCGGCGCAATGCCTGTTCGCGCTGGCGCAGCCGGTCGGTGGCCTGCCGGCGCTGGATGACGAGCCACGTCGTGATGGCGATGGCGGCGATGCTGACGAGCGCGCGCCCGGCCGGCGACGGCGCCACGCGCAGGCCGTGCGCGACGGCGTAGGCGCCCATGGTCAGCAGCACGCACGCCGCGCCCAGCGCGAGCGTGTACCGACGCGGCCACACGGGCGATGCGAGCAGCAGTACGACGACGTACATCACGGCGATGGCCGTGTCGAGCCGGGTAAAGGCATCGACCGCGAAGATCGCGGCGGTGAGCAGCAGCAGGATGGCGGATTGCACGGGGTGGGTGCGGCGTCGCGGCATGTAAAGACTCCAGTTCAGCCGCGAGCATACAACGGCGCACGCCCGCGGCCAACTGGCAGAATGGATGGCATCACGCGGGGACGGCGTCTTCCCCGGTCATCGCGGCCAGCTCGGCGAGCGGCATCGGCCGGGCGAACAGGTAGCCCTGGAAGCCGCCGCAGCCGAGCGTGCGCAGCTCGTCCCACTGGGCCTCGTCCTCGACGCCCTCGGCCACGACGTGCAGGCCGAGATTCCCCGCCAGGTGCACGATGGCCTGGACGATGCTCGCCGCGTGCGGCACGCGCAGCATGTCGCGCACGAACGACTGGTCGATCTTCAGCTGGTCCAGCGGCAGCCGCTGCAGATAGCTCAGCGACGAGTAGCCGGTGCCGAAATCGTCGAGCGAGAAGCCGATGCCTTGCGCCTTCAGCGCCGTCATGCGCGCGATGGTGTCCTCGACGTCGGCCAGCAGCACGCTCTCCGTCAGCTCGAGCTTGAGGCGGCGCGGGTCGGCCCCGCTGTGCGCGAGGATCTCGAACAGGCGCGGCACGAAATCCTCTTGCCGGAACTGGCGCGCGCTGACGTTGACGGCGATCGTGAAGTGCTGCGTGGCCGGGTCGTCCGCCCAGCGCGCCAGCTGGCGGCACGCTTCCTGCAGCACCCAGTCGCCGATGCCGACGATCAGCCCGGACTTCTCGGCCTGGGCGATGAACGCGCCGGGGCCCGTCAGACCCTGCTTCGGATGATGCCAGCGGATCAGCGCCTCGACGCCGACCATCAGCCCCATCGCGTCGACGACGGGCTGGTAGTACAGCTCGAACTCGCGCCGCGCCAGCGCGAAACGCAGGTCCGTTTCCAGGCTCGTGCCGGCATCGACGGCGGCCTGCATGCTGGGATCGAAGAAGCGGAACGTGGCGCCGCCGGCCGACTTGGCTTCGTACATCGCCATGTCGGCCTGGCGCAGCAGGTCGTGCACGACGTGGTTGGCGTTGCCGAACAGGGCAACGCCGATGCTGGGCGTGCTGCGTAGCTCGTGGCCGTCCAGCGTGTAGGCGAGCGACAGCGTGCCGAGGATCTTGCTCGCGACCAGCTGGGCGTGGGCGGTCGCGTCGATGCTCGACGTGCCCAGGTCTTCCAGCAGCAGCACGAATTCGTCGCCGCCGAGGCGGGCCACCGTGTCCGCGTCGCGCGTGACCTGTTGCAGCCGGAACGCCACCATCTCCAGCAGGCGGTCGCCCATGTCGTGGCCGCGCGTGTCGTTCAAGGTCTTGAAGTTGTCCAGGTCGACGAACAGCACGGCGCCGAAGCCGCCGTTGCGCTCGCACTTGGCGACGGCGTGGCCCAGGCGGTCCATCAGCAGGCGGCGGTTCGGGAGGTTCGTCAGGCCGTCGTAGAACGCGAGATGGGCGATGTCGGCCTCGGCCTGC
>CBIHRX010000455.1:0-4009 GCA_966212555.1 uncultured Massilia sp.
GTTCTCCTGGAGCCAGCCGCCGTCCCAATGGATGTTCACCAGCACGACCATGTCGTTGTCGACGCAGTACTGCACCACCTGCTTCACGCGGGCCAGCCAGGTGTCGCTGATCTTGCCCGTCTTCGGGTCGGCATACTGGTCCCACGCCACGGGCAGGCGGATGGCATCGAAGCCGCTCTGCCTGGCCAGCCGGATCAGGCTGTCGCTGACGAGCGGATTGCCCCAGTTGGTCTCGCCGCCGATGGCTTCCATCGTGTTCCCGACGTTCCAGCCCAGGTGCATCCTGCCCGCCATGTGCACCGCGTCGTCGCGCATGCCCGACATGTCGGCGGGCAGCGGGTTCGGATTGTAGCTGGGGTAGTGTACCGGTACCGGCGCAGGCGTTCGGGCGCGTATCGCGGCGAGCGCCAACCCCAGCACCAGCAGCGCGAAGCAGGCAAGACCGATCTTCTTCATCGAGCGATTCATTCCGTCTTCCAGAACATGGTCGGCGCTTATTTGCGCAGCAGCTCCGCGCCGAAGGGCTCGAGCCGCAGCGTGCCGTTCCACGCGCGGCCACCGAGCACCCCGGTGGCGGCGCCATCGATCTTCACGTCCTGCGGCGTCGTCGTCGTGTTGACGTACAGCGTGCGGCCATCGACCTCGCGGGCATAGACGCCTTCCGGTGTCGCGGGGCCCCGCTTGATGCCGAGTTCGCCGTACAGGCTGCGGTACAGCGCCTGCATGACGGGGCGCTGCGCTGCGGTGGCGACGTAGATCGCCCTGCCCTTGCCATAGCGGTTTTCGGTGATCGCGGGCGGCGCATCCGGCACGTTGGTCAGGCGCGCGACGACCTTCGCGGTGGACGGCTCCAGCACTTCGTAGAACTTCGTCGTCGTCGTCACGGTCTTGCCGGCGATGCCGACGTCGAGCGGCGCGTCGGCGTTGTAGTACTCGCTGGTGCGCAGGCCGAACACGTCGCTGAGGCGGCCCGGCAGCGGCGTATCGAACACCTGGCCCGTCTCGCTGACCTTCGCCGAGAAGGCCGTCATCACGACCGTGCCGCCGTCCTGTACGTAGCGGCGCAGCGCGTCGGCACTCGCCTTGTCCATCACGAGGTCGGCCGCCACCACGACCATCTTGTAGCGCTGCAGGTCGTCATGGCCCACGTGGATGACGGCCGTGTCGATGTTGTCGTTGAAGACGGGCGCGAACGCGTTGTGGAGCTGGTCCATGTACGGGATCGTGAAGTACTGGCGCATCGTGTTCGACGGGCCCGGCGGCGTCGACGCGTTGCGGCTGTCGAAGGAATATGCGAACGCGATCTGCGGTTCCGTGTGGCGCGGGAAGCCCAGCGCCTGCAGCGTCTTGAACTCGCGGGCGATCGTGCCGAATTCCCACAGCTTCCACGACGGCTTGCTGTCGTGGTCGAGAAGACCCATTATCATCTGCTCCTCGCCGCCGAGGTGGGAATTGTACGTCCACGCCATCACGGATTGGGCGCCGAGCAGCAGGCCGAAGTGAGCCCACATGCGCGAGCGGCCTTTCGTCCCGTAATAGCCGCCGCCACCCGCCGTGAACTCGTTGAACCAGATGGGCGTGTCCAGGCCGGCCTTCATCATCAATGCTTCAAAGCCGGACCCCACCGGCTCGCCCGGATAAAAGCCCATCGCGCCGTAATGCGCGTACTGGCGATACGTCGACAGATAATCGAAGCCCTTGCGTCCGGCGCTGTCCCACAGGTTCGAGATCGCCGGCTTGTCCGGCGCATGCTTCACGCGGACGGCCTCGAGGTCCTTCAGCACGGCGATCGTGTTGTCGGACCAGAAGCGGCGCAGGTCGAGGTTGCGCTCGGCCGGGCCGGGACCGTCCGCGTACGGCAGTTCCACTTGGTCCCACGACGACAGGTGGCGCGACCAGCGCTGCGTGGCCCAAGCCTGGTTCAGCGCATCCAGTGTGCCGTACCTGCGCTTGAGCCAGGCGATGAAGCGGGTCCGGTCGGCCTTCGAATACGACATGAACGTGTTGCCGATCTCGTTGTCGAAGCCGATCGCGATCACGGCGGGATGCTTGCCGTAGCGCTGCGTCAGCTTCTCGGCCAGGCGAACGGCGTGGCGACGGTAATCAGGATCGCTGATGTCGAGCATGTAGCGCTCGGCCGGCTGCACGGTCGCACCCTGTGCGTTCACGAGGTTCACGCCGGGGTATTTGCGATGCAGCCACAGGGGCGCCGGCGTGCCGGGAATGTCCACGATCACCTTGATGCCGTTCGCCTGCATCGCGTCGACAATGCGGTCGAATTCGGCGAACTTGAACTTGCCGTCTTCGGGTTCGAAGTAATCCCAGGACAGGTCGCCCATCCGGACGACGTTGAACCCGGCCTCCTTCATCAGGGCGATGTCGCGCTGGATCTGGTCGGGCGTGCGGTCGACCGGCTGGTAGCAGGTACCTACAAATAGTTGTCCGGGGCCGGGCCAGCCCATGGGCGCCGCGAGCGGGAGCGTGGCAGGACCGGCCAGCGTGGCCAGGGCGAAGGCGATCTTTGCAATGAGTTTCATCTCAAATCTTTGAAAGTTTCTCGACCACAAAAGAATAAGGGTGCCCAGCCGCGTTTTACTAACGCCAATGCGGAAGATTTAGCGAAAAATGCAGGATTTGTTATGAGTCGTGCTGCTCCTGCTGCGCCGCACTCGCCACGGTCTTGAAGACTTTTGGCGTGCAGCCGTATTCTTCCTTGAACAGCTTGTTGAAATACGAGACGTTGGCGTAACCGACGGAATAGGCGACCTCGGCGACGGTGACGGCGGGCGCCTCGGTGAGCAGCCGGGCCGATTCCGTCAGCCGCAGTTTTTTCAGATAGGCCGTGAACGTCATGCCGAGTTCCGCCTTCAGTACTTCATTGACCTTGTTGCGGTTGGCGCCCGTTCCTGCGACGACGCTGTCCAGGTCCAGGTCGGGATTCGTGTAATTCGTCGCGATGAAACGCAGGACGGCCGCTTTTTCCTTGTCCTTGAACGGCTCGACCGTCAACTGCCGGTAGGCGACGAGCGGCAAGTCCTTCCTGAGCTTGGTGTCCAGGCTGGTGGCCAATTCCCGCGCATGTACGCGGAAAAACCAGACGGCGAACGCACACCAGCTGCTCACGAGGATGACCGCCAGCGCGACGAGGTATCGATAATCGCGGCCATGCAATATGACGTGGCTGATTTCCACGCGGCTGTCTCGATCGCGCGGGCTCTGCTGGCTGACGCCGAATACGAATTTGGCCACCTGGTTCAGCTTGTACGACTGATGCGACAGATCGAGATGCATCCTGTCGAACCACCATTGCGGGATGGTCAGCCGCGTCAGGTCCAGCGATACTGGTACGCCATGTTCGTCGCAAGAGAAAAACGTGAGAGGCGACGGGTAGGTCAGGTAGTCGCCGGGCTTCGAGATGGTCGCGTCGAATGTCGGCAGGGCGAAGATCAGTGAATTCATCGGCTTGCATTTGGCCGTGAACGTGATGGTGTCATATCTCGACAAATCCACCGGCATCGCATTGCCCTCGCCGTCCTCGAACAACATGTCGGCCGATACGAACGAATACGTCGTCGCCCGGGTGAGCCGGAAGTCGAAACGGAGCGATCGCTGGGCAGCCTCGATGATGCGTATCGTCGAGGTACCGCCCTCATCCACATCCGTCTTCGTGACCGTGCGCCAGTTCAGGCCACCACCCGACGGCGGCATCAGCGCGACGGACGGATAACTCTGGTACACGCACAGGCAGGCGATCAGTGCGTTTGCGACCAGCAGCAGAATGAGCGCGAACAGCGCTTTTTTATAAAAATTTTGCATCGTGCGTACATCAGGTGTCTCGTCATGACAGCTTAACGCCGCTGGGCACGATGACGTAACAACGCTGCAGTTTTTTATATGACGATGCAAAAATTTTCGTTTACGAGAACGAATTTGTTATCCGTCGTGGATCGCCCAAAAGCAAAAAGCCCGCTCAGTGCATACTGAGCGGGCTTTTCTTAATAACTAGCCT
>CBIHRX010000456.1:0-3982 GCA_966212555.1 uncultured Massilia sp.
CGCCGCCCTTGGTGCCGCTCCAGCCGAACGACGAGCGGAACACGGTCGGATCGGCGGTCGGCTTCGTCACGCCGTCGACGGCCGGGTTCACGCTGCCCGGCTGTTCCGACAGGTACAGGCCGTCCGCCAGCGCGCGCGTGCCCTGGACGCGGAAGATGCGCGTCTCGCGCGGTGCGACCTTCACCTTGGTCTCGTTCGTGAACGACGCGGCTTCCTTCGACCAGAGGTCGGTCAGCGTGACCTTCGCGTCCTTGCGGAACTTGAGCTGGTCGGCCGTCAGGTCGGCGTCGACCGGGGCGATGCCGCGGTTGAAGATGGCGACGGCCTTGTCGCCCGATGCGAGCGTCTTGACGAGGATGTGCACGTCGTCCGCGTCGTACGCGAGCACCGCCTGGTTGCCGGCCGGGTCCTGGTTCAGCGCGATGATGTCGGCGTTGCCGAAAATGTCCATCAGCGCCTGCGGCGTCGTGCGCAGGTCGGCGCCCGTAAATAGCGGCGAATTCAGCATGGCCCACAGCGCGAAGTGCGACCTCGCCTCGGTGATGTGGTTCGCGTCGAAATCGCCGCTGCCGATGAACAGCATGTCGGGGTCGTTCCAGCTGCCCGGATGGCCGTACAGTTCGCGCCGCGCCGCGCTGTCGTAATTACTGAGCAGGCGGGGCCAGTTCGGGCGGATGTCGTCGCTCGTGCGCGAGATATTGCCGAAGTTCTTGCCCCACGCGCGCACGTCGGCGGAACCCCAGACGCACAGCGACAGCAGGTAGTCGCCGTCCGGATTGTTGCGCTTCAGCGCCTCGTTGATCTGCGTGAATTCGGCCTGCACGGCCGGAATGTCCGAGCGGGCGACGGATTCCAGGTCCAGCACGGGTTTCAGCGCGCGGTAGTCGCCCGACTTGACTTTCGGGCTGTCCGCGCCGTACGCGCGCAGGCCGCAGCCGTCGACCTTGATGAAGTCGAAGCCCCAGTCGCGGAAGAACAGGCCGATGTCCTGGTCGATGTGGCCGTACAGGCCCACTTCGCGTTCGAGCACGCTGCCCTTCGGCAGGTTCGGGTCGGCGCCGCCGTAGGCCTGCGAACAGGTGTTGCGGCCGAGGTCCGAGTAAATGCCGGCCTTCAGGCCCATCGCGTGGATCTTGTCGGTGAACGGACGGAAGCCGCCATTGACGGTGGAGGGGAACCGGTCCGGGCGCGCGATCAGGCGGCCGTCCGGCTGGTTGCGGCGCAGCGCCCAGCCGTCGTCGATGTTGACGTAGCGGTAGCCCTTGGCCGCGAGTCCGCTGTCCACGAGGCGCTGGGCCGCGCCGAGAACCTTCGCCTCGTCGATATCGGTGCCGAACGCGTTCCAGCTGCTCCAGCCCATCGGCGGCGTGGCCGCGTGGCCGGCGGTGTAGGCGCTCCAGCGCGCGGTCGGCGCGAGCGGATCGGTGGCGGCTTGGGATACGGCTGCGGCGAACAACAGGGGAATCAGGGCGAGGCGAGGCTTTTGCATCGGGATTTCCAGTGTGAGGTGTGGACGTAATAGCAGATTATCCGAAGAGCCGGAGCGTTCGACAATTATTAAATGTGTCAGCCGCTATATCAAATTCAGCTGGCTGGCGCCTATGTTAAAGTGACATGATTATTCCGGGTGCTCCATGAATCTGTTCGAACATCTGGCCGTGTTGGCCGTCCTCGTGCTGGCCGCCGGTTTCCTGTCCCTGAGCGAAATCGCGCTGGCCGGCGCACGCAAGATCAAGCTGAAACTGCTGGCCGAGGCGGGCGACGAGCGCGCGCACAAGGTGATGGCGCTGCAGGCGCAGTCGGCCGACTTTTTCGCGGCGTCGCAGATCGGCCTGAACGCGATCGCCATCCTGGGCGGTATCCTCGGGGAGGGCGCGCTGCGGCCGTTTTTCCTGGAGTGGCTGGCGCTCTTCTACGACGGGCCGGGCCGCGACAACCTCGCGTTCGCGCTGTCGTTCGTGTTCGTCACCACCTTGTTCGTGCTGTTCGCCGACCTGATGCCCAAGCGCCTCGCGATGATCGCGCCCGAGAGCACGGCGATGGCCGTCGTGCGGCCGGTACTGGTCGTCATCCGCGTGTTCAAGCCGCTGTCCTGGGCGCTGAACAAGGTGGCGAACATGCTGTTCCGCGTGTTCGGCGTCGACACGACGCGCGAGGACCGCATCACGTTCGACGAGATCTCGGCCGTCGTGGAAGCGGGCGCCCAGGCCGGCGTGCTGCAGAAGCAGGAGCAGCACTTCATCGAGAACGTGTTCGAGCTGGAGTCGCGCGCGGTCACGTCGACGATGACGACGCGGGAAAACGTCGTGTTCTTCACCCTGAACGAATCCGAGGACAGCATCCGCCAGAAGATCGCCACGCACGCGCTGTCGAAATTCCCCGTGTGCGACGGCACGATCGACCGCGTGATCGGCTACGTGGACACGCGCGACATCCTGGTCCAGCTGCTGAACCGCCAGTCGCGCTTCCAGCTGAACGAAACGAGCATCCGCACGGTCCTGATCATTCCCGATGCGCTGACCCTGTCCGAGCTGCTCGACCGCTTCCGCGCCACCAAGGAAACGTTCGCCGTCGTGATCAACGAGTACGCGCTCGTCGTCGGCGTCGTCACGCTGAGCGACATCATGGTGACCGTCATGGGCAAATGGGGCACGCCGCTGGAGGCGGACCAGCAGGCCTTGCAGCGCGAGGACGGGTCATGGCTGATCGACGGCAGCACGCCGGTGGCGGACATGAAGCGCGTGCTGGAACTGGACGCGCTGCCCGAGGAAGAGCATTACGAGACGGCGGCGGGCTTCATGATGTACATGCTGCGCAAGGTGCCCAAGCCGACCGACAGCGTCGAATACGAGGGCATGCGCTTCGAGGTGCTCGACGTGGACCACTACCGCATCGACCAGCTGCTCGTGAAGCGGATCGGCGCGCGCGGCGAACCGTCCGCCGCGCAGGCCGAACCGCTGGAAGGTTAATCCACCACCAGGATGCCCTGCAGGGACGAGATCCGCTCGGGGGCCGACCATGTGCCGACCAGCCAGCGCTGCGCATCGAATTCGAGCAGTTGCCGTCCCTTGTGCCCGTTGTCCGGACCATGCCCCTGCCAGTTCGCGACGAGCAGGCGGCCGTTGTCCAGCTGCTGCCAGCTCGCGTAGAAGAACGGCGCGACCTCCGCGGGCAGGTCGGCCGCGGCACCGAAGCGCTGCAGCACGTTGCCGGCGGCGTCGAACAGCACCATCACGGCGCCATAGCCGCCCGATACGAGGGTGGTGCCGTCCCCGTTCCGTTCGGCCTTCCACGCGTGTTCGAAATCGGGCGCGGCGAAGCGGCGCCGTTCCACCAGGTCCGGCGACGTTTCGAGGATGTGGTCGTTGGTGCACAGCAGGTACGTGTCGTCTTGTGTCGGGCGCATCAGGCGGACGTAGTCGCCGTCGCGGCGCGCAGTGCCGACGAGGTGCCAGCCGCGGTCCAGGGTCAGCACGTTCACGCCGCCCGTGCCGTCCAGGTTCCAGCCCGTCACGAGCGTGCTGCCGTCGGGCCGGCGGTGCACGGCCGTGACGTCGGTCCAGCGCGCGCAGGCCGTCAGCACCTTGCCCGATTCGATGTCCAGCTCGAAGAAGCCGCGGTCGAAGCCGACCAGCACGCGGCGTGCGTCGAGCCGCTGCAGGTCGCGCGCGAGCGGGTAGGGGGACAGGTCCAGGGTCCAGTGGAAGGTGTCGGTGGCGGTGTCGACGAGCGACAGCTGCTGGAGGCCTTCGTCGATGGCGAGCAGGCGGTGAGAGATCGTTGTTGTCATGGTGGTGGTCTTCAGGGTTGCGTGATCCGGCAATGGCGTTCGACGGGCGCGGCGCTGCGCAGCCGGGGCTCGGTCGCGCGCCCCCATTGCCAGGCGACGACCGTCACGTCGATCGGAAAGCGTGCGCGGCGGGGCAGCGCGGTGAACGTGAGCACGCCGTCGTCGCTCACTTCGGCCGGGCCTTCGCGCACG
>CBIHRX010000457.1:0-3902 GCA_966212555.1 uncultured Massilia sp.
CCCACGCTGGAGGCGCTCGCCCGCCAGAAGGCGCTGCAGGCCGACCCGGCCGTGGGGCGGGGGTGGATCATTGGTGGGGTGAACAAGGCCGGGGCCGGGGGGGCCGCGGACGCACGCGCCGGGTTGGCCGGCGTGCGCGGATAATCAGCGGGCCGGTACCGGCGCCAGCGTCTCGTGCTGCGTGGTGCCGCGCTGCGGCGCCTTGTGCACCATCGTGTACGCGTAGTCGATGCCCATGCCGTAGGCGCCCGAGTGTTCCTTGGCGATGCCGGTGACGGCGTCGTAGGTGTCCTTGTGCGCCCAGTCGCGCTGCCACTCGAGCAGCACCTGCTGCCAGGTCACCGGCACGACGCCGGCCTGGATCATGCGCTGCATGGCGTAGTCGTGGGCTTCCCTGGTGGTGCCGCCCGAGGCGTCCGCGACCATGTAGATCTCGTAGCCGCCTTCCAGCATCGCGCACAGGGCGAACGTGGTGTTGCAGACTTCCGTCCACAGGCCGGCGACGACGACCTTCTTGCGGCCGTTGGCGGCCAGCGCGTCGCGCACCTTCTGGTCGTCCCACGAGTTCATCGAGGTGCGCTCGAGGATGGGCTGGTTCGGGAACACGTCCAGCAGTTCCGGGTAGGTGTAGCCCGAGAAGCCCTGCGTCTCGACGGTGGTGATGGTCGTCGGGATGTTGAACGTGCGGGCGGCCTTGGCCAGGCCGACGGTGTTGTTCTTCAGGACCTGGCGGTCGATGGACTGGACGCCGAATGCCATCTGCGGCTGGTGATCGATGAAGATGATCTGGCTGTTCTGCGGCGTCAGCACTTCGAGTTTTGGATTGCTCATGGGATGATCCTCTAAGGGAATGGTGAATAAGCGGTGCTGCAACGACGAGCCATGGTAGTCCCGGCCCCAGGGCGTTGCCAGTATCCGTTCGTATAGGCGCGCAACGCCGCGTGCTTTACAATCCGATAATGTTCCGCATCGTTTCCGCCCTCGCCTTCGTCCTCCTGTCCGGCAGCGCGCGGGCGCTCGACCCCACGCTGTCGATCGCCCAGCTGCACCACGACGCGTGGACGAGCAAGGACGGCATGCCGGGCGACGTGTGGGAAATGACGCAGGACACGGGCGGCTTCATGTGGTTCGCGACGCCGTCCGGCCTGTACCGCTTCGACGGCGCGCGCTTCGAGCACATCCGGTCGCTGGGCGGCCAGCCGCTGCTGTCCAACGTCATCGCGACCGTGCGCGCGTTTCCCGACGGTGCGCTGTGGATCGGCTACCGCTACGCGGGCATGTCCGTGTACCGCGCCGGCCGGATGCGCCATTACGCGGAATCCGACGGCTACGAACCGGGCACCGTGTATTCGATCGTGGCGGACGAGCGCGGGCGCACCTGGGCCGCGACCAGCACCGGCCTGTTCATGCTGGACGGCGCGCGCTGGCGCAAGATCGGCGCCGACTGGGGCCTGGCGGGCAAGTCCGAAGGCCTGCGGCGCGATCCGAACGGCCGGCTGTGGGTGAACACCGAGAACGCCCTGTTCTATCGCGATCCCGGCGTCGACCGCTTCGTATCCGCCGGGCTCGCCGGCCAGCACTTCAACGTCATGCCCGACCGCGACGGCCACCTGTGGCTGTGGTACCTGGACCGCGTGACGCGCCTGCCGGAACGCCTCGCCAGGCCGCCGCGGCCGCGCGACTGGTGGACGACGTCGTACTCGTTCGACGCCATCTTCGACCGCGACGGCAACCTGTGGCAGGCCGGGTGCGAGGGGCTGTGCCGCCTCGGGCCGGACGCGCTGGCGACGGTCGGCACGTGGCACTACCGGATCGACCCGAGCGAACGGCCGCCGTCGAACCTACTCAGCGGTGCGCCGATGACAATGTTCGAGGACCGCGAAGGCAACGTCTGGGTCGGCACGCGGCGCGGCGTCGACCGGTTCCGCCGCGACCGGCTCGTGTCGATCGGCCTGCCGCGCGATTACTCCAACGTGGCGCTGGCGGTGGACGACGCGGGCCATGTCTGGGCAAGCGCCGAAAGCATCCGCCGCCCCCGGCTGTGGATGCATGACGGGACGGCCCTCGTCGAACAGCCGGAACGGGACGTGCAGACGATGGCCACCGCCGCGGACGGCGCCCTGCTCGTGGCACGCCGCGGCGTCATCGAACGGCGCAAGGGCGGCACGCGCACGCGGATCCCGTTCCCTGACGCGGTGCCGCAGGCGGCGATGGACGGCGGCGTGCGCGCGCTGCTGGACGACGGCACCGGCCTGTGGGCCGCCTTCGCGTACGACCGCGTGTATCGCTGGGACGGCGCCCGTTGGCAGCCGGGGCGCGCGTTCGGCCTCCCCGACGACCTCCCGGTGACCATGGCGCGCGGCCGCGACGGCGTGCTGTGGTTCGGCTACCGCGACAGCACCGTGGTGGCGCTGCGGGGCGGGACAATCAAGCGCTACGGCGGCGCCGACGAGCTGGACGTCGGCGTCGTGGGACGCGTCTACGATGCCGGCGGCGTGCAGCTCGCCGCGGGCGACAAGGGCCTCGCGATGCTCGCCGGCGGCCGCTTCGTTCCGGTGCGGCTGGCCGACCCGCAGGCGCTGGCCGGCATCACCGGCGCGCTGCTGCGCGCGGACGGCGACCTGTGGCTGAACGGCAGCCGCGGCCTCGTGCGCATCCCGGCGGCCGCCTGGCACGCGTTCCTGGAGGCGCCCACCGGCACCATCGCCGCCTACGACCTGTTCGACGCCGTCGACGGCTATCCCGGCATCGCCCAGTTCCGCTCCGGCCAGCCCAGCCTCGTCGAAGCGCCCGACGGCCGCCTCTGGCTGCACGGCACCGACGGCGCCGCATGGATCGATCCGGCCCGCGTCCCGCGCAACCGCCTGGCGCCGCCCGTGCACATCGCGAGCGTGTCCGCCGGCGGGCGCAACGTCGATGCGACGGCCGCACTGGCGCTGCCGGCCGGCACGCAGGACCTGCAGATCGCCTACACGGCCCCCAGCTTCACGATGCCGGAACGGGTGCGCTTCCGCTACCGCCTGGAAGGTGTCGACGACGACTGGCGCGATGCCGGCGCGCGCCGCACCGCGTTCTACACGCGCCTGGGCCCGGGCAGCTACCGCTTCGTCGTCAGCGCCGCCAACGAGGACGGCGTGTGGAACCCGGCGGGCGCGGCGCTCGACATCACGATCGCGCCGACCTTCGTCCAGGGCACGCCGTTCAAAGCGCTGTGCGGCGCGCTGCTCGCGCTGGGCGCCTGGCTGCTGTACCGCTTGCGCCTGCGCCGGGCGACCCTGCAGCTGCGCCGCCTGCTGCAGGAGCGCGCGGGCGAACGCGAACGCATCGCGCGCACCTTGCACGACACGCTGATGCAATCCGTGCAGGCCTTGTTGATGCTGTTCGAGCACGCGCGCGACCGGCTGCCGCAGGACTGTCCCGACCGCCCGCTGATCGACCGCACGCTGGACCAGGCGCGCAACGCGCTGCGCGAAGGCCGCGACGAACTGACGGCGCTGCGAGGCGCGGCGTCGCCCGCCGAGGACCTCGTGGGCGCGGTCGTCCCGCTGGGCCACATCCTCGGCGAGCAGTTCGGCGTGCACTTCGACGTGCGCGTGGAGGGCCAGCGCCGCCCGCTGTGCCGCGACGTGGCGCTGGAAGCCTGCTTCATCGCACGCGAAGCGCTGCAGAACGCGTTCCGCCATGCGCGCGCGAACCGGGTCGTGCTGGAGGTGGCGTACGACGAACAGGCGTTCGAATTGCGGGTACGCGACGACGGCCGCGGCATCAC
The DNA here is from genome assembly GCA_966212555.1 of uncultured Massilia sp. Taxonomy (GTDB): domain Bacteria; phylum Pseudomonadota; class Gammaproteobacteria; order Burkholderiales; family Burkholderiaceae_D; genus Telluria. The sequence continues at coordinate 3,770 of CBIHRX010000457.1, forward strand.
GCAGGCCGCGCGGCCCGGCCACTGGGGCCTGGCCGGCATGCGCGAACGCGCGGCGGCCATCGGCGCGCGGCTCGAGATCGGCCCCGGCGCCGGCGCCGGTACGCTGGTCGCGGGCGCGGGGCCCGCCAGCCCC
>CBIHRX010000458.1:0-3875 GCA_966212555.1 uncultured Massilia sp.
TGGCATCTGTTCTTCCAGAACCAGATGCAGATCAACGGCGGCAGGAACGACGGTTTCGTGGCGTGGGGCGACAACGGCGCGCTGACGATGGGCCATTACGGCGAGACGTCGAAGAACCTGGGCCTGTGGCAGATCGCGCGCGAATTCACGCTGTGCGACAACTTCTTCATGGGCGCGTTCGGCGGCTCCTACCTGAACCACCAGTTCCTGGTCAGCGGCCGCGTGCCGGAATTCTTCGATGCGGCGTCCACCCCGGCCGCGAAGAAGATCGCCGTGCTGGAAGACGGCCCGACGGGCCACCGCCTCGCGCTGGCGCCGGATTCGCCGAAGTCCGCGCTGGAGGGCAAGCCGAAGTTCGTCAACAACGGCGCGATCACGCCGGACGGCTACGCGGTCAACACGATGGCGCCCCCGTTCCAGCCGAGCTGGGTCCGTCCGGCACCGGGCGGCGATGCGCACCTCGCCGATCCGCAGGATCCTGCCGTGCTGCCGCCGCAGACCTATCGAACGATCGGCGACCTGCTGTCCGAGAAGGGCGTCAGCTGGGCGTGGTACGCGGGCGCGTGGCAGGCGGCGCTGGACGGGCGCGGCGAAGGCGAGCGACCGAACTTCCAGTTCCACCACCAGCCGCTCAATTACTTCAAGCAGTTCGGGCCGGGGACGGCGGCCCGCGCCGAGCACCTGCGCGACGGCGGCATGGGCGACAGTCCGATCTCCAACAAATTCATCGCCGATGCCGTCAACGGCCGGCTGCCGGCCGTGACGTTCTACAAGCCGCAGGGGAACCTGAACCTGCATGCGGGCTATTCGGACGTGGAATCCGGCGACGCCCACGTGGCCAACGTGATCGAGCACCTCAAGAAGTCGCCGCAGTGGAAGGACATGGTCGTCGTCGTCACGTTCGACGAGAACGGCGGCTGGTGGGACCACGTGGCGCCGCCGCAGGGCGACCGCTGGGGCCCGGGCTCGCGCATCCCGGCCATCGTCATCTCGCCGTACGCGAAGAAGGGCGCCGTCGACCACAACTTCTACGACACGACGTCGATCCTGCGTTTCATCACCCGCCTGCACGGCCTGCCGCTGCTGGAAGGCCTGGCCGCGCGCAACGCGGCGTTCGCGGCACGTGGCGCACGCCCGCCGGGCGACCTGACGGGGGCGCTGAGCTTCCGCTGATCGACAATTCGGGGTCAGACCCCGTTTTTGGGCACGATCTTGGCAGTAACTTGTTGGGCGGCGGCGATGCCGGTTGACGCGTCTGCATGGTGATGCCGGGACCTGCTTTGGGCGACTCGTGCACATCGAGACATTGATCCGAAATGTGCTCTGACCCCGAATCCGAGGCTGTTTATTTTTCGCATATCGTTAAAACTTTCCTGCTGGCTAACGCGCGCTGTTCAAGAAAACGCGGCGATACACTTTGCCACGGCCGTTGTCATTCCAACACGAGCTTGCGCACTGCGGCCCCCGCCAGGCGCCAACTTCATAACAGAGTTCAGGAGAGCGAAACATGCAGAACAAGAACACCTTGAAAGGGCTGCTGGCCGTCTCGGCAGTGGCAGCCATGTTCACCGCCGTCGGCGTCCACGCCCAGACGGCCGCGGTCAGCCAGACCCCGACCCAGACCGGCACCAGCAGCACCCCGGGCAAGCAGAACACGTCCGGTAAAACCACCCGCGAAGGCACCATCGACAACACCAACAGCACGGGCATGGAAAACCGCAGCAAGCAGATGGGTGCGGCGGGCATGGCCGACAAGAACGCCAGCTCGAGCATGGGCGCCAGCGGTGCCGGCCAGTCGGCGGCCGGTGCGGCAGCCGGCGGCGCCAAGCTGAGCGCAGGCGACGAGAAAATCCTCAAGGATATGGCGATGGCCAATATGGCCGAAGTCGAGGGCGGCAAGCTGGCCCAGAACAAGAGCCAGAGCAGCGAAGTGAAAGCGTTCGCCCAGCAGATGATCGACGACCACACCGCGAACCTGAACGAAGTAAAAGCCCTGGCCCAGGCACGCGGCGTGACCCTGCCGACCGAGCCGGACGCCAAGCACAAGGCCATGGCCGCCAAGCTGGAAAAGATGAGTGGCGATGCCTTCGACAAGGCCTACATGAAACAGGCCGGCGTGCAGGATCACAAGACCGTCCACGCCAAGCTGATGGCCGCGTCGAAGAAGGCCAAGGATGCGGAAGTGAAGGCCCTCGTCGACAAGACCGAGCCGGTCGTCGCGCAACACCTGAAATCGGCCGAGCAAATGCCGATGGCGAAGTCGGGCACGACGTCCGGCAAATAAGCCGGCAAGTAAGCCGGCAAGTAAGCCGGCAAGTAACGCTATGCCATTGATGCCAGCACGCGCGCCCGCTCGTCGGGCGTGCGGTTCTGGCTCATCTTGAATTTCGCTTCCAGCCGCTCGATGACGATCTCGATGCCGACGGTCGTCCGGACGATCTTGTCGATGAACTCGCGCGGCGCATCTTCCACCTTCCACCCGGCGCGCGCATCTTCATGGCGCCCCGTCAGCCGCGTCATCTGGCCGAGAATCCACGCCGGATCGTCGATCGCGCGCAGCCGCCCGTGCGCATGCACGACCTCGTAGTTCCACGTCGGGACCACGCGTCCTCCGGCCGCCTCGACGTCGTACAGCAGCGGCGACACATAGCTGGACGCGCCCTGGAACAGCACGAGCACGGACGCATCGCCCGCCTGCCAGACCGGATTCGCGCGCGCCACGTGCGCGCGCAGCAGGCCGTGCGGCGCCGCCTCGGTGGGCGCCACGAGCTCGAACGGGATGTGATCCGCTTCCAGCCCGTCGGCGCCGGCCCGCACGAGCGCGCCCAGCGGGTTGGCGGCGATCAGCGCCAGCATGTCGGCCCGGTCGGCCACGGCAAATTGTCTCGGCACGTACATTATTCGAATCCTTCCACGACGACGTCTCCCTTCAGCGAATTGGCGATGTAGCAGCGCGCATGCGCCTCGTGGTGCAGCTCGGCCAGCGCGGCGCGGTCGGGCCGGCGCTCGCCGCCGAACGCGATGGCCGGGTTCAGCACGATGCGGGTGATGGCGGCGCCGTCGAGCACGCCGACGGCATGGTCGTCGTAGCGGTCGACGACGTAGCCGCGCGCGGCCGCGAGCGACAGGAAGAACAGCATGTGGCAGCTGGCGGCGGCCGCGACGAGGGCTTCTTCCGGATCGACGGCGGCCGGGTCGGACAGCGGCACGGGCACGGACAATGGCGACGACGAGGCCGGCACGTCCAGCCCGCCGTCGAAGTGCCAGCGGTGCGCGCGGCTGTAGCGCAGGTCGGTGAAGGCCTGGTCGCCGCGCTGCCAGGCCAGGGTGGCTTCGAATCGTTTCATCGTTTCTCCGTATGCGATGGAACCTCCATCTTAGGATGCCGGATGGCTTGCTCAAATGACCAATTAGCGCCAAGATGGGCGTACCAATCGACTCCGCCGCCATGCACGTCCACGACATCCTCGCCGCCGCCACGCTCGAGCGCGCTGGCACGACACCGCTGTTCCGCCAGTTGTACGTCCACCTCAAGGACGCGATCCTCGACGGCCGCATCGGCGCCGGCGTGCGGTTGCCCGCCACGCGCAGCCTGTGCGAACTATTGGGCGTGTCGCGCCAGACCGTGCTCGCGGCGTACGAGCAGCTGATGGCCGAGGGCTATCTGCAGGGCACGGTGGGGAAGGGCACGTTCGTCAGCGCGTCGCTGCCGGCCGGTGCGCGTGCGGGCGATGCCGCCGCGGCGCCGATGGTGCGGCCGCTGTCGGCGCGCGGAGAACTCATAGCGGGCGGCATGGCGCGCGTGCTGCACCACGCGGGGCCGCTGCGCGCCGTCCGCGCCAGCAAGCCGGGCCTGGACCGGTTCCCGTTCGACC
>CBIHRX010000459.1:0-3842 GCA_966212555.1 uncultured Massilia sp.
CGCGGCCACGGCGCCGATGGTGCGGCCGCTGTCCGCGCGTGGAGAGCTCATCGCCGGCGGCATGGCGCGCGTGCTGCACCACGCGGGGCCGCTGCGTGCCTTCCGCGCCAGCATGCCGGGCCTGGACCTGTTCCCGTTCGACGTCTGGCGCCGCCTGGAAGCGCGGCACTGGCGCCATTCGACCGGGTCGCTCGGCTACGGTCCCGGCGCCGGGTACGCGCCGCTGCGCGAGCTGCTGTGCGCCTACCTGCAGGCGTCGCGCGGCGTGCAGTGCGTGCCGGACCAGGTCGTGATCACATCGGGCTCGCAGCAGGCGCTGTACCTGCTGGCCCAGCTGCTGCTCGCACCGGGGGAAGCCATGTGGATCGAATCGCCCGGCTACCAGGGCGCGGTGGCGCCGTTCACGGTGGCGGGCGCGCGCGTCTGCCCGGTGCCCGTCGACGCCGAGGGCATGGACGTCGCGTACGCGGCGCGGCACTACCCCGACGCGCGGCTCGCGTTCGCGACGCCGTCGCACCAGCTGCCGCTGGGCGTGACCATGAGCCTGCGCCGCCGCCTCGAACTGCTGCGCTGGGCGGAGGCGAACCGCGCGTGGATCGTCGAGGACGACTACGACAGCGAATATCGCCACACGGGGCCGCCCCTCGCGTCGCTGCAAAGCATGGACCGCGCGGGCTGCGTGATCTATGTGGGGACGTTGTCGAAGGTGCTGTTCCCCGCGCTGCGGCTGGGCTACGTGGTGGCGCCGCCCGCGCTGGCCGCCGCGCTGGCGCGGGCGAAGGCCGTCGTCGACCGCCACAGTCCCATCGTGCCGCAGGCGGCGCTGGCCGACTTCATCGCGGGCGGCCACTTCGCGCGCCACATCCGCCGCACGCGCGACGCGTATGGCGAGCGCCGGCAAGCCCTCGTCGATGCGCTCGACGCGCGTCTCGCGGGCCGGCTGCGCCAGGGGCCGTCGGACGCGGGCCTGGACTTGTGCGTGCATTTCACGGAGCGGCTGGATGAGGAGACGGTCGCGCATCACGCCCGCGCTCTCGGCGTGGACGTGCGGACGCTGGGTTATTACACGAACCCGCAGGCGGGCGCGGATTGCGCCATCGATCCCGGGCTGCTGCTCGGCTTTTCCGCATTCACGCCGGACGTGATCCGCGCCGGGGTGGACGACCTGGCACGCGCGCTCGATCGGGCGTAAGGTGGGCACCCCGTGCCCACGCGTGCTTCAGTGTGAAAGCAGCCAGGCACTCATGTCGACCGCATCGCGCTCGGACACGCCCAGCACGGGCATCGCGGTCTTCGGGTCGATGGCTTGCGGATCGCGGATCCAGCGCACGAGGTTCGCCTGGTTGTTCGGCAGCGTGCCCGCGATGATGGGGCGCTTCGCCATCTCTTCGAGCGGCCGCCCCACGTAGACCTTCGACCCGGTGACGCCGGGGATCATGTGGCATGCGCGGCAGCCGTACTGTGCGAGGGCGATGCGGCCGCGCGCCGCGTCGCCGCGGGTGCCGACGGGAGCGCGGTTGGCATCGCCGCAGCCGGCCAGCAGGACCGCCGCGAAGGCGAGGACAAGGGCGAGCCGGTTCATTTCCGCGCCTCCGCCGTCAGCGCCCGATAGTCGTCCGCGCTCAGCGTGGGCAGCTGCATGATGAAGGCCACGGTGGACCACAACTCGTCCTCGCTCAGGTGGTATTCCCAACCGGGCATCCCGCTCATCTTGATGCCGTGGCGTGTGATCCAGTACAGCTCGCGCGGCTTCCAGTGGCGCGTCGCGTCCACCAGCGGGCCGGGCACGGGTTGCATGCTCAGGCCATGCTTGCCGGGCGCCGTGCCGGGACCGCCGTGGCACTGGGCGCAGTTGTCGCGGTAGACGATCGCGCCGCGCAGTACCTGCCCGCGGTCGCCCAGCGCGGGTTCGGCCACGCTCTTCGCATGGCGCCGCACCGAGTAATGCATGCCTTGTTCGAGCAGGCTGTAGACGAACGGGAAGTGCTGCGTGGTGGCGCCGATGTCGTACCAGCCGGCGCGCAGCACGACGAACCCCGCGAGCGCGGCGGCGACCCCCGATCCCAGCAGGGTGGCGATGATGGTCGTCATGATCAGGCGGGTGCGGGTGGCCGGCATGCGAATTTACCGAACGAATCGTGTTAAAAAAATTGCATGGTGTCCGGTATTATAAAAGCCAACTCAACGTCGTGGATTCAACCGTGCCAACGCTCCTGTCACGCTCTTCCATCGCTGGCGCCGCGCTCGTATTGACGTGCGCGGGGCTGCTCGCCGGTTGTGGCGACGACGACTACCGCAAGCCGTACATCGGCGGCGATGCGAAGATCGGCAAGCAGCTGGTCACGCAATACCAGTGCGGCGCGTGCCACAAGATTCCCGACGTCCCCGGCGCGGGCGGCGAGGCCGGGCCGGACCTGGAAAAGTTCGGGCGCCTCGGCTACATCGCCGGCCGTATCCCCAACGTGCCGCCGCGCCTCGTCGCGTGGCTGCTCGATCCGCCCGCCCTCAAGCCCGGCACGGCGATGCCGGACGTGGGACTTACCGAGCAGGAAGCACGCCACATGGCCGCCTTCCTGTACACATTGCGATGAATGGGACACTGCAATCCGTCCTGCACCCGGCCGGCGCGGACGCCGCCGTCATCCAGCAGTTCGCGTGGGTCCTGTTCGGCGCCGGCACCCTGATCTTCGTCGCCGTAATGGCGCTGATGGCGCTCAGCCTGCGCGACAATGCGCGGCCTTTGCGGCCCGGCCTGTGGATCGCGGGCGCGGGCGTCGCGTTTCCCGTGCTCGCGCTGTCGGCGCTGCTCACGTGGAGCACGTGGCGCAGCGCGCAGCTGGTGCCGCAAAGCTCGAACGCCGTGCTCTCGATTTCCGTCACGGCGCGCATGTGGTGGTGGGAAGTGCGCTACCGCGATCCGGCCGGCGGGCGCGAGATCGTTACCGCGAACGAGATCCGCATCCCCGTCGGGCAGGCCGTGTACGTGGGCCTGAACGCGGCCGACGTGATCCACAGCCTGTGGGTGCCGTCGTTGTCCGGCAAGCGCGACATGATTCCCGGTCGCGTCACCGGCCTTACCTTGCGCGCCGACCGGCCCGGCGTCTACCGCGGCCAGTGCGCGGAATTCTGCGGCGCCCAGCATGCGAACATGGCCCTGCACGTGGTGGCGCTGGCGCCCGAGGCGTTCCGCGACTGGCTGCGGCGCCAGGCGCAGCCTGCGCGCGCGCCGCAAGGGGCGCTGCTGGAACGGGGGCGCGCCGCCTTCCTCGAACAGCGCTGCCAGGCGTGCCACACGATCCGCGGCGTGGCCGAGACGGCGCGGCTCGGGCCCGACCTGACGCACGTCGGCAGCCGCACGCACATCGGCGCGGGCCTGCTGCGCACGCACCAGGGCACGCTGGCCGGCTGGATCGCGAACCCGCAGGCCGTCAAGCCGGGCGTGTTCATGCCCGCCGCCGCCGGCATCGACGGCGACACGCTGCGCGCGCTGGCGGCCTATCTCGAGCACCTGCAATGACGGGCCGGGACGACGACATCGCGCGGTTGGAAGACGTCTGGCGCACGCAGCGCGGCTGGCGCTTCTTCTCGTCCGTGAACAACACGAACATCGGCCTGCTGTACATCGGCACGGCGCTGCTGTTCTTCATCCTGGCCGGCGTGCTTGGCCTCCTGATGCGCGTGCAGCTGGCCGTGCCGGACAACGGCTTCCTCGGCGCCGAGACGTACAACCAGGTGTTCACGATGCACGGCTCGGTGATGATGTTCCTGTTCGCGATCCCCATCGTGGAAGCCATCGCCGTGTACCTGCTGCCGAACATGCTGGGCGCGCGCGACCTGCCGTT
>CBIHRX010000460.1:0-3823 GCA_966212555.1 uncultured Massilia sp.
GGTCGTGACCTTCCAGCCTTCGAAGCCGGCCGGCGGGATCAGCATCGCGAAGTTCGTCTTGCCGCAGGCCGACGGGAACGCGGCCGCGACGTATTTCTTGTCGCCCTGCGGCGATTCCACGCCCAGGATCAGCATGTGCTCGGCCAGCCAGCCGGTGCCGCCCTGCTGGGCTTCCTGGTAACCCATGTTGGAGGCGATGCGCAGCGCGAAGCATTTTTTACCCAGCAGCGCGTTGCCGCCGTAGCCCGAGCCGAACGACCAGATCTCGCGCGTTTCCGGATAGTGCACGATGTACTTGGTCGAGTTGCACGGCCAGCGCACGTCCTGCTGGCCCGCCTGCAGCGGCATGCCGACGGTGTGCACGCACGGCACGAAATCGCCGTCGGCGCCCAGCACGTCGTACACGGCCTTGCCCATGCGGGTCATGATGCGCATGTTGACGGCGACATACGGCGAATCAGACAGTTCCACACCGATATGCGCGATCGGCGAGCCCAGCGGGCCCATCGAGAACGGCACGACGTACATCGTGCGGCCGGCCATGCAGCCGTCGAACAGGCCGTTCAGCGTCTGGCGCATTTCGTTCGGGTCGACCCAGTTATTGGTCGGGCCCGCCTGCTCCTTCGTGGCCGAGCAGATGAAGGTGCGGTCTTCGACACGCGCCACGTCGCTCGGGTCGGAGCAGGCCAGGTACGAGTTCGGGCGCTTCTCCGGGTTCAGGCGCTTCATCGTGCCGGCTTCGACCATCTGTGCGCACAGGCGGTCGTACTCGTCTTCGGAGCCGTCGCACCAGTAGATGGCGTCGGGCTTCGTGAGGGCCGCGATCTCGGCCACCCAATTGATGAGTTTATTATGCTTGATGTAAGCTGGGACGTTCAGTGCGGCGACGCCGCCCATCACGGGCTGGTTCATACATACCTCCAATGCCAATTAAGAATCCCTGGCGATCCCGATGGCCTTGATGCGGCAGAGGCGGCGGCCTGCAATGCGCGCGGCGGTCGGAATCCCGTTATCTTGTCCCGGCAGGATCGTCGTCAAGGATGGCCTCGTGGGCCCGCACCCAGGAATCCGTGCGGTTCACGGCTCGGTGCTACGGCGGTCATGTCGCCAGCCCGGGGTCGCGTGTGCGCGGAGGCCGGCGGGCTGGTTGGAACGTGTGCTGCTGGCCGCAAATGATGTCAATCTGACATCTCGGGCTCTTATTTCTGGTCGATTCTACACCTGCACAAACGGCTTTAGAATGCTTGCACAACAAAAATGTAGGAATTTTGGTTGACTAATGTAGTAGGCTATTTTCCACCGTTCATATTCTGTTATTTCATTACTTTCTTGCTGATAACATCCGCTAACATCCATGAAAATTGCGATCCTTGACGATTATCAAGATGCCGTTCGGACCCTCGACTGCTTCCGACTGTTGGACGGCCACGAGGTCAAAGTGTTCAATAGTTCGACCCGCGGCCTGGGCCAGCTGGCGATCCGCCTTGCGCCGTTCGACGCCCTCGTCCTGATCCGCGAGCGCACCGCATTCCCGCGCGCGCTGCTGGCCAAGCTGCCCAACCTGAAGCTGATTTCACAGACCGGCAAGGTATCGGGCCACGTCGACGTTGCCGCCGCGACCGAGCACGGCATCGCGATCGCGGAAGGCGTCGGCTCGCCCGTCGCGCCGGCCGAGCTGACGTGGACCCTGATCATGGCGGCCAGCCGCAAGATCGTGCCCTATGCCAACAACCTGAAGGACGGGCTGTGGCAGACGGCGTCGATCAATCCCGAACTCAATGGCCTGGGCCGCGTACTGAAGGGTCGTACGCTGGGTATCTGGGGCTACGGCAAGATCGGACACATGATTGCGGGCTACGCGCAGGCATTCGGCATGCAGGTGATGGTATGGGGCAGCGAGAAAAGCCGGGCCGCGGCGGCGGCCGACGGTTTGACGGCCGCACCCACGCGCGAAGCGTTCTTCGAGCAGGCGGACGTCGTCAGTCTGCACCTGCGGCTGAACGATGCGACGCGCGGCATCGTCAAGGCGGACGACCTGGCGCGCATGAAGCGCGACGCGCTGTTCGTGAACACGAGCCGGGCGGAACTGGTCGAGGAAGGCGCGCTGGAAGCGGCGCTGCGCAAGGGACGGCCGGGGTATGCGGCGCTGGACGTGTTCACCAGCGAGCCGCTGGCGGGCGATGCACCGATCCTGAAGATTCCGACCGTGCTGGCGACGCCGCACCTGGGCTACGTCGAGCGCGACAGTTATGAACTGTATTTCCGGGCGGCGTTCGAGAACGTCGTGAATTTCGCGAACGGAACGCCGACCAATATATTGAATCCCCCGAATTAACGAAGCTCAGGTTCGCCCGTGAAATTGGGCTTACGCATCGGCATCTCATGCCGGCGCGTCCACAATCCAGCCCAGCCGGGCGGCCACTCGATCACGGGCCCGGCATAGGCCGGCAACCCCGCACGCACGGGCACGATGGGCACGGGCGGCATCTCGATGAGGCCGCCGTTCGCGTTCGCTTGCATCGGTGCCATGTCGAAGGAATACATGTAGCCCGGCAGCAGCGCATCGCACACGTTCGCGAACCACGCGGTGTGATCCTCGTCGCGCCCGAGCGCGCGTGCGAGGCCTTCGGGGTCGAACTTCGCCAGTGCGTGGATCAGCTCGTCCGTGCTCGCGCCGGGCGCATCGCCCCATCCCATCACGGGATTGTTGTTGTAGTCGGCGCCCGAGCCATACCAGCCTTCGCGCCACGGGCGCTGCATCCAGTCGCGCTTACCCGTGAACAATTGCCAGCGCCAGTGGAGGCCGGACGGCTTGGGCCAGGAATACAGGTACAGCTTTTCGTAGCCGGCCTTGTGCAGCTCGCGCACCATCGCCATCAAGCGCGCATGCGGCATGCGGTCCGGCGGCGAGCGGCGGAACAGGATCGCTTCGCCATCGGCATGCTGCACCTCGTCGGTCGACAGGTTCAGGTCGAGCGTGCGCGACTCGTTGCCGAAGCGTGCCGAGATCCAGCCTGTCAACAGGTTGACGTGGGTGATGACGCCATAGCCGCGATGGCGATGGAAGATGACGGTTCCAGGTGCGACGGGTTTCATTGGAAGGCGGGCTCGGCCCAAAAAGGAGAAAGGATACTCATCCGATCCGGACGATTCTAGCGCAGACACATACGGATACACTACGGTTTGCGGCTATCATTACCCACCTTTTTTTACAGCGTTTTCAAATCATCATGACTTTGCGGATCATCGCCACCGGCGGCACTTTCGACAAACACTACAACGAACTCAATGGCGTTCTGGGCTTTGCCGAAAGCCACTTGCCGGAGGTCATCGCGCGTTCCCGCATGACCATTCCCGTCGAGCTGCAAGTCATCTCCCTGTTCGACTCGCTGGACATGCAGGACACCGACCGCCAGAACGTGCTGGCCGCGTGCCGATCGGCCAGCGAGAAGCAGATCGTGATCGTGCACGGCACCGATACGATGCGCGAAACGGCCGAGATACTGGGCGCGGCAACGTCGGACAAGACGATCGTCTTCACCGGCGCCATGATCCCGTACGAAATCGCCAATTCGGACGCGCTGTTCAACTTCGGCTTTGCCTGCGCCGCCGCGCAAATGCTGCCGCCGGGCGTCTACGTGGCGATGAACGGCAAAGTGTTCACCTGGGATAACGTCACCAAGAACCGCGCAGCGGGCGTGTTCCAGGCGCTATAAACCCAAACCGGGGTCCGGCCCCCACATTTTGGGAATTAACAAAAAACCGGGGGGTCCCCCGGGGGGGGGGCCCGGGGGGCGGGGGGGGGGGGGGTTGGGGGGAGTGG
>CBIHRX010000461.1:0-3787 GCA_966212555.1 uncultured Massilia sp.
ACATGTCGAACGCGACCGAAAAGCCCTGGTAGACGCGGTCGGTCGCCTTCACGCGCAGCACTTGATGCTCGCTGCGCTGGAAGTGGCAGATGCTGCGCTGGTCGATGAGGATGCCTTTCGGCTTGCCCGTCGAGCCGGACGTGTAGATGACGTAGGCGGGGGCGTCGCCGTCGACTTTGCCGCGCCGGCGCACTTCATACCCCTCGGGGGCCGGGGCCAGCAGCGTTTCGGCCGTGTGGATCGGCTGGGTGACGGTGCCGAGCCGGTCGCGCATGCGCTCGCTGCTCACGAGGGCGGGGGAGCCGGCGTCTTCCATGCACACGAGCAGGCGTTCGACGGGCGTGTCTTCATCGACCGGCAGCCACGCGGCGCCGGCCTTCGCGATCGCCGCCTGCATGACGAGGAGGTCGATGCCGCGCGGCATCCACAAACCGACGATGTGGCCGGGCCGGATACCCGCGTCGATCAGGCGCGACGCGGCCAGGCTGGCGAGGGCGTCCAGTTCGCGATACGTGAGACGGCGGTCGCCGGCGATGAGGGCCGGCTGGTCCGGTGCGCGGGCCGCGCTCGCTTCCAGCAGGTCGGCCAGGATCTCGTCGCGCAACAGCTCGGGCTGGTGCGGGCCGTAGAGGACGTCGGGGTGCCGTGTCAGAGGAGAGATATCGTTCATCTACGGCTACATGAGGTTGGTGTTGAAAATCATCAAGGCAAATAACGCAAACCTGGCAGCCACATCCGCGCAGGGTACTCCATTTTAACGGCCGGGCGGCACGAATGTTTCTTTACGCACCAGTCCGCCTGACATTCCGCCATTTTTGATCTGGATCAAGGATTTAGGCGGACCAGATTTCATAAAATTTCCCAAAAACAACATATCCTCATTAAAAGCCAGGAGCCACGCTTGCGTACGAACCTGCCCGTCACGGGCATCGAATACCCGTTACGGGATGGCCAGTCCATTGTCTCCAAGACGGACACCAAAGGCCGCATCACCTACGTCAATCCCACCTTCATCGAAGTCAGCGGCTTTACCGAAGAGGAATTGATCGGCAAGGCCCACAACATCGTCCGCCACCCGGACATGCCGCCCGCAGCGTTCGCCGACCTGTGGCAAACGCTGCAGGCGGGCGAACCGTGGACAGGACTCGTGAAAAATCGTCGAAAAAATGGCGATTTCTACTGGGTCGTGGCAAACGTGGTGCCCATCAAGGAGGAAGGGGCGACGGTCGGCTACATGTCCGTGCGCACCCGTCCGGCGCGCGACGAGGTCGAGCGGGCCGAAGCCATCTATAAACGCCTGCGCGACGGCCGGGCGGAGGGACTCGCGGTCCGCCGCGGTGCCGTCGTCCGCACCGCGTGGTGGGCGCGCCTGCTGGACCTGCGCACGTTGCCGCTGGGGCGGCGGCTGGGCGTCATGATGAGCGCGCAGGCCGTGCTGATGCTGGTGCTGGCCGGCGTCACCCAGGCCTGGGGCTGGCGCCTGCTGGCACTCGCCGGCGCCGCGCTCACCCTGCTGGCCTGGGCCGAGCTGCACCGCTCCATCGTGGCGCCCATGCGCCGCGCGGGGGGGGGGGGGCCGGGGGGGGGGGGGGGCCCCCGGGGGCGCCCCCCCCCGCGCGCCCGCCACGACGAGATGGGCCGGCTGCTCCTCGCGCTGCGCCAGCTGAACATCAACCTGACGGCGATCGTGGGCGACGTGCGCACGAGCGTCGGGGCGATCCACGCGGCCACGCGCGACATCGCGACGGGCAACCACGACCTCGCATGCCGCACGGAAGCGCAGGCCGCCAGCCTGGAGCAGACGGCCGCGAGCCTCGCGCACATCGCGGCGAAGGCGGGCCAGAACACGGACAGCGCCGAGCGTGCCGACGGCCTCGTGGGCGAGGCGTCGCGGGTGGCGGGACGGGGCGGCGCGGCCGTGCTGGAAGTCGGCACGACGATGGGCCAGATCAGCGGGTCGGCCACGCGCATCGTGGACATCATCGGCCTGATCGACGGCATCGCGTTCCAGACGAACATCCTGGCCCTGAACGCCGCGGTGGAAGCGGCGCGCGCGGGCGAACAGGGGCGCGGGTTCGCCGTCGTGGCCGGCGAAGTGAGAAGCCTCGCCCAGCGCTCGGCGGGCGCGGCGAAGGAGATCAAGGCGCTGATCGAGGATTCCGTCAACAAGGTCGGGCAGGGCAACGAACTCGTCGACGCGGCCGGCCAGACGATGCGCCAGGTCGTGGGCGCGGTGCAGGACGCGGCGGCCATCATGGGCGACATCACGGCGGCGTCGCGCGCGCAGAACGAGGGCATCGCGGAAGTGAACGCGGCGATGGTCGAACTCGACGGCATCACGCGCGAAAACGCGGGCCTCGTCGAGGAATCGGCCGCGGCGTCCGCCAGCGTGGCGGAGCAGGCGGGCCATCTGGGGCAAGTGTTGTCGGTTTTTAAACTCGGCCGGTGACACGGTCTTTGCGGGACATCGTAGGGTGGGCGGCCCCCGCCCACGCGAAGCGCCAACAATCTGCATGCGTCACGCGTGGGCACGGGGTGCCCACCCTACGTAACACACCGGCTTCGGCGATTTTTGATGCAAGTCAAGGATTTTGCGGAGCCGCCTCAATAGACTCATCCTGACTATCCACGCCGCAGGCCCAGGAGTTCCCCAGATGTTCGACGCAGTCCCCGCAACCAGCGCCACCCGGGCGCATCCTGTATGCCAGCCCGCCGTCGAGTTCGACGCGGACCTGGTCGCCCGGCTGAGCCGCAATGGTCCCCGCTACACGTCGTATCCGACGGCGGACCGGTTCTCGGAATCGTTCGGCTACCGCGATTTCCTGCATGCCGTGGCCGACCTGCGCACGCGCGGCGGCGGCAAGCCGCTGTCGCTGTACCTGCACATTCCGTTCTGCGACACCGTCTGCTATTACTGCGCCTGCAACAAGATCGTCACGAAGAACCGCGAGAAGGCGGCGACCTACCTCGCTTACCTGAAACGGGAGGTCGAGATGCAGGGGCGGCTGTTCGCCGGCATGAACGAGGTCGAGCAGCTGCACTTCGGCGGCGGCACGCCGACCTATCTGTCCGACGCGCAGATGGCGGACCTGATGGCGCACCTGCGCCGCTGCTTCCGCTTCGCGCCGGACGCCGCCGGCGAATACTCCATCGAGATCGACCCGCGCACCGTGTCGCAGGAGCGTGTGCACAGCCTGCGCCGCCAGGGTTTCAACCGCATCAGCCTGGGCGTGCAGGACTTCGATCCGGACGTGCAGCGCGCCGTCAACCGCATCCAGCCCGAGGCCGGGACGCGCGCCATCATCGCGGCCGCGCGCGACGCGGATTTTCGCTCCGTCAGCATCGACCTGATCTACGGCCTGCCGAAGCAGACGCCGGACACCATGCGCGCGACGCTCCAGAAAGTGATCGAGGCGTCGCCGGACCGCATCGCCGTGTACCATTACGCGCACCTGCCGCACCTGTTCAAGGCGCAGCGCCGCATCGTCGAAGCGGACATGCCCGACAGCGACACGAAGCTGCGCATGCTCCAGCTGTGCATCGAACGCCTGACGGCCGCGGGCTATGTCTACATCGGCATGGACCATTTCGCCAAGCCGGACGACGACCTCGCCATCGCGCAGCAGCAGGGCCGCCTGCACCGCAACTTCCAGGGCTATTCGACGCATGCCGACACGGACCTCGTCGCGTGCGGCGTGTCCGCCATCGGCGCGGTCGGCGCCACGTACAGCCAGAACGTCAAGACGCTGGACGCCTATTACGATGCGCTCGACCGCAACGAGCTGCC
>CBIHRX010000462.1:0-3750 GCA_966212555.1 uncultured Massilia sp.
CGCTTGGTGGGGTACTCGCGCGACATCACCGAGGCCTGGCTGGCGCAACTGTAAATCCTGTGGCTTGCCTACCACGAGGTGGTCACGGGCCTGATGAACCAGTTAGCGGTGCGCCGTCACCTGGACCGGTCGATCGCGATCGACTCGCCCGATTTCGTACCGCTCGCGCTGCTGCTGGTCGACGTGGCCCGGTTCGATGACATTTGCCTGACCCTCGGCCACGACAACGCGGACATCCTGCTGAAGGCCGTCTCCGAGCGCATCGCCGGCGCGCTGGACGACGGCGTCCAGGTGGCGCGCCTCGGCGGTTCCCAGTTCGCGGCGGTGCTGTCCGGCGCGTCCGCCTACGACTCGAAGCCCCGCGCGCGCGCCTTGTCGCACGCGTTCGAACAGCCGTTCCAGGTTGCCGGCGTCCAGTACGACATCAACCTGCACATCGGCATCGCATTGTGTCCCGGGCACGCCACGGACACGGCCACCCTGGTGCGCAAGGCGCACGTGGCCGTGTTCCGTGCGCGCCAGATCGGTACCGACGTCCTCGTGTACGACCCGGGGGACGATCCCTACCATCCCGACCGCCTCGCCCTGCTCGGAGAATTCCGCAAGGCGATCCACGACGGACAGATCGAATTGTATTGCCAGCCGAAGGTCGAGATCCGCACCAACGAGGTCACCGGCGTGGAAGCGCTGGTGCGCTGGCGCCATCCGCGCCTCGGCATGGTCCAGCCCGCGCTGTTCGTGCCGCTGATCGAGGACACGGAACTGATCCACGTGCTGACCCGCCACATGCTGCAAGCCGCCGTGCGCCAGTATTTCGCCTGGGCGCGCGAAGGATTGCGCATTCCGCTGGCGGTCAACGTATCGCCACGCAACCTGCTGTCGCCGGACCTCGTCCCCAACCTCGAAGCGCTGCTGCACACCTGGGGCGGGAGCGCGGACTGGCTCGGGCTCGAAATCACCGAAAGCAGCCTGATCACGGATCCGGAGGCCTCGATCGCGGAACTCGCGGCACTGAGCGGCAAGGGATTCCGCCTGTTCATCGACGATTTCGGTACCGGCTACTCGTCGCTCGGCTACCTGACCAGGATGCCGGTCGACGTCATCAAGATCGACCATGGCTTCACGATGCGGATGCTGGAGGACCGGCGCGCGGCGGCGATCGTCAAGTCCACCATCGAACTGGCCCATAACCTGGGGATGACGGTCGTCGCGGAGGGGACGGCGAGCCCGGAGATCTGGGAGGCGCTCGCCGCGTATGGCTGCGACGAAGCGCAGGGCTTTTATGTCGCGGAGCCGTTTCCCGCCGCCGGGCTGGGCGCCTGGCTCGAGAGCACCGGCCGCCGCGCCCGTGCGCCGGCGGGGGCGTCCTGACGGGCCGGCCGGCTCCCGGCATTGCATACTGCTCATTGCGCCCATGCAAACATTTCACCGCAGCGTGGCCGCGCGCCATGCGAACATGGTTTCGTCACTTAAAAGGAGGAATCATGGATGCAAAAGCGCGGCTGATCGCACGCAGTGCGAGTTTTCTGCAGGAAGTCAAAAACAGGACGGCGGGGGCGGAACTCGAACACTGGCTCAACGACACCTACGGTCCGGGCAGCGCCCTGTACGACGAGCTGGCGGCCCTGATCAAGACCGGGGTGGAGGAGGGCTGGGCGGCCAACGTCGAGATCGCCGGCCCGCGCTACCGTCGCAGCCGGCTGGCCGAGCCGAGCGCCGCGACCGACTACTTCAGCATCACGGCCGTCTACATGGACAGCATGGCCGGCGGCCATGGCGATGCCGCCGACGTGTTCCGCGGCGACTATCACTCCCATCCCTACGGCGAATTGAACATGGTGATTCCGTTGACGCCGGGCGCACAGCTGGCCGGTCCGCTCGGCTGGCGCGGCGCCGGCTGGACCGCGCCGGCGCCCGGCAGCCATCACTACCCGCAGGCGCGGGGCGGCGCCGTGATCGCGCTGTTCTTCCTGCCGGCGGGGCGGATCGCCTACGACGTCAAGCCGCCGGCCGCTTGAGCGTTCAGAACGACAGGCCCGGCGCCAGCCGGGCGAGCCGCTCGCGGAACCAGGCATGCGCGGGATCCGCGTCGTTGCGCTCATGCCAGACGGCGTGCACGTCCACCGGACGGGGCGCGTAGGGCGGCGCGACGCTGTACAGATCGTGTTCACGTGCGAACAGCCGGCCCAGCGGGGACGGCAGCAGGGCCAGCATGTCGCTGGTGCGCAAGAGCGTGGGCACCGCCAGCGCGTGTGCCACCTGCATGCGGAAGCGGGGCGTGTCCGGCGCCAGCGCATCGACCAGCGACTGGCGGTCGAACATTTCGGACTGGCGCGCGAGGCCCCGCTCGGCGATGTAGCCATCGACGGCCCCTTCCTCGGTGCCCCCCAGCGACACGGCCAGCAGCGGATAGTCCAGCAGCGCCCTGTTGTCCAGGACCCGGTCGCACAGGGGATGGGACCGGCGCATCACCAGGCTGTCGACCTGGGTCCACAGGCACATCGAGCGGAACCGGGCGGGTATCTCGGCATAGACGCCGATGGCGACGTCGATCCTGCCCAGGTCGATCTGGCCCGCCAGGTCGATCCGCGTCGAGGGACGGACGACGAGGTTGGCGAACGGCGCCTGCTCGTCCAGGTCGGCGGCGAGCGCCCCCAGCAACAGGACCGTGATGTAATCGGTCGCGGCGACGACGAACTCGCGGCCGGTGGTCGCCGGCTCGAACGGCTCGCCGCCGATCGCCTCGCCGATCTGGTGCAGCGCGGTGCGCAGCGGGCCGGCCATGGCCATGGCGCGCGGCGTCGGGACCATGCCGGCCGCGCTGCGGACGAACAGGTCGTCGTCGATGGCGTAGCGCAGGCGCGCCAGCGCGTGGCTGATCGCCGACTGGCTCAGGTTCAGCCGCTTTGCCGCGCGCAGCAGGTTGCGTTCCTCGAATACCACGTTGAAGACACGCAGGAGGTTCAGGTCGATTCGATCGAGATTCATGGCTGTCGTTCCGGTGATCCTGGTGGGATTGTAGTTCGGGACGGCCGCGTCCGGTGTTGCATGCTGCTCATGTTGCACTTGTAGAAGTTTCACCGCAGTCCCGGCAGGCGCCATGCCATCATGTTGCCCCTTCATCCATCATGTGAAAGGGACCCCATGAAAACAAGGAAAATCGCGGTACTGGTCGGCAGCCTGCGCAAGGCATCGTACACCCGGCAGGTGGCACAGGCGCTGGCCGGCCTGGCACCGCCGTCGATCGAACTGGACATCGTCGAGATCGGCGGCCTGGCGCTGTTCGACGAGGACATCGAGCATGCCGGTCCGCCCGCGGCCTGGAACGACTTCCGCGCCAGGATCCGGGCGGCCGACGGCGTGCTGTTTTGTACGCCCGAGTACAACCGGTCGATGCCGGCGGCGCTGAAGAACGCCATCGACGTCGGTTCGCGTCCGTATGGACAATCGGCCTGGAGCGGCAAGCCGAGCGCCGTCGTCAGCGTCTCGCAAGGCCTGATGGGCGGCTTCGGGGCCAATCACGCCGTGCGCCAGTGCCTGGTGTTCCTCAACATGCCATGCATGCCCGCACCCGAGGCCTATCTCGGCAGCATCGCCGCGAAGTTCGAGGGCGGCGCCCTCGTCGACGAATCCGCGCGCGCGTTCCTGACGCAATTCATCCAGGCCTACGCGGGCTGGGTGGAACGGCACGCCGCGTAAGCCGCCGTCGCCGGCCGCCCCGGCCCGCGCCAAGCCACGGATTCACAACGC
>CBIHRX010000463.1:0-3736 GCA_966212555.1 uncultured Massilia sp.
CGTGATCGCGGAAGCGCGCCGCCAGGGCATCCCGGACAGCTGGCTCGAATCCGCAAAGCGTTCGCCCGTCTACAAGATGGCCGTCGAATGGAAGATCGCATTCCCGCTGCACCCGGAATACCGGACCTTGCCGATGGTGTGGTACATCCCGCCGCTGTCGCCGATCCAGGCCGCCGCGGAAAGCGGCAAGATGGGCATGAACGGCATCCTGCCGGACACGAAGAGCCTGCGCATTCCCGTGCGCTACCTCGCCAACCTGCTCACCGCGGGCAAGGAAGCGCCGGTGGTGCATGCGCTGGACCGCATGCTGGCGATGCGTGCCTACATGCGCTCGAAGTCGGTCGACAAGGTCGAGAACCTGGACGTGCTGCGCCAGGTGGGCCTGTCGCGGGCGGTCGTGGAAGACATGTACCACATCATGGCCATCGCGAACTACGAAGACCGCTTCGTGATCCCGAGCAGCCACAAGGAGATGGCCGAGGACAGCTTCAACGAGAAGGGTTCGTGCGGCTTCTCGTTCGGTAACGGCTGCTCGGACGGCACCAGCGACGCCTCGCTGTTCGGCAAGAAGAAGCAGGGCTCGACGATCTTCGTGTCGATGCCGAAATCGCGCAAGAAGAAAGAAACGGAAGGAGCCTGACATGAACCACTACCGCATCCTGTCCGCGCTGCTGCTGTACCCGGAGGGCGACCTCGTCGCCGCCCTCCCCGAGCTGGAAGACGGTCTCCCGGTGGCGATGCGCGCGAAGGTGGCGCCGCTGCTGGCGCACCTGGCCGAGAACGACATGATCACGCTGCAGCAGGAATACGTACAGACGTTCGACCGCACGCCGTCGCACTCGCTGCACCTGTTCGAGCACATCCACGGCGAATCGCGCGACCGCGGCCAGGCGATGGTCGACCTGATGGAAGAGTACAAGAAGCACGGCCTGCAGATGCAGGGCGACGAATTGCCGGACTTCGTGCCGCTGTTCCTCGAATTCCTGTCGCAGCTGGACGAGGAAGAAGCCGGCCGCCTGCTGGGCGACGCCGTGCACGTGCTGGCGTTCATCGGGCGCAAGCTGGACACGAACGGCAGCCCGTATGCCGGCGTGTTCGACGTGCTGGAGTCCCTGTCGCCGGTCGCGGCGGAAGAACTGTCGGAGCCGCCGATCAAGGACATGGACGAGGCGCTGGAAACCTTCGGCCCCGGCGCGGACGGCGTCGAGCCGCTGCTCAAGCCGCAAGCTGCGGGCCCGCAACCGATCAATTTCTACCCGCGCGGTACGCGCACCGTCGTGCACGAGGAGGCAGCATGAACTATATAAATCAATTCCTGTTCGGGATCTACCCGTACATCGCGCTCGCGATCTTCCTGCTCGGGAGCCTGATCCGCTTCGACCGCGAGCAATACACGTGGCGCTCCGAGTCGACGCAAGTGCTGCACACCGGGCAGCTGCGGCTGGGGAGCATCCTGTTCCACATCGGGATCATCGGCCTGCTGGGCGGCCACGCCGTCGGCCTGCTGACGCCCGTGTGGGTGTGGGACACGCTGGGCGTCACGCACGGCGCCAAGCAGCTGTTCGCGATGGCCGCGGGCGGCGTGATGGGCACCCTGTGCCTGGTCGGCATCCTGCTGCTGCTGGCCCGCCGCTTCGCCAACGAGCGCCTGCGCGCCGCCACCACGTTCAAGGACAAGATCGTGCTGCTGTGGATCCTCGGTACCCTGCTCCTGGGCCTGTCGTCGATCTTCGTGTCGGCCGGTCACCTGGACGGCCACATGATGGTCCTGCTGATGACCTGGGCCCAGCACATCGTGACGTTCCGCGGCGACGCCGCCGGTTTCATCCTCGATGCACCGCTCGTGTTCAAGCTGCACCTGTTCATGGGGATGTCGCTGTTCGTCATCTTCCCGTTCACCCGCCTCGTCCACATCTGGAGCGGTTTCGGCGCGGTGACTTACCTGGGCCGTGCCTTCCAGCTGGTCCGTCCGCGCTAAGGAGACTTCAATGGGTATCTCCGTCAACGGCGTCGAGATCGACGACCGCCAGATCGAACTGGAACTGCCGCACCACAAGGGCGCCGCCAACCCGCTGAAGCAGTCGGTGCACGAAGTCGTGCTGCGCACCGTGCTGCTGCAGGAGGCGGACCGCCTCGGCATCTACGGCGACGACGATGCGCGCATCGAGGCGCTGCTGACGCAGGAAGTCAGCGTGCCGCAGGCCGACGAGGCGGCGTGTCTCACGTACTACCGCAACCATCCGGACAAGTTCACCCGCGGCGCGATGGTCGAGGCACGCCACATCCTGTTCCAGGTGACGCCGACCGTACCGCTGGACCTCGTGCGCGAAACGGCGGAGGACATCCTGGCGGCGCTGCAGGCCGCGCCGGAACGCTTCGGCGAGCTGGCGTCGCAGTATTCGAACTGCCCGTCCGGCGCCGTGGGCGGCAGCCTCGGTCAGCTGAGCCGCGGCGACTGCGTGCCGGAATTCGACGACGTCCTGTTCCGCCTCGGCGAGAACGAGTTCGCCGCGCGCCCGATCGAGACGCGCTTCGGCCTGCACATCGTCCAGGTGCTGCGCCGCATCGACGGCTCGCTGCTGCCGTTCGAGACGGTGAAGTCGCAGATCGCCGCCTGGCTCGCGACGGCCGCGCTGCAGCGGGGTATCCACCAATACCTGCAGATCCTCGTGGGCCGCGCCCGCATCGAAGGCATCACGCTGGAAGGGAGCGCGACGCCGCTCGTGCAATGAACTTTACAAGGTTTTGAAGAACTGCCCCGGCTGCGGACGCACCCGGGGCGTTTTTTTGGGTTCGCCCAGGCCGATGCCGATGAAGCAGACCGCACGTTCGTGGGCCTCCAGGGCCAGCAGGCGGCGCATCGCGGGCGTGTCCAGTGCCCCGCCGCTCGCGAGGCCGCTGGCGAAGCCCTGCGCCTGCGCCGCGAGCAGCACGTTCTGCAGCGCGCAGCCCAGCGATACCAGCTTTTCCTCGACGGGGACGGCGGTGCCGGGGACGTCGACGAGGATGGCCACGAGCAGGCACGGCGCATAACCGGCTTTCTCGCGCGCGGATGCCCGCGCCGCATCGTCCGCGCCTGGATCGCGCTGCACGAGCGCTTCCTCGAACACGGCGCCCAGATCGTCGCGCCGCTCCCGGGGAATCAGCACGAAGCGCCACGGCAGCAGGCAGCCGTGATCGGGCGCCTGCGCGGCCGCGTCCATCATCCGCGCCAGCGCGGCATCGTCCGGACCGGGCGCCCGCAGGCGGCGCAGGGTTACGTGCCGGCGGGCCGCCAGCGTGCTCCACAAATCGTCGTTCATGGATGCCATTATAGGGTCAGGTTGCGGTGCAGTTGCGCCCTGCTTCCTTGGCGCGGTACAGGGCCGCGTCCGCGCGCGCGCCGAATGCGCGGGCGGGATCGTCCGCCCGCTCCGGCACGGCGGCATACGCGCCGATGCTGACGGTGACGACGCCCAGCGGCGACGCCTCGTGGCGCAGCCCATGCATGGCCACGTTTGCATGGATCTTGTCTGCGACTTCACGCGCGCCGGCCAGGTCGGTGTCCGGCAGCAGCACGACGAATTCTTCGCCGCCGTAGCGCGCGGCCAGGTCGCCACTTCTCCGCAGGCCGCGCAGGATCGCCTGCGCGACGGACTTGAGGCATTCGTCGCCCGCCAGGTGGCCGTAGCGGTCGTTGTAGCGCTTGAAGTGGTCGACGTCGATCATCAGCACCGCGAGGGACGTGCGGTTGCGG
>CBIHRX010000464.1:0-3734 GCA_966212555.1 uncultured Massilia sp.
GGATATGGGGGGGGGGGGGCCAACTATACCGGGTTTGTGGGGGTTTTGGGCTGGGGGGCCCGTGGGGCCCACCCCTACCGGATACCTACGTTGGGTGGGCTCCCCGCGCCCACCAAGCGCCGGCTCCGGAAACACTAAGGCAGCCCGGGCTGCCTTTTTTTAGTCCCGCCGCAGGGCGCCCCCGATGAACGCCACCACCTCCGCGCGGCAGCGCCACGCTTCCCGCAGCGCGTTCATGTAATAAAAGCTGTGCGGCATGTCATGCCAGATGGTGAGCTTGACGCGGTTGCCGGCCTCGCGCGCGCGGTCGACCGCCCGCCTGCTGTCGTCGAGGATGATCTCGGTGTCCGACACGTGGAAGTGGAGCGGCGCGAGGCCGGCCCAGTCGCCGAACAGCGGCGACACGTCCGGATGATCCGGCGCGACGCCGCCAAGGTAGGTCATTCTCACCCACGGCCAGATATTCGGTCCCTGCATGCTGTCGCGCGCGGCGTTGGCGGTCGCGGACGGACTGCCGGCCGTCAGGTCGATCGGCGCCGCCAGCAGGATGCAGCCGGCCGGCTGGGGCCAACCGTTGTCCCGCGCCCGCATCAGCAGGACGAGCGCCAGGTTCGCACCGGCCGAATGGCCGATCACGACGATCTTGTCCGCCGGGATGCCGGCGGCCAGCAGGCCCGCGTAGACGGCACAGCAGTCTTCCAGGCCCGCCGGGAACGGAAACTCGGGCGCGAGCCGGTAAGGCACCAGCACGACGGGACGGCCGGTGCGGCGCGCCAGGCCCGCGCAGTAGCGGCGATCCGCCGCCGCGGCACGCACCGCGAAACCGCCGCCGTGGAGATACAGGATGACGCCGTCAAGGGCCGCGCCGGGCTGGCCGATCCATTCGACACCGACGCCGCCGACATCGGCGACATGGACGCGCACGGGCCGCCTGCCCAGCGTTCCCAGGCGGTCGATGCGCAGGTACGCGGCACGCATGCTCGCGACGGATGGGATGTCGTTCCACAGGGGCTTCAGGGTGCGTCTCAGCCCCGCATTCACGATTGTCCGAATCAGCATGCTTTAGCGCGCCTGACAAAGACCAGACACGGCCGCATTTTTATGCCCGAACTGCCGTTCCTTATCAGCGGAAACCTTCGACAACATATTAGTTCCTTCTCTTGATTTCATTCCTCAGTTCACTTGGGGAGCCGATCCGGTAGCGAACGCAAAGATCGCTGCAACTTGGACATGACATTTAAAGGCTACCGTTCTCGTTGTGTGTATGTCTGGTTTTGACCGATAGCAAAAGTCTAATACCTATCGCAACACCATTATCAAATTATAGAAGGGACAAAGTAATCCCCAGATACCAGAGGAACGGCGCAATCAAAATCACGTAGACACAACGTCGGACGACTTTGGATGCGGGGGCTGGTATTCCAGGGTTACGCCTTGCCAGAAGAGCGGACCACAAAGCGCTAGAGCCACTGACGAGCAACGCAAGTGCATAGGTCACAAAAAGCATGCCCATCATCAGGAATGCATCTGATCCTCCCATCTGCCCTTTGTGATCCTTCGCATACCCAATGACAGAAAAAACCCACGCGATGCATAGCAACAGGGGCACAATGCCGACGACCATAAGAGCGTTCGTGATGCGTAACTTGCTTTGTAGTGTCATTTCAACAGTCTACGGCATGCGAGGGAGTAGAAATGCACGGATGATCACAAGCGATGTTTTGATGAACAAAATATCCGTAAGTCCGCTCTTGCCCCTTCTCGGCCGTTCAGCGTATAGCCGGTTCTGACCGTTTTCGGCCGGTCGAGCTAGCATAGAATGTTGCCGAAGCGTAAAGTACACAGACTATCACGACAGGCCGGAACCGCCCCGAAGCGGTCGTTCCCTGACCGGCTTTTATCGATGTGAGGCTCGCTCTTTCAGTATATTGACCGGTCCCATTGGAGCAGGCCAGAGCTGTAAGTGGTATTGGTCGTTGCCCTCCTGGCCGTCGTCCGACAGGGAGTCGAGACCCTCAAAGCTGACCCGAACTCGATAGGAGCCGGAAGAAAGCTTGATGCGAACTGCGTCCGGAAAATAGTCTGTGCAACCTGCGACGACAATGGACCCGCTTTCTACATCGATAGAACATTCAACGACATGATCGAACTGTTCAGCATCAAAAGACGGCTGTTGCGCAAGGACGGTGATAGTAACGGGAACGTCTACATTCCGAACCGTGCCGATCCCTACAGTGCCGGGAGCAAGCGCAAGAAGGCGTTCGACCGCCGCATCGGTCCACGCATCAGAAAGGTTGCCATCAACGTTTTCGTCTTGGATGTAGAACTGGTGGTAATCGGCAAACAAAACTAGCTCGTAACGGCTCATCGGCACCTCGATTAATTATTGGAATATCCTGCCGCGAAATGGAAATTTGGTAGCTGACACGCCTACGTCAAAGGTCTACTCCTGGCCGGACCCGGCCGTTTGGCAGCATAGCAGGCTGCCGAGCTGGAAAAGTCGCTGACTGTTACGACAGGCCGCTTCCGACCCAAACCGGCCGTTCAGCTTTGCATTGAACAGAAGATTTGTGTCGAGGGTCAAACGTAAAAATTTAGCGCCGAGACTTCAAAATTGACCTGCCGATAGCAACTCCAACCGCAATCCCCGGGCCAATGCCAAGAGCAACGTTGCCGAGCGCGAGGCCAATCGCACATCCAATCGCCACTCCGTAACAAATCCAAACGGCCATAAATTTTCTATCTTTTTTGCTTGCTGAATCGCGCATAGTTCCTTTTATTTCGAAGTTAGAAGGGCGGCTTTTGGCCGAACCCGGCCGTTCGCTCAAAAATAGCACTTTGCTGAGCAGAAAAAGTCACTGACGATCGCGACAGTCCACTTCCGACTGTGGAATCCAGGAACGGCTCAGTATACGCGGTTGTTGCTTCCAGACCAACTACAGATGCTTGCCGGGCGCCTCGAGCGCGAATGATATGAAATGCGAATCACAGACCCTTGAATCATATATTGGACAACTTGCCATACCCACGGCACTCTAAGGGTTTTACGATTCCCCGAGGAGACACCATGCCGACTTACCGTTCCCGTACCACGACCCAAGGCCGCAACATGGCGGGCGCCCGCGCCCTGTGGCGCGCGACCGGCATGAAGGATGGCGACTTCGAGAAACCGATCATCGCCGTCGTCAACTCGTTCACCCAGTTCGTGCCTGGCCACGTGCACCTGAAGGACCTGGGCCAGCTGGTCGCGCGCGAGATCGAGGCGGCCGGCGGCGTGGCCAAGGAGTTCAACACCATCGCCGTCGACGACGGCATCGCGATGGGCCACGGCGGCATGCTGTACTCGCTGCCGTCGCGCGACCTGATCGCCGACTCCGTCGAGTACATGGTCAACGCCCACTGCGCCGACGCGATGGTCTGCATCTCGAACTGCGACAAGATCACCCCGGGCATGCTGATGGCCGCCATGCGCATCAACATCCCGACCGTGTTCGTGTCGGGCGGTCCGATGGAAGCGGGCAAGGTGGTCAAGGTCGTCAACAACGACAAGAAGATCATCAAGCTGGACCTCGTCGACGCGATGATCCAGGCGGGCGACTCGAAGATCTCCGACGCGGACGTCGCCGAAGTCGAGCGCTCGGCCTGCCCCACCTGCGGTTCCTGCTCCGGCATGTTCACCGCGAACTCGATGAACTGCCTGACCGAGGCGCTGGGCCTGTCGCTGCCGGGTAACG
>CBIHRX010000465.1:0-3708 GCA_966212555.1 uncultured Massilia sp.
TTGATGAAGCCGACGGTGGCGTCCATCAGGAAGTTGATCTTGTCGAACAGGAACGACGTATGGCCGTCGAGCGATTCGATGTCGCGCAGGATCTGGCGCGCCTCCTCGAACTGTTCCGCGTTCAGCAATCGTCCGCGCATCAGGAAGCTGACGGCGCGGCGCGTGTCCATCATGTTGCGGCGGATGCGGCCGTTCAAGTCTTCCTCGTGGGCGATCGCATTCAGCGCGGAGGCCGCGTCCTGGTCGGTGAATTCCTTCTGCAGCACGCGCTGGCTGACGTCTTCCAGGCTCTCGTAGATGCCTTCCAGCGCGTCGGCCGAGTACTCGGCGTCGGTCGCGTACAGGTCCAGCAGCACGTCCATGTAGTCCTCGATCGACCCGGGGCGCGAGCGCGCGCGCAGGCGCACGAGGCGGAACACGGGCAGGTCGTCCGTGTGGACCGAGAACAGGATCTTCTTGGCCAGGATGAACGCGACCGTCACGATGCGCGACGGGCCGTCCTCTTCCTCGCGCAGGAAATCGGTGCGCAGGTGCAGGTCGCCGTTTTCCGCCTCGTAGTAGCGCGCCGATGCCTCGATGTCCTGGACTTCGTCCTCGCCGGGCAGGATCACGTCATAGGTCGCCTTGACCCAGGCGCGCTCCTCGTCGGTCGGGTCGAGCAGGTCGACCCAGACGGCAGGCGCGTTCTCCAGATCGGCACGCGACGCGATGGGTACCTGGTTCAGTCGGCCATTTTGTAGGACAAATACGTTGATCATGCGCTGCTTTCTCGGCCGGATTCGGAAACAGCGCAAGTGTACCTGTAAGGCCCGAGCCCGGCCAGCCTAAACGGGCCGAAACCGGGGTCAGACCCCATTTTTTGGCAATGGCCAGCCGGAATGTTTGAAGCATCCGCGCGATGAAAACGTCTCGTGACTGCCGCGCTGACGGCAAAAGCGAGGTCGAGTGCCAACCAGCAAAATGTGCTCTGACCCCGAATCGGGCAAAGAATGTGCTCTGACCCCGAATTGGGGAAATTGCCAAAAAACGGGGTCTGACCCCGGTTCAGGGCAATTCTGCGGCGTTCATGCGGCGCTGGATGATCGCCGTACGGCGCGCCAGGTAGCTGGTGTCGCGGTGGCGGTCGTAGTAGCGCGGGTTCGGCAGCATCACGGCCAGCCGGGCCGCCTGGGCGGCGTTCTGGTTCGCGGCCGACGTGCGGATGTAATGGCGTGCGGCGGCTTCGGCGCCGCACACGCCGCGGCCGAATTCGACCACGTTCAGGTAGATTTCCAGGATGCGTTCCTTGTCCATCACCGCTTCCAGCATGTAGGCGATGACCAGTTCCTGCCCCTTGCGCAGGTAGTTGCGCGAGCCGGACAGGAACAAATTCTTGGCCAGCTGCTGGGTGATCGTCGAGCCGCCGCCCACCACCCTGTGCTTCTTGTTGTTGCGTTCGTACGCTTTTTCCAGCGCGTCCCAGTCGACGCCGTCGTGCTCGCTGAAATTGGCGTCCTCGGACGCGATCACGGCACGCTTGAGGTTGTTCGAGATGCGCGCGTACGGCACCCACGCCTGTTCCAGCTTCGCGTTCGGATTCCGCTCGCGCAGCGCCGACAGCTGCTGGCGCATCATGCTCGTGGACGACGGGTTGAACTGCGTCCACCAGCACACCATCGCAAAGAAGTACAGCTGCACCAGGACGACGAGCAGCAGCGGCCCGAGGACGATCCACTTCAGCCAGCGCCGCCCGCCGGTCTTTGCCCGCGCGGGGGCGCCCGCCTTGAGCGTGCCGATGCCGGTCATGGCCGTTCGCGCATGGCGGCCAGCACGGCGGCCGTCGAGGGACGCACGCCGCGCCAGATGAAGAACGCTTCCGCCGCCTGTTCGACGAGCATGCCGAGGCCGTCGCGCACGGCCGCGCCGTGCGATGCCGCGAACGCCATGAACGGCGTCGGCTCTTTCCCGTACATCATGTCCAGCGCCAGCGTCCCCGCGCGGAAGGCCGACGCGGGCACGGGCGGCAGGTCGGCCGACAGGCTGGCGGACGTCGCGTTGACGACGACGTCGAACGGACCCGCGATGTCAGGGAAGCCGCAGGCGCTGATCTGCCCCGGGTACGCCACGTGATCGGCAAAGTGCGACACGAGCGCATCGGCCGTCGCGCGCGTGCGGTTGGCGATCACGATCGCTTCCGGTTGTTCACGTAAAAACGGCAGGATGACGCCGCGCGCCGCGCCGCCCGCGCCCAGCAGCAGGATGCGCTTGCCGGCCAGCGGCACGCCGGCATTCTTGACGATGTCGGCGACGAGGCCCGGACCGTCCGTGTTGTCGCCGACGATCTCGCCCGCTTCGAAGCGCAAGGTGTTGACGGCACCCGCAAGGCGTGCCCGCTCTTCCAGCCGGGTGGCCAGCGCGGCCGCTTCCAGCTTGAAGGGGACCGTCACGTTGGCACCGCGGTAGCCCTGTGCGACGAGATCGCGGACGGTGTCCGCAAAGCCGTCCAGCGGCGCCAGGCAGCGTTCGTACGCAATGTCCTGGCCGGTCGCGGCCGCGAACGCGGCGTGGATGTCCGGCGATTTGCTGTGGGCGATCGGGTTGCCGATCACGCAATATTTATCGGTCATTTTGTCTCCTGTTATCCTTCGCCGCGCAGTTCGGCCTGCAGTTTTTCTTCGCGGGTGAATTTGAAGCGGGTGACGACGATCCAGAGGTCGTCCTTGTCGGTCGAGCGCATATTGGCGGGGAATTTGCCGAACGGCGCAGCGCGGCGCACGATCGACAGGGCGGCCTTGTCCAGCGCCGGATTGCCGGAACTGCGTTCGATGCGCGGTCCGCCTTCCTTTTCATAGAGCGACCCGTCCTGGAAGATCGGGATGTAGACGACCAGCTCGCCGTACAGCTTCTTCCCGTTCTGCTGCGGGAAGTTCAGCGTGCCGACCTCCTCCACGCGCTTCTGCATCGCCTTGTAATACATGGCGTAGCCGACCTCGCGCGTGCTGGGGCTGATGAACGTCTTCTTGGGCCGCTTGTTCTCGTCGGCGATACGCTGGGTGATCTCGGCCGTCATGCGCGCGATCGCCCTGGTGGAATCGGCATTGTCTTCGCCCGTGCGGCTGGGGTCCGGCTTCGTCTGTTCGGCGACGGGTGCGCTGTTGAACTGCGACTGGCGCATCTTCGTCAGCACGCTTTTCTGCTGCTGTTCCAGTTCGGCGATGCGGCGCTGCAGGGCGCGGATGGAGTCGCCGTTCTCGACCTTGCGCAGGTCCGGGAGCGGCGATTGGGCGCGGCCGGCGTCGGCATTGCCGCCGCCGTCGAGGTTGGCCTGGGCCAGCGCGTCTGCCTTGACGGGCGCGCGCGCATGCTTCGCGTTGACCAGGATGACCTCCAGGCCCGGATCGGCCGGCTGCAGCCGGAACGCGTCCGGCGCGGCGAAGCGGACCGCCAGCAGGGAGGCGTGCGCCAGCACCGAACAGGCGATGGCGATCATCAGGGGACGGTTGTGTCGGAGGGTAATCACGCGCTGCGGGGTGGGACGGGTCATGGAACTCCCCATTCTACCGTGCAGGCCGGCCGATTTGCGAGCCTTGCGGAAAGACCCGACCGCTGATGCAACAAGATATTGTCGACGTTTCAACGATCGGTGTCAGTCACACATCAAGCAGCCTGCTCGCCCGTGACGTCGGTCTGCGTCTCCGGATCGGTGACGGCGACCGCACCCTCGGCTTC
>CBIHRX010000466.1:0-3676 GCA_966212555.1 uncultured Massilia sp.
GCGCGTTCCTGTTCGGGCGCCTCGGCTGGTCGTCCGTGAACGGCATGCTGATCATCTCCGGCGCGTTCGGCGTGTTCCGCAAGGACACCGTGATCATGGCGGGCGGCTACCGTCCCGACACGATCGGCGAGGACATGGAACTGATCGTCCGCATGCACCGCCTGCTGCGCGCGAAGCGCCAGCCGTACAAGGTCGAATTCGTGCCCGATCCCGTGTGCTGGACCGAGGCGCCGGAAGACTACAGGACGCTCAGGAACCAGCGCATCCGCTGGCAGCGCGGCCTGGCCGAGAGCCTGAACGCCAACTGGGGCCTGATGTTCTCGAAAAACGGCGGCGTGCCGGGCTGGCTCGCCTTTCCGTTCATGCTGCTGTTCGAATGGCTCGGGCCCCTCGTCGAAGTGGGCGGCTATATCTTCATGACCTGGTCGTTCCTCCTGGGCGCGATCTCGTGGCAGGCGTTCGCCACGTTCATGTTCGTCGCCATCGGCCTCGGCATCCTGCTGTCGGCGTCCGGGCTGCTGCTGGAAGAGATGTCGTTCCACATCTACCCGCGCGGCAAGCAGCTGCTGGCGCTCGGTGCCGTCGTGCTGCTGGAGAACCTCGGCTACCGCCAACTCAATACGATGTGGCGCCTGATCGGCCTGTGGCGCTGGGCCGCGCAGAAGGAATCGACCTGGGGTACGATGAAGCGCAAGGGCGACTGGCAGGCCGGTACGCCGAAAGGCTCTTGATGATCCGTCGCGCACTCATCCCCTTGTTCCTCCCCCTGCTCGCCATGACCCTCCCGGCCCATGCCGCCTCGCTGCACCAGTGCGCCACCGGCGGACCGCCGCGCTACGTGGTCGACGACCGGGCCGGCATGCCGGGCTGCACGAGCGTGGCGCTGCCGCCCGGCGCGCAGGTCGAGACGCTGTATCCGCTGGCGCCGGGCGAGACGCCCGAACACACGATCCTCCTGCACGGCAACGTGGCCGACGGCCGCTTCGCCGTCAGCGAGCACGAGCTGCCGTCGTCCAGGCCCGGTCCCGAACGTCCGGCGCCGATGCCGCTGCACGCGAACCTGCTCGGGCAGATGCGCGTGCGCACGTTCGGCGTCGAGGAGCGCGTGCAGGCGACGCTGGCGGACGGCCGCCTGCAGGTGACCTGCCGTCCCGGCCAGCGCGCCGCGGGCGTGATCCTCACGGGGCCGTGGTTCATGACGCGCGCGAACGCCGCGTTGGCTGCGACCTATACGGCGCAGGGCGGATCGTTCACGTGGCAGGTGGCCGACGAAACCCGGCGCGCGCGCGACGACGCGTTCGACCTGGGCATCACCGGGCCGGACGCCAGGGCCGCGCGCCTGGCGCTGCCGCCGCGCCTCGACCGCGCCGGCTGGCGCCAGTTCGTGCTGCTGTGCCCCGCGACGCAGGCCGGCATCGACGTGGCCTCGCTCGCGCTCGAACCGGCCGCGGCGTCGAAACCGGCGCCGCGCTCGACGTGGGTCTGGCGCCCCGGCGACTGGATCGACGGCGGCCCCGCCCTGCTCGACTGGGCCGCGGCCCAGGGCATCCGCGAACTGTTCGTCACGGTGCCGCTGCAGGACGGCGCCGCCGTGCGCGCGCCCGACCTGCTGGCCGCGTTCGTGCGCCAGGCGGGTGCCAGGGGCATCGGGGTAACCAGCGTGGACGGCGACCCGCACATGGTCCTGGCCGTCGAAGTCCCGGCCGTCGTCAAGCGCGTGCAGGCCTATGCCGCCTACAACGCGGCCCAGCCCCCCGAGGCCCGCCTGCGCGGCGTGCAGTTCGACGTGGAGCCCTACCTGTTGCCGGACAACGTGCTGCCGGCCGCCAAACGGGACGGCGCCTACGTCGACATGGCGCGCGCCATCAAGGCGGCGGCGGGCGACGCGTTGCGCGTGGAATTCGTCGTCCCGTTCTGGTGGGGGAAGAACGCGGCGCTGCTTGACGCGCTGGCCCCGCACGCGGACGCCCTCGCCGTGATGGATTACCGCACCGACCGCGACCAGATCGTCGATTTCGCCATCCCGTTCCTCGACTGGGCCGGCGCCCACGGCCGCCGGGTGCGCATCGCGCTGGAAGCGGGCCCCATCGATCCCGAAGTCCAGCGCCGCTACGTACGGGCCGAAGGCGGCCCCGGCGACCTGCTGGCCGTCGACGTCGGCGGCCGCCGGGTGCTGGCCCTGCTGCGCCGGCCGCTGACCGCGCCGGATGCGACGCTGTACCGGCTGCAATCGACGCGCGCCATCGACGGCAGCGCCACCACCTTCCACAAGGACAAGGCCGCCCTGCTGCGCCTGCTGCCCGGCCTGGAAGCGGCATTCGGCGCGTGGGACGGCTTCGGCGGCATCGCCGTCCACGAGTTGCGCTGACAACAGTCGAGTAAACCTTCTAAGTCGCGTGCCGGCAACCACAAGTTAGTTCTCATCAGCAACAATCCACGGGTTTGTCTATACATCTGTGTTTGTCGTGGATTCGAATACTGCTTTTCGGACGGACTCGTACGGCGACGACCGGCGGTTCCCGCGCCGCCTCTGCCGCGTGCGCGCCGTCGTCGACGTGACCGGCGGGCCAAGGCTGCCCGGCGTCACGGTCGACATCGGCCGCGACGGCATGGCCGTCCTCCTGTCCCGCCCCCTGCGCGACGGCACCACGTGCCGCGTCGGTTTTTCCATCTTCAGCGGCGGCAGGGTGCAGCGCATCGAATTGAACGCTCGCGCATCGACCAGCATCTTCCTGCGCGACGCCGTCCGCGTGGGCCTGTCCTTCTCGGGCATGATGCCGGCCGTGGGCAATCTGCTGGCGGAGTTCGTCAACTTCGGCAAGCGTTGACCGCTGCCGTGCGTCGGGCCGGCGCGACAACCGCGGCCCGGCCGCGCGCCACCGCTGTGCGGGAACTGCTAGCATGCGCGGAAATCGTAACCAAAAGTTTACATGCACGCGAACCCGCCAAGCACAGGCCGCGCCGACGGCATCCCGGACGACGCCCAGCGCCGCTTCGACGATCTGCTCGCCCACCTGCCGGCCGGTGTCGTGATGCACGATGCGACCGGCCGCGTGGTGGCGGCCAACCGCCAGGCGCTGGACCTGCTTGGGCGCAGCGAACATGAGGCGCGGGAGGTGCGGACGGGCGACGACGGCTGGCATTTCGTGCGCGCGGACCGCTCCCGCATGCCGTCCTCCGAATATCCCGTAAACGCGGTCCTGCGCACGGGCGCCAAGGTGGCGGACCTCGTCGTCGGCGTGTCGCGGCCGGCCCACGGCGACGTGCGCTGGGCGATTTGCAACGCGTATCCGGAGCGCGACGAGCATGGCGCCATCCGGCGCGTCGTCGTCTGCTTCACGGACTGCACGGCCCTCAAGGACGCGGAACAGTCGCTGCACAAGTCCGAGGAGCGCATGCGCCTCGCGCTGCAGGGGTCGACCGACGCGCCGTGGGACTGGGACCTCGTCACCGGCGAACTGTATTACTCGCCGCGCTGGTGGGAGATGCTCGGCTACGTGCCCGGCGAGCAGGCGGCCGATCCGGAGGCGTGGGTGCGCCTCACGCATCCGGAGGACCGCATCCGCGTGGTCGCCTTCCTCGACGAACTGCTGCCCGGCCCGCGCCAGGCCTACGGCATGGAATTCCGCCTGCGCCACCGCGACGGCCACTACGTTCCCGTGCTGAGCCGCGGCTA
>CBIHRX010000467.1:0-3601 GCA_966212555.1 uncultured Massilia sp.
CCGGCCGCGTGTCGGTGAACGGCGAGCCGGCCCACATCGGCCAGCGCGTCCTGCCGACGGACGCCGTGCGCATCAACGGCAAGCTGCTGCAGCGCCGCGTGAACAACAACAAGCCGCCGCGCGTGCTCGTGTACCACAAGCCGGCCGGCGAAATCGTCAGCGCGGACGATCCGGAAGGCCGTCCGTCCGTGTTCGACCGCCTGCCGACCATGAAGACCGGCAAATGGCTGGCCGTGGGCCGCCTCGACTTCAACACCGAGGGCCTGCTGCTGTTCACGAATTCCGGCGACCTGGCGAACCGCCTGATGCACCCGCGCTACAACATCGACCGCGAATACGCCGTGCGTACGCTGGGCGAGCTGGAAGAGGGCATGCGCCAGAAGCTGCTGGCCGGCGTCGAGCTGGACGACGGCACGGCCTCGTTCACCAAGATCGCCGATGGCGGCGGCGAAGGCGTCAACCACTGGTACCGCGTGGTGATCGGCGAAGGCCGCAACCGCGAGGTGCGCCGCATGTTCGAGGCGGTGGGCCTGACCGTCTCGCGCCTGATCCGTACGCGCTACGGCGCCATGACCCTGCCGTCGGGCCTCAAGCGCGGCCGCTGGGAAGAGCTGGAAGAAAACGACGTGCGCAACTTCCTCGACGCCTTCGGCATCGAGAAGAAGGGCGGCGGCCAGAACAACAAGGGCGCCGCCGGCGGCAAGGGGCAGGGCAAGGGGCAGGGCGGTCCCAAGGGCCGTGGCAACGACGATCACCGCTCGAACGGCAACCGCATCGACCGCGCCGACGCCAACCGCAACGTGGATCCGTTCGGCCCGCCGGTCGTGCGTGTCGGCACGGGCCGAGAAGAGAGCGGCATCCTGGGCGGCCGCGGTGGCCAGGGCCAAGGGCAGGGCCAGGGTGGCCGGGGCTTCGGCGGCGGCCAGGCGCGCGGCAATAGCCAGCCGCGCGGCAACAACCAGGCGCGTGGTGGCGGTGGCGGTGGCGGCAACAAGGGTCCGCGCCAGCCGGATCCGCTGCAGACGACGTTCGGCTTTGCCGGCGCCGGCCAGAACCGCCGCAGCCAGGGGCCGCGTGTGAGCGACCACGGCATGCCGCGGCGCGGCCGCCGCGGTTGATGTTTCGTTCGGCAAATTTGAGGCCCCCAGCCTCGAATTTTGCCGAACGTGCCGCGCGAAAATGAACCGCTCGCAGCGTCGTGTTCTCCATTGGAGTAAACTGTTGCATAGCTGTTCATTTTGCAGTGCGGCGATTGCGGCCGAACCTGTATCGGGTTATAATGCGTGTCTAACCCGAGTGCTTCCCAATATTGTTTTGGCGAACAAGCTCCAGTTGGGAATACAAAAGATGGGCAGTTGCCCATTTTTTTTTTGTTGAATCGTTTTAGGGGTCCGGCACCGGACCGTGGAGAAACCTGTGCAGTTGTTTGATTTGATTGCCACGACAGTCAGCGGACTGGGCTACGAACTCGTCGATATCGAGCGGGCCGAGCGAGGCATCCTGCGCGTGTTTATCGATTTCCCGGCGGCGGTGGCGGACGAAAAGGGACCGATCTCGGTCGAGGATTGCGCCACGGTGAGCCACCAGCTGTCGCACGTGTTGATGGTCGAAAACGTCGACTACGAGCGCCTGGAAGTGTCGTCGCCCGGACTGGACCGTCCGGTGCGCACCCTGGCCGACTTCGAACGCTTTGCCGGCAGCGAGTGCACGGTCAAGCTGCGCGTCGCGATGCCCGGCACCGCGAACCGCAAGACCTATACGGGCATCCTGCATGCGCCGGAAGGCGAGAAGATCGGGTTGGAATTTGAAAGCAAGGATGGTCCGGCGTTGCTCGAATTTACGCTGGCCGAACTGGACAAGGCACGCCTGGTGCCGAAGGTGGATTTTAGGAGTCGCAAAGCATGAGTCGCGAAATTTTGTTACTGGTTGATGCGCTCGCGCGCGAAAAGAACGTCGACAAGGAGGTCGTCTTCGGCGCCCTCGAGTTCGCGCTGGCGCAAGCCACGAAAAAACGCTATGAAGGCGATGTCGACATCCGCGTGAGCATCGACCGCGACAGCGGCGAGTTCGAAACCTTCCGTCGCTGGCACGTCGTGCCCGACGAGGCCGGCCTGCAACTGCCCGACCAGGAAATCCTGCACTTCGAAGCCAAGGAACAGATTCCGGACATCGAAGTCGACGAATACATCGAAGAGCCGATCGAGTCGGTCGAGTTCGGCCGCCGCTTCGCCCAGGACACGAAACAGGTCGTGCTGCAGCGCGTGCGCGACGCCGAGCGCGAGCAGATCCTGCAGGACTTCCTGGAGCGCGGCGACGCGCTGGTCACCGGCACCATCAAGCGCATGGAGCGCGGCGATGCGATCGTCGAATCGGGCAAGATCGAGGCGCGCCTGCCGCGCGACCAGATGATCCCGAAGGAAAACCTGCGCATCGGCGACCGCGTGCGTGCCTACATCCTGCGCGTGGACCGCAACATGCGCGGCCCGCAGGTGATCCTGTCGCGCACGGCACCTGAATTCATCATGAAGTTGTTCGAACTCGAAGTGCCCGAGATCGAGCAGGGCCTGCTGCAGATCAAGTCGGCCGCCCGCGATCCGGGTGTGCGTGCGAAGATCGCTGTCTTTACCGCGGACAAGCGCATCGACCCGATCGGTACGTGCGTCGGCATGCGCGGTTCGCGCGTGCAGGCCGTGACCGGCGAGCTGGGCGGCGAGCGCGTGGACATCGTGCTGTGGTCGGAAGATCCGGCCCAGTTCGTGATCGGCGCGCTGGCCCCGGCCAACGTGTCGTCGATCATGGTGGATGAAGAGAAGCACGCGATGGACGTCGTCGTCGACGAGGAAAACCTCGCGATCGCGATCGGCCGTTCGGGCCAGAACGTACGCCTGGCGTCCGAGCTGACCGGCTGGAAGATCAACATCATGACCGCCGAAGAGTCGGCCAACAAGGCTGCCCAGGAAACCGCCGCCGTGCGCGCGCTGTTCATGGAAAAGCTGGACGTGGACGAGGAAGTGGCGAACATCCTGGTCGAAGAAGGCTTTTCGAGCCTTGAAGAAGTCGCATACGTGCCCATCTCCGAAATGCTGGAGATCGAATCGTTCGACGAGGACACCGTCAACGAACTGCGCACCCGCGCACGCGATGCACTGGTGACCGAGGCGATCGCTTCGGAAGAAGGTCTCGAGGGTATGGAAGAGGCGCTGGCCAACCTGGACGGGATGGACCGCACCACCGCCGGCAAGCTGGGCCTGGCCGGTATCAAGACCCTGGAGCAATTCGCGGGTCTGGCCTACGACGAGTTCTCCGCCATCCTGGCGCTGCCGACCGATCGTGCCCGTGAACTGATCAAGAACGAATTTAATGATGTGACCGACGATGAGATGAAACTGGTCGACGCCAAGTACGACGACCGGGCCAAGGCCCTGCAGGCGAAAGCCTGGAGCCAGGTAGAAACGGCCAAGGCATAAATGAGACGCGAAAGACCGGAGCGTAACGCCTTCCGGTCTTCGCGCTTTATTAAGCTAGCAAATTTCTTTATCATCTCGCGACACATAGAAAAGAGGACTGAATGGCGAGTAACAACGTAGCCCAATTTGCCACC
>CBIHRX010000468.1:0-3580 GCA_966212555.1 uncultured Massilia sp.
CTTAAAAGGTGAAGGCGATGGAAACCCCGGAACAGCATCAGCAGTCGCAAGAGCAGCTGATCGGCGACCTGCGGCTCGTGATCGAGAACTCGGAAGAACTGCTCAAGAATACCGATCACTACACCGGTGTCGTGTACCAGAACGCCCGTGCCAAGCTGGCCGTCGCGCTCAATGCCGCCAACGAGGAACTGGCCCGCTTCGAAGAGGAACAGCTGAACCGGATGATGGAAGCGACGCGCGCGGCGAACGAACTGCATCACGACCGGACCGGCGAAGCACGCATCCTGCGCGCCTTCTACCACTGACTGCGCGGCGCCTCCGTCCACGGCGCCGCCTTTGCCTCGTCTTTCAACCCCACCAAGATTCCCCCCTCGAGCCAGCGCCGCAAGTGCGCGGCCACGTCGAAGTCCCCGTCCACGTCGAATGCCGCATCGAGCGCCGCGCCGAACGTCTCGCCGCGCGCCAGGCACGCCAACGCCGCGTGTTCCGCCGCGCCGATGGTCTCCACGAGCACGTCGAGGCGGGGCCGCAGCACCAGCGCGTGCGTCCGCGCCTGGAGGTCATCCGGGAAGTCCGGACCGCCGTCCTGGTGCGCGCGCCACAGCGCCACCGTGGCCCACGGCGACGCATGCAGGCGCAGCGCCGGATGCAGCTCGGCGCGCGCCGCCTCGAACGCATCGGGCGCCAGGCCGGCCAGCGTGACGCCCGGCGTAGCGAGGCCCGGCGTAGCGACGCCCGACGCGAACCACGCTTCGTGCACGCACCATTCGAGGCGCGCGACGTCGGGCAGGTAGGGATGATCGGCCGCGGGCGCGAACGCGGCGAGGAAGTCCGGCAGCGCGGCGCCGAAGCGGTTCAGGTCCGGATCGAGCGCCGGGTGCGCGCGGCCATGGATCCGCGCGAGCGCGTCGAAGAACTCGTCGCCGACGAGCCGGCGCAGCACGGGGTACGCCGACGCCAGCGCGCGCGTCCAGTGCGCGTGCAGGTTGCCCCGGTAGATGCCGACGCGGCGCGGATCGCCTTTCAGCAGCGGCGCCAATGCGGCGTCGCGCGCGCTGTCGAACAGGGCGGCGCCGAACGTTTGCTGGAGAGCCTCCAGGCCGGCGGCCGGTGCCGGGCCGCCGGGCGCGACGGCGACGGCGACGTCGGCGGCGACGCCCTGCTCCACTGTCGCGGCGATGGCGTCGGCCCGCGCCGCCTCGTCCAGCAGCACGTCGAGCGGCGGCAGGTCCGTATCCCATTCGACGAGCGTGGGCACGGCGCCGAAACGGGCCAGCGCCGCGCGGTACAGGTCCCACACGGGCGGCGCGACCCGGGCGCCGTGGTGGTCGACCAGGCCGTCGTCCGTGACGAGATGGCCGCCCAGGTGGATCTCGCCCACGCAGCCGGCGGGGAGCGCGGCGATGGCGGCATGGGGGTCCTCGCCGTGATTGCACTCGTTGACGTACAGGTTGTTCACGTCCAGCAGCACGCCGCAGCCGGTGCGGCGCGCGAGTTCGGCGAGGAAGTCGGCCTCGCTCATCGCGTCGCCCGCGAAGCGCACATAGGTGGAGACGTTTTCGACGAGGATGCGCCGTCCCAGCGCATCCTGCACGCGCTGGACCCGCGCGGCGACGAGGGCGAGCGCTTCAAGGTCCAGCCGGACCGGCAGCAGGTCGTTCAGCTGGCGGTCGCGCAGCGCGCCCCAGGCCAGGTGTTCGGAGACGAGGACCGGTTCGAGCGCGCGCACGAGCGCGGCGACGCGGGCCAGGTGGTCGTCGGAAAAGCCGTGCACGGAGCCGAGGCCGAGGCCCACGCCATGCAGGCTGACGGGATAGTCGCGGCGCACCGCGGACAGCACGCGCCAGTCGTGGCCGGAACGCGCAAGGAAATTTTCCGTGTGGACCTCGACCAACCCAACGTCCGGCCGGCGGTCGAGGAAGTCACGGTAATGCGGTGCCCGCAGGCCGATGCCGGCGGCCATGGTGCGGCTTTATTTACCCTGCTTGGGCGGATTGAGCTTGCCGCCGGCTTTTTCGCACGTGCCCTTCGGGACGAATTTCCATTCGCCCGGATCCTTGTCGGCCGTCGCCTGTCCGGCGCAGCCGTGGGTGGCGGTGCCGCAGTCGTTCTGGCCGGCCTTGGCGACGCCGTAGCATTTTTCGTCGTTGCCGGCTTGCGCATCCATCTGGCCGCCGGCCGTGGCCTGGGCGGCGCAGACGCTCGCGAGCGCGGCGGCGATCAGGGCTTGTCGTTTGTTCATGAGAGTTCTCCAAAAATACGCGTACGTACCTGCGGGAGGCATTCTATCCCGGCCGGAACGTGCTGAGGGGAAAAGTAACCCGGCCGGGGCGGCCGTTGTCGGCTGCGCGCCGGACGTCGTCGCCGGCGGCAGCCCGATGGTGGCGGCTGAGCGGATGGTATTGTGTGGCCGCCCCCGTCGCGCCGGGTACTGGGCCGATAACGCGGGCGGCGGCGGTTCCGTTGACTTGCGCTGATGCGCGCGCGTCAGGCGGTCGTGTTGATGTGGTTGCCCAGGTGCGGCGGCAGGTTCGGCGCCGGCGCGGCCGATTGCACGGCTTCCAGCAGCTGGGTGGCCGCGGCGGCCTGGATGTCCTGCGTTTTTTTCAGCACGGCCACGGCGACGTCCTGGCGGGTGCCGGTGTCGGCAATGCTGGTGGCAAGCTTGGCAATACCTAAGGCGTCCATATGCGCTCCTGGTGGGTGTGTCGACGGTCGGGCGGCGCGGGGTTCGCCCGCACTCCCGCTTATCTCCGGTTAACGACACGACGCTCAGGAACTTTAGGCGGGCAAACCATTAAATTGCCTGACCCAGCGCAAGACCGCCTCCGGGTCGAGCAGGTCCAGCCACGCCACGTGCGGCGCCAGCCCGTCGGGGCGTGCCATCGTGGACGCGACCGCCACGATGTGCGGATCGCCCGGGAACATCGGCGGCTTGCCCACGTCCGGCCGGTACACCTC
The DNA here is from genome assembly GCA_966212555.1 of uncultured Massilia sp. Classification (GTDB taxonomy): domain Bacteria; phylum Pseudomonadota; class Gammaproteobacteria; order Burkholderiales; family Burkholderiaceae_D; genus Telluria. The sequence goes on from CBIHRX010000468.1 coordinate 2,962, forward strand.
CAGCTTCGGCAGCGCTTCCCATTTATAACCTTCCACCAGGGTCAGGTCGGCCGGCGCGAGACGGGCCAGGTGGTCGGCCAGGGACGGTTCCGCGGCGCCGCGCAGCTCGCGCAGCTCGCGCATGATGGCCACGCGGTACGGCGACGCGATCATGACCTCGGCCGCGCCGGCCGCGCGCATGCGCCCGCTGTCCTTGTGCGGCGGTTCCAGCATGATGTCGTGGTGGCTGTGCTTGACGACGTTGACGCGCAGCCCGGACGCCGCCAGCCGGCCCACGAGGAATTCCAGCAGCGTCGTCTTGCCGCTGCCGGACCAGCCGATCACGCCCAGCACAGGCCCGCGGCCGGCGGCATCAATAAGGGACACGGTAGCGGATTCCCCGGAAGTTCATGACGGCCGCCTTGGGCAGCAGCTTTTCCAGCACGAGGCCCGGCGCCACCTCCTCCCCTTCGTGGCGCAGCGCCTTGTCGACGATCAGCAGGCGGTCGGCCGCATTGGCGGAATACATGTAGCCGCCGAAGGTCACGCGCGGGATGTCGCGTTGCTGCGCGTCGGGCAGTTGCTGCAGGAAAGGCAGGTTGTCTTCCGGGGCGGCCCTGGCGGCGGCCGGCGGCGCGGC
>CBIHRX010000469.1:0-3517 GCA_966212555.1 uncultured Massilia sp.
GTCGTGGGCCGCGCCCGTGCTGGGCACCGTCGGCTCGCTGTTCATCATCGTCGTCGGCCTGTCCTACCTGGAATGGCGCCGCCGCGCGGCGCTGGCGCGGGGCGAAGGCTACGGCACGTCGCTCGTCAACGAGCCGGAACGCACGCAGGCGACGTCGCTGCCGCATCCGGCGCTGGCGATCCTGCCGCTGATCGTCGTGGGCGTCGCGAACTTCATCCTCACGCGCATGATCCCGCAATGGTATGGCGATTCGTTCACGGTGCCTGCCGAGATCCTGCCGGGCGTGCACACGCCGGTGACGGCCACCATCAAGACCGTTGTCGCGATCTGGGCGGTAGAAGCGGCGCTGCTGCTGGGGATCGTGGTCGTGATCCTGACCGCGTTCCGGCGCGTGAGCACCCGTTTCGCGGACGGTTCGAAGGCGGCGGTGGGCGGCGCGCTGCTGGCCGCGATGAACACGGCGTCGGAGTACGGGTTCGGCGGCGTGATCGCGGCGCTGCCGGGCTTCATCGTCGTGAGCGATGCGCTCAAGAGTATCCCGAATCCGCTGGTGAATGCGGCCGTGTCGGTGAGTTCCCTCGCCGGCATCACGGGGTCCGCGTCGGGCGGCATGAGCATCGCGCTGGCCGCGATGTCGGACCTGTTCATCAGGGGCGCGCAGGCCGCGCAGATCCCGCTGGAAGTGCTGCACCGCGTGGTGTCGATGGCGAGCGGCGGCATGGACACGCTGCCGCACAACGGCGCCGTCATCACCCTGCTTGCGGTGACGGGGCTCACGCACAAGGAGTCGTATCGGGAGATCTTTGCGGTGACCGTCATCAAGACGGTGGCGGTGTTCTTCGTGATCGCGTTTTATTACGTCACGGGGCTCGTATAACCCGTCGTTCCCGCGAAAGCGGGAACCCATACCGAGCCACAGAAACCGGTATCTCGGAAGCTCTGCAATGTGCCTGGTAGACCGGCTTCGGGGACTCGGCATGGATTCCCGCGTGCGCGGGAATGACGGTTATTGCGACGGCTACTGGCGCTTGCGCTTGTACGCCGCCGTCATCCCCAGCAGCGCCGTCATCGCAAGCAACGCGCTCGACGGTTCCGGCACTTCCGCCGCCGCCGCGGTGGCGGCCGTGATCGTGAACGTGTCGCCCGCGCGCAGGCCGGCGGTGTCCAGCAGCCAGTCGGCGGCGCCCGGCACCCCCAGCGGATTCCCGAACTGGAACTCGGCCCACTCCGGTGCGCCGAACACGACGCTTGCCGTGTGCGCGCCGGACGTCGTCGCGCCCACCGTGCCGAACGCCGGCGTCACGCTGCCGGCCGCGTAGAAGGCGATGCCGTTCAACGAGAAGCTGAATTCATTGAGCGCGGTGCCGGCCAGGTTGCGCACGAGGGCGTTGAAGGCGAGGGGACCCGCCAGGTCGCCGGCTTCCAGTACGAAGCTGAAGGTCGTCGGCGTGAACGTGGCGAGGTCGAGGTCGAACGACGCCAGGCCCGCGCCGCTGTAATCCGTCACCGTGTTCGATCCCGTGGTGCCGGTCAGGATCGCGGCCTGGGACTGAGGGAGTGCCAGCGCGGCCGCCAGGGCGAATGCGCCGATCAGTGTGTTTTTCATGTCGGTTCCTTTCGATGGCGGATCAGAGCGGACCCTTGGCCCACGGGCCGGAGATCGCGAACGTGATGCCCGGGGTCTGGATGTTCACGAACAGGTAGCGGCCGGTCGGGTCGAAGCAGGCGCCCGCGAACTCGTTGCCGCGGTGGTCGCCGGCCAGCGTATCCAGCTTGCCGGCCGCGTTCAGTTGCGACGTCGTCAGCTGCACGTTGTTCTTGGCGAAGATGTAGGCATCGCCGCCCTGCGTGATGCCCATCAGGCGCTGGCCGTAGCCGAAGGTGTCGGTCGTGGCGGTGGACGCGTCCTCGCAGATCAGGATGGCGTTGCGCGGGCTGACAGTGAGGTTGTCGCCCATGTTGCCCACCGTCGTGTTCGGGCTCGAATAGATGCAGCGGAAGACCTGCGTGGCGAGGTCCAGTTCCCAGATCGCGCCGCGCGCCACGCTGCCGCCCGACGTGTCCATCACGTACATCTTGCCTTGCGCGTACCAGATGCCTTCGCCGCGGTTCATGCGCAGCGCGCCCTGCAGCCAGCCCTGCACGAACGGGCCGGCCGCGTTGTTGATCGTCGTGCCGGACGGTCCCGTCGCGTTGCCGCGGTTCTGGTCCGGATTCGCGATGGGCACCCACTCCAGCACGTACGCGTCGCCCTTCAGCGCGCCCGCCACGTTGGCGTTCTGCGTGCCTTTCACCCGCGCCATCTGCAGCACGCCGCCGCGCGCCAGCGCGCCGTAGCCGCCGTTCCTGTCGTCCGGGATGTAGCGGTAGAAGCCCGACTTGCCCGACGAATCCTCCGTCATGTAGACGATGCTGGTGGCCGGATCGACGGCCGCCGCCTCGTGCGCGAAGCGGCCCATGCCGACGATGGGCTGGCCCGTCGTCTGCGTGGTGTCCGGCGACACTTCGAACACATAGCCGTGCTTCTTGCCCGACGCAGAGACCCCATCCGAGCCGATCTCCTCGCACGACAGCCAGGTGCCCCACGGCGTGATGCCGCCGGCGCAGTTGCCGTCCGTGCCGCCCAGGCTCGGGGTCACGCTGACCCAGGCGCCGTCGCGGAACAGCAGGTTCGTCGTGCCGCCGCCCAGCACCGTGCCGGCGCCGGCGCTGCTCGCGCCCGTGTCGTACGCGCCGAACGCGTTGATGAACTTGTTCGGGCTGACGGCGTGCGCCTCGTGGTTGCGGATCAGGACGAGCTCCGTGCTGCGGCCGACCTTGCGCGCCAGGACGACGCCCATGCCGTCGTGCGCGGCGGGGCAGGGTTGGCCGTCCGTCATCGTGTCGCCCGTCCAGCCGAAGCTCTTGTAGGTGAAGCCGGCGGGGAGCTGCAGCAGCGGCAGGCCGGTGGTCAGGTCGTTGACGGGGGCGATGGGGCCGTACGGGCTGTCGATCAGGGCGCTGGCGCCGCCGGCGGCCAGCGCCTCGCGCGCCTGCAGGGCGGCGAAGGCACCGACGAACGGCAGGGTGCCCATGCCCTTGAGCAGGTTGCGCCTGGACGGCGAGATGTTTTTGTCTGTCATGCTGAGCTCTCTCCATAGGGATGGATGGTGCCGGGATGGCACGCTCATGCATTAAAACAAACGAAAACTACCGTTCAATGACAGTAAAATGACAACTTTCATCCATCACGTAGCGCGCGAACAGGAAGTCGCGGATCGCCGCGACGCGCCCGTCCGACCATGCGAGGACGGCGAAATAATCCGGTTGCCCATCGTTTCGGATCAGCACCCCGGGCCGCCCCTCCACGACGCCCGCCCGCGCCGTCCAGCCGGGCGCCTGGCCGTAGCGCGTGAAATAGTCGCCGACCGCGGGACCCTGCAGCCGCAGCCGGTTCACGAGGTCGAGGCGCACGTCGGCGGCCAGCATGTCGCGCAGCGCGTCGAAATCGCGCGCGTTGAACAGGTCGACGTAGCGT
>CBIHRX010000470.1:0-3486 GCA_966212555.1 uncultured Massilia sp.
CAGATCGACCATGGAGATCTTGAAGAAGCGATAGCGCTGGTTGCGGAACTCGTCCGCCACCTTCAGCGTCTGCAACTCCTCGACCCCGCGCGTCTTGTCGGGCGTGATCTGCGTCCAGTGCTCGTTGTCGTTGGAACCGAAGATGGTCACGCCGCCGACGCGTTCCGGGAAGCTGGTACGCGGCAGGATCTGGAACGCGGTCGCTGCGACCTTGAAGCTCGGACCGAAGTCCAGCGTCATCGTGCGATTTTCTTCCCGCGCGATCGTGAACGCGATGAAGCTGTCGGTATTGTTATCGACGCCATTCGCGGCCCAGTCGCCGAAGTTCGTCACCAGGGTCGTCTTGAAGAACAGGTTCCTGTAGTCCATGCTGCCGTCCTTCAGCAGCGGGGTTAGTTCCTGCAGTCCGGCGACCGCAGCCCGCAACGCCGCCAGCTTCTGGAAATAGGTATCGTCGGTGCCAGAGCCGATCGTGCTCTGCATGTCCGCATACGCACTTTCGTAGGTCGTCTTCGTCGCCGTGACGTACAGCATGTCCGGCTTGAACGGCGCCGTAATGGTCGTCACGGTCGCCTGCCGGTCCGCGCCCACGACGACGTTGACGCGCTTCGTGGTCACCGTGCTGCCGTCCGAGGCTTCGGCAATGAACGTGCAGGTGCCGGCCTGCGTCGGCTTCCACGAGAACGCGCCCGTACTCGTATCGAACGTGGCGCCCTGTGGCAGGTTGTCCATGTTGTAGGTCACCACGTCGCCGGCGGCCGGGTCGGTGGCGGAGAAATCGAGCGTCACCGGAACGGTGGCGCCGGCATACGTGTACGCCGTCGTGTCGCCATTGCCGGACTTGAAGACCGGCGGGCTCAACAAGGTGCTGGACTTGACGTTGATATGGTCGATGTCGACCGTGGTACCGGCGCCGGTGATCTTGAGCTGCAGGAAATCGCCCAGGTTAATCGGTACGACGACGTAGCGCCACTGGCCCCGTGTATCCGGCAACGCGAGCGACATGCCGTCCACGTCCATCATGGCCTGGCCATTGGTCCGGATGCGGAAGCCGATGCTTGGCACGGCGGCGCCGTTGTAGCTGTACACGGCAAGGCGCGTGCCTTGCGGCGTGGCCGTGCTTCTCACGAAGGCAGTCGTGCCTTCGGTCTGCGCGACCGAATTGCTATCGTAAGCGGTGAATCGGTCTTCCACTTCGCGATACGGATCGACGATGGGGATGCCCAGGTATTTGCTGCCCTCGGCTTCGGCGGCCTTGGGAAGCGTCAGCCAGAAATCGCCGCCGCCATCGGCGCCGTCCCAGTTGTAGGCCTTGCGCTTGGCGTAGATCGTCGTGTAGTTCGGGACGAGCTGTTCCAGGTCCAGGCCGCGGACATACTTGTAGTAATAGAACGCTTCCCAGGTGTTCTGCGTCAGGCGGCCCCGATACGACCACGACACGTTGGTATACATGGCGCGGATGCTGCCGTCCGGATAGACGCTCATGGCGACAGGCACCCACGGAATGTCGTAGCCGACCATCCATTTGCCGAACAGCTCATGGACAGCCAGCAGGCGGTCATCCATGAATTCGTAGGGACCGACCGCGTTCGATTCGGTGGACGGCGTGCCTGTCACCGGGTCGACCTTCGTCCCCTGCGCCATCATCAGGCGCGCGAGGATTTCCGAGTTGGTGAGGTCGCCGGCGCCGTGCGCCTGGTCGCGGCCCATTTCCACGTGCTGGATCTGCGGCGGAATCGCTTCGCCGGTGGCGTCGTTGCGCGTCACCGTCCGGAACAACTGCTTGATCGAGCCGGTCCATGCCGGGTCCGGTGCATCCTTGTTGACGGTGAACCATTCGACGGCCTGGTTGTATCCGTCGCGGTCGCCCATGAAGATCGAACCCGACATCTTGGCGATGGTCGTGTACAGATGCTGGTTCATGAACCGGCAGTTGCAGTTGTCGAAGGTCTGGATCACCGGCGTGACCAGGTTGGCCGAGAACTTGGCCGTGTCGTCGTCCGTCCACGCGAGCGCCGGCGTCTGCGTGCTCGTGTAGCGCAGGATTTCCGCCGCGGTCGTCATCCGCTGCAGCGGGATGCCGGTGTGGATGTGCGAGTCGACGAAGTACACGTACTTGCTCGGGTCCATCTTCTCGTACAGGCGGATGATCCGCATGGCCTTGTCACGATAGACATCGTCGCCGGTCACGAAGTAGAGGATCGCCTGCGTGTAGGCGGTCAGGGAATCCGAGATGAACAGGCCGTTGGCGCCTTGGGAATCGATCCCGAGGATACGCGGCTGCGTCGGATCGGCGCCATTGACGTTCGAGATGCCCACTGTCCGCGACGCCTTGCCCGACTTGAGCATCATGTTGAAGTGGGTGTACCACGGCTCCTTCTTCGCCAGGACCTGGGCCCGCATGGTTTCCAGCATCTCCTTGGTAAGCCCGACCCCGGGATGCTTGAATCCGCTCGCATCGATCGATTCGCTGATGATCGGCTGGTAGCTCGTCACCATCGTGTCGATCGGGTCCGCGGCCATGGCGACCTGGCCGGGGAAAGGCACCAGCGTCGTCGCGATGCCGATCGACACGGCCATGCAGGCGATGCGCCTGGCTGCATGGTCGAATTTGATTGCTCTCATGTTTGTCCCCCCCATGTTTCTACCTCTTCTCGTGTTTAGGTTACCGATAACATCGCGTGCCGGAGTCGGAGCCGGGAAATGTCCCAAAAACCGCCCCCAGAGGTTTTTAATCTATGAAGTACGCCCAAATGTGGGCCATATCGACAGCGCCACCATGCAAATCGCCTTGTTCGGCTGGACAGGCGTGTACGTTATCGATACCATACAATTGTAGACCTAATCCCATCCGGCGCACACAAATTTTTACCGACCAGGACCTTCTGCAACAGATCATGTCGACCCTATTCAAACGAGACCTTTCCCGCTGGTGCGCCGCCGCACTGTCCGTCCTGTTGGCCGCCGCCGTCGTGCCGGACCCTTGCCGGGCCGGGGAGGGCGTCACCTGGGGCGACTGGACCCGGTGGGGCGATCTCGGCAACGGCCGCTACCGCAATCCCGTCCTGCCGGCCGATTACAGCGACCTGGATGCGATCCGCGTCGGCGACGACTACTATGCGATTTCATCGACGTTCCAGTTTTCGCCCGGGATGGCGGTGCTGCATTCGCGCGACCTGGTCAACTGGCGCACCGTCGGCCATGCGGTGCCCAACCTGACGCAGATCTCGCCGGAACTGGACTGGCGGCGGATGAACCGCTACGGCCGGGGCATCTGGGCCGGCGCCATCCGCCACCATGCGGGCCGTTTCTGGATCTATTTCGGCACCCCGGACGAAGGCTATTTCGTGACCAGTGCGGAACGGCCGGAAGGTCCGTGGACGCCGCTGCACCCGCTGCTGCGGTCACCGGGCTGGGACGACTGTGCGCCGTTCTGGGATGACGACGGCAAGGGCTATTTCATCGGCACGCATTTCAGCGACGGGT
>CBIHRX010000471.1:0-3464 GCA_966212555.1 uncultured Massilia sp.
TGACCGTGCCCTTGGGACCGGTGGCCCGGACGTCGGCGCCGCACAGGGCGCTGCTCATCACAAACGGCCGTCCGGAAGTGTGCCACCACCGTGCTACCTTCGCCGGCCAACGTCGGAAATGCAATGCCACGAGTGTTCACGACGCGCGCCGTCCGGCCCGAACACGTGCAGCGCGCCGTCCGCCGGCGCGACGGTCCAGGCGCTGCCGGGCAGCGGCGGCGCTTCCCGGATGGCCGTCACGAGGGGCCGGGACAGGCCGGCCACGTCCAGGTGCACGTGCGATTCGGCCCCGAGCCGCTCGACGAGCCCGACGACGCCGCGGATCGGCCCCGCGGCATCCGGGACGAGATGCTCGGGCCTTACGCCGACCGTCACCCTGCTATTGCTGGCCGCCGCGTTGCGCCACGCGAGGGGCACGCCGCCCAGCGCGAGCCGGCCGTGCGCATCGATGGCGCCTTCGACGAGATTCATCTTCGGCATGCCGATGAACCCGGCGACGAACACGTTCGCGGGCCGCTCGTACAACGCCATCGGCGCGCCGATCTGCTGCACGCCCGTCGGCCCCAGCACGACGATGCGGTCGGCCAGCGTCATGGCCTCGACCTGGTCGTGGGTCACGTAGACCATCGTCGCGCCCAGCTGCTTGTGCAGCCGCGCGATCTCGACGCGCATGTCGGCGCGCAGCGCGGCGTCCAGGTTCGACAAGGGTTCGTCGAACAGGAAGGCGCGCGGCTTGCGCACGATGGCGCGGCCGATGGCCACGCGCTGGCGCTGTCCGCCCGACAGCTGCGGCGGCTTGCGGTCCAGCAGGTGCTCGAGCTGCAGCATGCGCGCGACCGCGCGCACGGAGGCCTCGATGTCCCGCGTCGGCACGCGTGCCAGGCGCAGGCCGAAGGCGATGTTCTCGAATACGCTCATGTGCGCGTACAGCGCATAGCTCTGGAACACCATCGCCAGGCCGCGCCGGGCGGGCGGCGTCTCGTTGACGCGCACGCCGTCGATGCGGATCTCGCCGCCGCTCGCCTCCTCCAGGCCCGCGATCATGCGCAGGACGGTCGATTTGCCGCAGCCCGACGGACCGACCAGCGCGACGAATTCGCCGTCCGCGATCGAGAACGAGATGTTCTCCAGCACGCGGATGGCGCGCTTGCCGGCGTAGGTCTTGCCCACGCCCGTCAACGCGATGGATGCCATGTCGACGCCTCCGCATCCAGCCCACCCATGCGCCATACTTTCAGCTTGACGACGCGGTCGCCCGGCGCCGCGATCAAACCGAGCCCGGTCGCGTCGAGCCGCGACGGATACATGCGGCTCGTGATGCTCTTGCGGCCGTTGAGATAGGCTTCGACCATCGAGCGGTCCAGGAAGACGCGCAGGCGCAGGTGCTCGCCGCGCAGGTCGAACGCACCGCCCTGCACGCCGCGCGAGCGGGCGTCCGCATCCAGCGTCGTGTGCGTGCGGTCGATCTCGAAGCGCTTGCGCGCGCTATCCACGACGAGGTCGGTGTGCTCGGCGTCGCCTGGCGCCCGGCGCACGACCAGGCCGCGCCGCGCATGGCCGTCCGCCGCGAGTTCCAGTTCCACTTCCAGCGCGTCGCCCTTGATCGTTGCAAGCCGGGCCGCCGCCGCGGCGGGCGTGACGTCGGCCATGTCCAGCAACACGTCCTGGCGCAGGCTCCGGAGTTCGTCGATGGGCGCCAGGCGCAGGTCGTCGTCCGGGCCGATCGCGAGCGTCACCGGCAGGCCGGCATTGTGGGCCCAGCCGCTGGCCCATTCGTCGCGCAGGCTGCGTTCGCCCTGGGCGATCGAGAAGACGATGGTGCGTCCCGTCTTCGGATCGACGAAGCCGCTGGGACCGGAAAAATGGTGATCGTCCAGGTCGAACACGCGCGGCGCCTCGCTGTCCGGCACGAAGCGCGCGGCGGCGGGGTCGAACACGCCGATCCAGTAATACGCCTGCGCCCCCACGTCTGTCAGGAACACGTGCCGGGGGCGGCCGTCCGAACCCTTCCCGACCGGCAGCAGGACGGGCAGCTCGAACGTCTTGTCGAAGCCGGGATAGCGCTGCGCATCGAGCGTGAACAACGGGCCGCGGTAGCGCCAGTGGACGAGGTCGGACGAGTCGTGGACGAACGCCGTGCCGCTGCCGCCCGGGATCCGCGACCCGACGAGCTGGAACCAGCGGTCGCCGGCGTCGTCGCGGAACACGAACGGATCGCGGAAATCGCCCGTGTGCCCGGGGCCCGGCTGCTGCTCGGTCACCGGCACGGGGTATTTGACCCACCGCACCATGTCCGCATCCGCGGGCCGCGCGAGCCCGGTGCGTTCGCGGACTGGCGCCTTGTCGTTCCCGGCCGTGAAGAACAGCACCGGCGTGCCGTCCTGCGCATGCGTGGCGCTGCCGGACCAGATGCCGTCCGGCGCGAGCGCGTCGTCTTCCGGCGCCAGTGCGATGGGCAGCTCGCGCCAGTGCACCATGTCGGGGCTGACCCAGTGTCCCCAATGGATCTGGTGCCAGAACGGGCCGAACGGGTTCTTCTGGAAGAACAGGTGATAGCGGCCGTCGTGGTAGAACGGCGCATGCGGCTCGTTCATCCAGCCGGAGTCCGGCAGCGCGTGGTACTGCGGGCGATGGCGGTCGCCGGCGAACGTGAGGGGTGCGATCGTGACGTCGGCCCGCGCCGGCGCCGGCGCCTTGCCGCCGTGGGCCGCCAGGTCCGCGCGCACGCGGCGGGCGATGTCCTCGCCCGTCGCGGCGCCCGCCGTGACGCGCACTTCGTCCATCAGGCCGAGGAAGGTATTCAATTGGAACACGCCGGCCACCGTGCGCGGCTGCGAATAGCGGCCGATCGTCAGCGCCCGCGCCGGCAGGTAGAACGCGCCTGCCGCGGGGCCGCTGCCCGCTGCCACCTGCTCGCCGTCGAGGAACAGCCGGACCACGCGTCCGCGCGGATCGTAGCTGGCCGCCACGTGCGACCACGTGTCCTTCGGCAGCTTGCGGTCGCTCACGCGCAGATCGAACTCGGCGCCGCCGAACCCCAGTTTGATGCCCCACGTGCCGAAGCGATACATGCCGAACGCAAAGCCGGTCTTGCCCGCCTCGTCGAACTGGCTCAGGAAGGCCGAGTACTGGCCGCCGTCGCCCCATTCGAACGCGTGCGGCGCGACCCACGCGCTGATCGTCCAGCCGGCGCCCAGCTGCGCGGCCGTGAGGCCCGGTGCCGCGATATCCGTCGAGTAGCCGTCGAACAGCAGGCAACCGCCCTTGATGCAGGCGCTGGCCGGACGCCACAGCGGATCGGAATCCGGCTTGAAACGTGCGTGATTGAAGACGTAGTCGACCGGATCGTCGCGGCCCGACACCGCTTCGCGGGTCCGGCTGCCGCGCTGTTCGTCGAGCGGCCACGCGGCGATGTCGTCAGCTGTCCCCGCGTGCGCCGGTGCGAGCAGCGCCAGCAGCATTGA
>CBIHRX010000472.1:0-3452 GCA_966212555.1 uncultured Massilia sp.
GCTCGCGTCCAGCGTCGCGGCATGCGCTTCCGTTTCCTTCGCGATGCCTTGCAGGGTGGCCGCTTCGCGCGCGACGTCGCGCACCGCGTTCAGCACGGCCTCGTTGTACTCGGCCAGCAGTTCGTCGCGGCTGCTGCGCGCCTGGCCCAGCCGGGCGTGCAGGCGGCCGCTGTCGAACAGGGGCAGGTCGAGCGTGGCGCCGATCAGCGGCGTGCGGCTCGGGTAGCGCAGCAGCTTGCCGAGCGACGTCGCATCGAGGCCGATGGCGGCCGCGAGGTTGATGTCGGGCCGGAACGCGGCTTCGCTGGCGGCCACGCGGCCCAGCTGCGCCTCGACGCGCCAGCGCGCGGCCTGCAGGTCGGGCCGGCGTGCCAGCAGCTCCATACCCAGTTCGCGCGGGACGGCGTCGATGGCGGGTGCGGGCTGGAAGCGGGCGAGGTCGGTCAATGCGGCGGCGTCGCCACCGATCAGCGCGCGCAGGCCTTCGCGTTCGCGCGCGGCATCCGTATCGTAGCGGGCTGCCTGTTCGCGCAGGCTGGCGAAGTCCTGTTCCGCGCCCTGCAGGCTGTCGAGGCTTACGAGCCCGTGCGCCATGCGGGCCTTGCGGCCTGCGACGACGTCGCGCTGCACGGCCATGAGGGCGTTGGTATTGTCCTGGCGTGCCCACAGCATCTGCAGGCGCAGGTAGCTTTGCACGACGGAGGCAGCGAGCACCTGGCGCGCCTGTGCGCTTTCCGCGGCGGCCGCATTCGTCTCGCCCAGCGCGGCGGCGATGAGTGAACGGTGCTTGCCCCACCAGTCGACGTCGTAGCTGGCGCGCAGCGACACGGATGCGTCGTTGAACCACGCGCCGCCGATCGGGGGCGGGAAGAAGCCGTTCGACGAATAGCGCTGGCGGTTCAGGCCAGAAGCGAGATCGACCTTGCCGCCTTCGTTCGCGACTTCCGCCCCGAACGCGGCGCGGGCGCTCGCGACGCGCGCGGCGGCGACGGTCAACGACGGATTGTCGCGCAGCGCGCGCGCCACGAGGGCGTTCAGTTGCGGGTCGTGGTAGTCGAGCCACCACTGTTCGGCGGGCCAGGCGTCGGCCGGCAACTGGATCGCCGGCGCATGCCGGGCCTTGGCGAAGTCCGGCCCCGGCGCCTTGTTCGCGTCCGGCGGGACGCTGATGCAGCCGGTCAGCAGGGCCAGTGTGGCGGCCGCGATGGATGAGAGTTTGAAGTGTCGCACTGTAGGGTCTTTCGGTTTATTCGAGAGCCGCATGGTCCACCTGCGCCGGTGCGGCCGCCGCCTTCGGCGGGCGGATCAGCAGCAGCATCGGGATCACGGCCACGGTCAGCAGCATCATCAGCTTGTAGTCGTCGACATAGGCGATCATCGACGCCTGGCGCGTGATCTCGTTGTTGATGAGGGCGGGGCCGGCCTGCGACGCCATGTCGTAGAGGCTCGCCGGATCGCGCACGGCCGGATTGGCCGCGGTGACCTGCGTGGCCAGCGAGGCATGCGCGATCTGCGTATTGCGCACGAGGAGCGCCTGCACGAGGGCGATGCCGATCGACGAGCCGATGTTGCGCACCAGGCTGTACAACGCCGTGCCTTCCGCGCGCATCTGCGGCGACAGCGTTGCGAAGGTGGCGGCCGACAGCGGCACGAATACGAGGCCCAGGCCGACGCCCTGGATCACGCCGGGCCATACGATGTCGGACTGCGCCAGCACGAGCGTGTAATGCGTCATCTGCCACAGCGAGAACGCCGTGATGGCGAAGCCGACGCCCAGCAGCAGGCGGAAATCGACCTTGCCCGTGAGGCGCCCGACGATCATCATCGCGGCCATCGTGCCGAGGCCCGACGGCGCCGTGACGAGGCCCGCGAGCTTGGCCGGATAGCCCATCAGGCCTTGCAGCATCGTCGGCATCAGCGCGCGCGTCGCAAACAAGACCATGCCGACGATGAAGATCAGGAGCAGGCCCGTGACGTAGTTCGCGTTCTTCAGCAGGCGGAAGTCGACGAAGGACTGGCCGGCGGGGCGCGTCAGCGTGTGGCCGATGAAATAGGAAAACGCGAGCGTGGTCAGGATCAGCTCGACCCACGTCTCCGTCGAGCCGAACCAGTCGTTCTGCTCGCCGCGGTCCAGCAGCATCTGCAGCGCGCCGATGGCGATGGACAGCGTGACGAAGCCGAACATGTCGAAGCGGATGCGGCGCGCGGCGTCGGTGTGGTGGATGTAGCGCCAGATGCCCCAGAAGGCCAGGGCGCCGATCGGCACGTTGATGAAGAAGACCCAGCGCCAGCTGTAGCTGTCCGTCAGCCAGCCGCCCAGCGTGGGGCCGAGGATCGGCCCGATCATCACACCCATGCCCCACACGGCCATCGCGGAGCCGTGTTTTTCGCGCGGGTTGATGTCGAGGAGGACCGACTGCGACAGCGGCACGAGCGCCGCGCCGAACACGCCCTGCAGCATGCGCGCGATGACGATTTCCGTCAGTGTGGTCGAGATCCCGCACAGCACCGAGGCGAGCGTAAAACCCGCGACGGACACGAGGAACACGTTCTTCAGGCCGAAGCGGTCGACGAGCCAGCCGTTCAGCGGCGTCGCGATGGCGGCCGCCACGATGAACGACGTCAGCACCCACGTGATCTGGTCCTGCGACGCCGACAGCGACCCCTGCATGTGCGGCAGCGCCACGTTGGCGATGGTGCCGTCCAGCGCCTGGATGATCGTCGCCAGCATGATCGAGATCGTGATCATGGTGCGGTTGATGGGCGCGGCTGTCGTCACAGGCCGTCCTCGAGGCGCTTCCTGAGGGTCTCCAGCAGGGTGGTCGCGGCGGCCAGCGCCTGCGGATCGAGGCCGGCCAGCAGGTCGGCGCGGAACGGCGCCGCTTCGTTCAGGACCTCGGCGTAGACGGTCTTGCCGGTGTCCGTCAGCTGCACGAGTTTCACGCGGCGATCAAGGGGCGAGGGCACGCGCACGACGAAGCCGTCGCGCTCGAGGCGGTCCAGCATCGACACCATCGACGGGCCCTCGACGCCGACCAGGTCGGCCAGCGCCCGCTGCGACATCGGCTCGCCCGACTTGGCGATCATCGCGATCGTCATCCAGCCGGACTGGCCGACGCCCAGGTGCTTGAGGCGCTTGTCCAGCGCCAGCCGCCACAAGCGCGCGCTCGTGTGCAGCGCCGCCGAGAAGCGTTCTTCGAGCGATTCGGGTAGCTTGCTCATCATTAGCCATAAAATAGATAGGAACCTATCGATTTTATGCCGCGCAATCAAACTGCGCAAGTTGGCAATTCGGGGTCAGAGCACGTTTCGGGTGAGATTCGGGGTCAGAGCACTTTTTGGATCAATTGATCGGGACTGTCACAGCAAGGCGTCGCCACTGCCGGACATTGTCTGTGTACTTGAGCGGACCTGTGGCCACCTTGTCTCAAAGCGCAAACATGAAGCAAAAG
>CBIHRX010000473.1:0-3397 GCA_966212555.1 uncultured Massilia sp.
CGCACCCGGCCGACTTCACGCCGGTGTGCACCACCGAGCTGGGCCTGACCGCGAAACTGAAGCCGGAATTCGACAAGCGCAACGTCAAGGCGATCGCACTGTCCGTCGACCCGGCCGAGCAGCACAAGGCATGGATCAAGGATATCGAGGAAACTCAGCAGACCGTCGTCGGCTTCCCGATCATCGCCGATGCCGACAAATCGGTCTCGCAACTGTACGACATGATCCACCCGAACCAGTCGGCCACCGCGACCGTCCGCTCGCTGTTCGTGATCGATCCGGCCAAGAAAGTGCGCCTGATCATCACCTACCCGATGAGCACGGGTCGCAACTTCGACGAGGTGCTGCGCGTGATCGATGCCCTGCAACTAACCGACGGCTACACCGTGGCGACGCCGGGCAACTGGAAGGATGGCGATGACGTGATCATCCCGCTGACCATTCAGGATCCGGAACAGCTCAAGCAGAAATATCCGAAGGGTTTCAACGCACCGAAGCCGTATCTGCGCCTGACCCCGCAGCCGAACAAATAACCGACGTACGCGGCACGCATGGTGGGCACGGGGTGCCCACCCTACGCACTACGATTTTCATGTTGCCGTAGGGTGGGCTCCCCGAGCCCACGCGGACGCTCCGCAGCCGAACAAATAACCGACGTACGCGGCGCGCATGGTGGGCACGCCGCTGGCTGTAGGGTGGGCTCCCCGAGCCCACGCGGAGGCCGGCATCAAGTTGGCGTTACGCACCGCCCGCATAAGCAAATAAGGAACGTGTTGTTTGTTTTGCGGCTGAGGACCATTACCCTTGGAGCCATTCTGGGGGTAAAGCATGTCCATTCAATACATTTTGTCGGGATTCGCCGTTGGCTTGCTGGTCGGCATGACCGGGGTCGGCGGCGGTTCGCTGATGACGCCGCTGTTGACGCTGCTGTTCGGCGTCACGCCATCCGTCGCCGTCGGCACCGACCTCGCCTTCGCCTCGATCACCAAGACCGCCGGCACCGTCACCCACCGTTCGCGCGGCACCGTGCACTGGGACATCGTGCGCCGCCTGTGCCTCGGCGCGCTGCCGGCCGCCCTCGTCGCCACGCTCGCCCTGCAATACTTCGGCCCGCTCAATGCGTCCATCGGCAAGGTGATCCGCTATTCGATCGCCGTGTCCGTGCTGCTGACCGTCGTCGCCATCCTGTTCCGCGGCAAGATGCTCGCCTGGGTGAACGCCAAGCCGTCGCGCCAGCTGCAGGGGCGCAGCCTCGTCGTCGCCACGGTCGTGTCCGGCGCGGTGCTGGGCACGCTCGTGACGATCTCCTCGATCGGCGCCGGTGCGATCGGCGCCACGCTGCTCGTCATGCTGTACCCGCGCCTGACGCCGGCCGAGGTGGCCGGCACCGACATCGCGTATGCCGTGCCGCTGACCGCGATCGCCGCGTTCGGCCACTGGTGGCTGGGCTCGATCAACTGGGCGCTGTTGTCGGCGCTGCTGATCGGCTCGCTGCCCGGGATTACGTTGGGTTCCTGGGCCGCCCGGGCCGTTCCCGAGAAAGTCTTGCGGGGATTGCTGGCGATGACGCTGGCGGGAGTGGCGGTCAAGCTGCTCCACTAAGTTGAACTGAGGAAAAGGCGCCGCAAGGCGCCTTTCCTGCTTTTTGGATCTTGCTAATGCGGGAATCGTCTATGCAAATGAGGAATGCTTCGTTTGTAATATGTCTTTCCGGTGAGATTATTTCGTTCCGTTAGAAGAAATTGTAATAAGGCGTACGATGACCACTTTACTATCCCGTAGCAGCGCCAACCGGGTGATCCCCGGGTTCGGGCTCTCGCTCGGGTTCACGATTTTCTATCTGGCACTGCTGGTGCTGATCCCGCTGTCGGCCATCTTCCTGAAGACGTTCACGATGAGCTGGGACGCGTTCGTGAGTGCGGTGACGTCGCCGCGCGTGATGGCGTCGTACCGCCTGAGCTTCGGTGCCGCGCTGATCGGCGCCGCCATCAACGTCGTGTTCGGCGGCATCGTCGCGTGGGTGCTCGTGCGTTACCAGTTCCCCGGCAAGCGCTTCGTCGATGCCCTGGTCGACCTGCCGTTCGCGCTGCCGACCGCGGTCGCGGGCATCACCCTGACGGCGCTGTATTCGTCCAACGGCTGGATCGGCAAGCACCTGGAGCCGCTCGGTATCAAGGTGGCGTTCACGCCGCTGGGGGTCGTCATCGCGCTGACCTTCATCGGCTTGCCGTTCGTCGTGCGCACGGTGCAGCCGGTGCTGGAAGACGCGGAGCGCGAACTGGAAGAGGCCGCCGCCAGCCTGGGCGCCAGCCCGTGGCAGACCTTTACCCGCGTGATCCTGCCGGGCGTCGTGCCGGCGCTGCTGACGGGCTTTGCCCTCGCGTTCGCCCGCGCCACCGGTGAATACGGCTCGGTGATCTTCATCGCCGGCAATATGCCGATGGTCTCCGAAATCACGCCGCTGTTCATCATCACCAAGCTGGAGCAGTACGACTACACGGGCGCCACGGCCATCGCCGTCGTGATGCTGATCGTGTCGTTCATCCTCCTGCTGGCCATCAACCTGCTGCAGGCCTGGGCGCGCAAGCGTGCGGGCAAATAACATGAGTGCCGTTCTCGACAATCATCTGAAAGACAAGGCCGCCGTGGCTGCGAATGCGCCGCGCAAGGCCACCAATTCGCTGGAGCCGGCCTGGGTACGCTACGCGCTGATCGCGGTCGCGCTCGTGTTCCTCACCTTGTTCCTGTTCGTGCCGCTCGTGGCCGTGTTCACCGAAGCCCTGAAGAAGGGCTGGGACGTGTACAAGGAATCCGTGCTCGACCCGGACGCGCTGTCCGCCATCAAGCTGACGTTCATCGCCGCCGGCATCGCCGTGCCGCTGAACCTCGTGTTCGGCGTGGCCGCCGCGTGGACGATCGCCAAGTTCGACTTCCCCGGCAAGAGCATCCTGCTGTCGCTGATCGACCTGCCGTTCTCCGTGTCGCCCGTGATCGCGGGCCTGATCTACGTGCTGCTGTTCGGTTCGCAGGGCTGGTTCGGCCCGTGGCTGATGGATCACGACATCAAGATCCTGTTCGCCGTGCCGGGCATCGTGCTGGCGACCATCTTCGTCACGTTCCCGTTCGTCGCCCGCGAGCTGATCCCGCTGATGCAGGCGCAGGGCAGCGAAGAGGAAGAGGCGGCCCTCGTACTTGGCGCGTCCGGCTGGAAGACCTTTTTCAAGGTCACGCTCCCGAACATCAAGTGGGGCCTGCTGTACGGCGTGATCCTGTGTAACGCCCGGGCGATGGGCGAGTTCGGCGCGGTGTCCGTCGTCTCCGGCCACATCCGCGGCGAGACGAACACGATGCCGCTGCAGTTCGAGATCCTCTACAACGAATACAACTACACGGCCGC
>CBIHRX010000474.1:0-3389 GCA_966212555.1 uncultured Massilia sp.
CCATAAAAATGACGTCCTTCGGGCTTCTTGGCGATATGGTAAGCCGAGATTGGGGCGTTAGAACGTTTTTTAAAGACCTATATTCGTTTAGGCAATAAAAAAGCGCCCCGGAGGGCGCTTTCGAACAACTTAACAACTCGACAATCAGGAGTGATAAGCCTGCTCGCCGTGGCTCGTGATGTCCAGGCCTTCGCGTTCCTCGTCTTCCGGGACACGCAGGCCGACGACGACGTCGACGATCTTGTAGGCGATGAACGAGACGACGGCCGACCACACGATGGTGGTGCCGACGGCTTCCGCCTGCACGAGGACCTGGTGGCCGATCGAGTACGGGTCGGCGGACATCTTGTTGGCGACGTAGTCGAAGATGCCCTGGCCGCCCAGTTGCGGTGCCGCGAACACGCCGGTCAGCAGCGCGCCCAGGATGCCGCCCACGCCGTGGACGCCGAACACGTCCAGCGAGTCGTCGGCGCCGATCATGCGCTTCAGGCCGTTCACGCCCCACAGGCAGACGATGCCGGCGACGAGACCGATGACCAGGCCGCCCATCGGACCGACGAAGCCGCAGGCCGGGGTGATGGCGACGAGGCCGGCGACGGCACCCGAGGCACCGCCCAGCATCGACGGCTTGCCCTTGGTGATCCATTCGCCGAAGACCCACGACACGGTGGCGGCGGCGGTGGCCAGCAGGGTGTTGACGAAGGCCAGCGCGGCGACGTCGCCCGCTTCCAGGGCCGAACCGGCGTTGAAACCGAACCAGCCCACCCACAGCAGCGAGGCGCCGATCATGGTCATGGTCAGCGAGTGCGGGGCCATCGATTCACGGCCGTAGCCGACGCGCTTGCCGATCAGGATCGCACCGACGAGGCCGGCGATAGCGGCATTGATGTGGACCACGGTACCGCCCGCGAAGTCGAGGGCGCCCTTCTGGAACAGCCAGCCGGCCTTGGCGGCTTCGGCGTCGGCGGTGGCGGCCGTGATGGCGTCCGGACCGGTCCAGAACCAGACCATGTGCGCGACCGGCAGGTAGCCGAACGTGAACCACAGCACGACGAACAGCAGCACGGCCGCGAAGCGGACACGCTCGGCGAAGGCGCCGACGATCAGGCCGCAGGTGATGGCCGCGAACGTGCCCTGGAACGCCACGTAGACGAACTCGGGGATGACGACGCCCTTGCTGAAGGTGGCCGCGGTCGTGAACGACGCCTTGACCGGATCCCAGATCCCGTTCAGGAACAGGCGGTCGAAGCCGCCGATGAACGCGGTCTTCTCGGTGAACGCCAGCGAGTAGCCGTACAGGCACCACAGGACGATGATGACCGCGAAGATCATGAAGACCTGCAGCAGCACGGACAGCATGTTCTTCGAACGGACCAGGCCGCCGTAGAACAGGGCCAGGCCCGGGATCGTCATCATGATCACCAGCAGCGTGGCGACCATCATCCAGGCGGTGTCGCCCTTCTGCGGGGTCGGTGCGGCGGCCGGGGCGGCGGCCGCTTCCGGTGCGGCGGCAGCGGCGGCTGCAGGTGCCGCCGGCGCTTCAGCGGCCGGTGCGGCGGCAGCCGGTGCGCTGGCTGCGGGTGCCGCAGCTTCCGCAGCGGGTTTGGCGGCATCCTGTGCCATGGCCGGGGCCGCTGCGGCCAGCGCCACGGCGACGGATACGCCTGCGATCAGTTTTGTAATGGTATGGATCATCGGATTCCCCTTACAGCGCTTCGTTGCCGGTCTCGCCGGTACGGATACGGACTACCTGCTCCAGGTTGGAGACGAAAATTTTGCCGTCACCGATCTTGCCGGTGCGGGCGGCGCTCTGGATGGTGTCGATCACCTGGTCGACGATGGCATCGTCGACCGCTGCCTCGATCTTGGTCTTCGGCAGGAAATCGACGACGTATTCCGCACCACGATAGAGCTCGGTATGGCCCTTCTGGCGACCGAAACCCTTCACCTCCGTCACGGTGATACCCTGGACGTTGATTTCCGAGAGGGCTTCACGCACCTCGTCGAGCTTGAAGGGTTTGATGATGGCGGTGATCATTTTCATGTGATTGCCTCTTCAGAAAGTTTTTGAAACAGTGAGCAGGGCCGCGGACTTGCCCAGGTTTTCCGCGGACGGGCTCAGGTACGCGCTCGTATCGGCCTTGATCCAGGACAGGGCCACGGAGCAGATGCCCAGGTCCTTCGTGACGCCGAGCTTGTAGTCGGTATAGGAGAACGAACCGTTGTGGCGCACGTTCTGGCGGCCGGCGTGCAGGTTCAGCGTGAAGCCGCTGCCGACGTCGACGTTGGCGCCGATGTCCAGGTAGCCGCTGCCCTTGCTGTCGGCCGTGCCGAACAGGTTCGTCAGCGAATGCGAGTACTTGACGTAGGCCGGGCCGAAACCGAGCTGGCCGTACAGTTCGAACGTGTTGGCATTCGGATGCAGGCCATTGCTCGGGTAGAAGTAGTACAGGCCGCCCACGTCATAGGTGATGTCGCCCGTGAGGTTGCCGCGCTTGCCGCCGTACAGGTCCCACTCGATGTCGCCGCTGCCGCCCAGGTCCTTGGTCCACTTGATGGTGGACAGCCAGGTGCCCGCGTACAGGCCGGTCGGGTTGTGCGTGTAGTCGGCGCCGCCCTGCAGTGCCGGGTCGAGGCGGGACTGGGAAATGCCGCGGTAGCGATAATCGCTCGTGACGGCCGCGTTGAAACTCACTTCATTGTCCGGCTTCTGCTCTTCGGCGCCGGCCAGCCCGATATTAAGGCTCCACAGGCTTGCTGCCAGTACCGCGACGTGGGACCAGTTGCTGTTACGACGCTTCATACGACACTCCCTTGTAGTTGAACATATTCTTGGGTTGGGGTTTACAATCCAGGATTGCGACCTCGTTATGGTTAATGGTTGATTAGCAGGATGCGTGCCACCCCATCCCGGGGCAGGTTCCCGCTTGTTTTTCGCCTCTTACGCCCCCACTTTTTTGGTTTCAAAAAACAAACGGGACCGGGACGCGTGCGCCGGAACGGTGCACGCACCAAATCAGGTATGTACGCACCATATTGGTGCGGCGTGCCGGCTCAAGGACTAGTGTGAAATGAACAATTTTTTCAATGATTTGCAGGGCAAGCTCAACCAGGCGTTCGAAAGCTCGCCGGCCAAGGACATCGAGCGCAACGTCAAGGCGATGATGACCCAGGGCTTTTCGAAGCTGGATCTGGTGACGCGCGAAGAGTTCGACGTCCAGGCCCAGGTGCTGGCCAAGACGCGCGCCAAGCTGGAGGCGCTGGAACTGCGGGTGGCGGAACTGGAAGCGAAGCTGGCGACGGCGGACGCCAAGGCCTGAGTGCCGGTAAACGACGCGGCCGCGGGGGCACCGGGACAACAAGGGCGGGGGGGGCGCGGGGGGGGTTTC
>CBIHRX010000475.1:0-3381 GCA_966212555.1 uncultured Massilia sp.
AAGCTGGACAACGGCCAGACGGTGGGCGAGCACGTGGGCCTGTCGTTCTACACGCTGGGCCAGCGCAAGGGCATCGGCATCGGTGGCCTGAAGTCGCACAAGAATGCGGACGGCACGAGCGAGCCGTGGTTCGTGGCGCGCAAGGACATCGCCAGCAACACGCTGTACATCGTGCAGGGTCACGATCACCCGTGGCTGTTGTCGGAGCGCCTCGGCGCCGGCCAGGCCAGCTGGATCGCGGGAGAGCCGCCGGAGTCCCGGGCGCTGTCGGCCAAGACCCGCTACCGCCAGGCCGACGTACCGTGCACGGTGACGCCGGAAGGCCTCGACCGCTTCACGCTCGACTTCACCGACCCGCAATGGGCCGTGACGCCGGGCCAGTCGGCCGTGCTGTACGACGGCGACGTCTGCCTGGGCGGCGGCATCATCGACACGGCGAACGCCGTCTGATTGTTGCTTTCATCCCGCAGCCACGGCATTTTTGTGCGCGATTGTCATTTGTCCATCGTATCGGACACAAAAATGTCGTAATCTTTCGGTATATTGCCACACGGAAATTAGCGAGGATATTCAATGGCTGAAGAGATCATCACCGACGCGACCGAAGTGCTGTCGTTCCGCCTGGGCGGCGAGGAATACGCGATCAGCATCCTGAAGGTCCAGGAAATCCGCGGCTACGACGCCGTCACGCGCATCGCCAACGCGCCCGAGTACCTGAAGGGCGTCGTCAACCTGCGCGGCATCATCGTGCCGATCGTCGACATGCGCATCAAGTTCGACGTGGGCGCGCCGACCTATGACGCGTTCACCGTCGTGATCGTCCTGAACATCAACAACCACACGATCGGCATGGTGGTGGACAGCGTCTCCGACGTCGTCACCTTGACGCCGGACCAGATCAAGCCGGCACCGGACCTGGGCGCCACCGTGTCGGGCGAATACCTGCGCGGGCTCGGGACCGTCGGCGAGCGCATGCTCATTCTGCTCGATATCGACAAGCTGCTCGGGTCGGAAGAGATGGGGTTGCTGGCGGCGGCGAAGGACGCGGCCTGATAGCCGTCGTTCAGGCAACCAGCGCCCTCCGCTCCACCCACTGCACGAACGCGTGCGGCGCCAGCGGCCGCGCATACAGGTAGCCCTGCGCTTCGTCGCACGCCGCCTCCTTCAGCACGTCCACGACGTCCGCCGTCTCCACCCCTTCCGCCACCACGCGGTGCCCCAGGTCGTGCGACAGCTTGATCATCGCCGCGACCAGTGAGCGCTTGCGCTCGTCGTGTTCGATGCCGCGCACGAACGACTGGTCGATCTTGACCACCTGCGCCGGCAGGCTTTGCAGGTACGCGAGGCTGCTGTAGCCCGTGCCGAAATCGTCGATCGCGAGGCGCACGCCGGCCGCGTCCAGCGCCCGCAAGGTGGCCTCGGCCAGCCGCGGATTCTTCATCAGCGCGCTCTCCGTGATCTCCAGCGCCAGGCTGGACGCCGGCAGGCCGTGGCGGCGCAGGCCGTCGACGATGCGTGCGCAGAAGTCCGGCTCCAGCAGGTTCACGGCCGACACGTTCACGGCCACCTGCAATTCGAGGCCCGCTTCCCACCATGCCGCCAGTTGGCGCAGCGCCGTCTCCACGACCCAGTGCGTCGTCGCGCGCACCATCGACGTCTGTTCGACGATGGGGATGAACTCGCCCGGCGACACGTCGCCGAACGTCGGATGCGTCCAGCGCAGCAGCGCTTCCGCGCCGATGCACGCGCCGCTGTCCAGGTCGATCTTGGGCTGGTACACGAGGCGCAACTGGCCGCTGTTCTCGAGCGCGGCGCCGAATTCGTTGATGAGCCAGAAGCGGCGCCGGTACACGGCATCCTGCTCCCACGAGAACACGGAGACGCGCCGGTCCATCTCGAACGCGTGGCACGCGGCCGAGTGCAGGTTGCGCAGCAGGTCCGCGCACGCCGTGGGGCCCAGCTGGAACGGCACGACGCCCACCGTCGCCGTCGTCACGAAGCGCGACGTCACCGATTGCGCGCGCCGGCGCAGCCAGTCCTCCAGGTCCACGCAGAACGCATCCAGCGCGCTGCCGGCCGGCGCGACGAACGCGAATTCCGTCGCGCCGATGTGGTACACGGTGCTCGTCTTGCCGATCGTCGCCTCCAGCATGCGCACGGCCTCGCCGACGATCTCGTCGAGGTAGGACGCGCCCATCGCCCGCATCGCGGTGCCCAGCTGTTCCGGACTCGCCAGGTTCACGAGCGCGGCGAGGCGGTGTTCGCCGCGCGGCGCGTCCATGGTGAGGTCCTTGAAATCGTCGATGAACTGCGTGCGGTTCGGCAGGCCGCTGACGGCGTCCACGCGGCCCAGCGCATGCTGCAGCTCGATCTGCTCCATCACCATCGCCGCCAGGTCGGCCAGCGCGGCGCGTTCCACGTCCGTGATCGTGCGCGGGTTCGTGCCCAGCACGCACATCGCGCCCAGGCACCAGCCGTCGTGCGTGACGAGCGGCGCGCCCGCGTAGAAGCGCACGCCCGACGCGGCCAGCAGGCAGTCGCGGTAGTCCGCGTCGGCCTGCAGGTCTTCGATGACCAGCATGGCGCTCTCGTCGGCCACCTGCCCGCACGGCGCCTGCAAGCGCGGAATCGAGTCGTGCGCGACGCCGACGCGCGACTTGAACCACTGGCGGTTGCTGTCCGTCAGCGACACGGCCGCGATCGGCAGCGCGAACAACTGGGCTGCCATGCGGGTGATGCGGTCGAAGGCCTCGCTCGGGGGCGTGTCGAGCAGGTTCAGCTTGCGCAACACGTCGAGACGGGCGGCTTCGCCGCGCGGGCGGAGGTGGGTCAGGGGCATGGGCGCCTTGTTTTATTTGACGGATTTGACTAATTCACTGGATTCTGGCTGTCAAATTTCCAGCGGTCAACAGATATTTGCGTCATATAATCCGTTAATTGCAGAGTACACGAGAAAGCAACGAATCAAATCCGTCAATTTTATTGATGTGCAATGGCCATGCACGTAGAATGCGGCCCATGCCGACTTCTTCCCAAGCCGATTCCGACGATCCCGTCCTCACCACGGCCGCCGCCGCGCGCCTGCTCGGCGTGGCCGTCAGCACGACCCAGCTGTGGCTGGAAAGCGGCGCCCTGCCCTCGTGGAAGACGCCGGGCGGCCACCGGCGCGTGCACCTGTCCGCCGTGACGCGCCTCCTGGCCGCCAGGGCCGGCCAGCCGCAGCCGCCCCCGGCCGGGCCGGGCACCGATCCCGAATGCCGGCCCGATGCCGCGCCGCCGGACGAGAAGGCGCGCCTGGCCGCCGTCGCGGCGAGCGGCTTGGTGGATTCGGCGCCGGAGCCCGTGTTCGACCGCCTGACGTGGCTCGCCACGCAGGTGACG
>CBIHRX010000476.1:0-3358 GCA_966212555.1 uncultured Massilia sp.
GACCCTTGGCGCGCGATCTGTCCCGGGCCTACGAGGCGCGCTGCCAGGGCCGGGGGCCGGCCCCCGCCGGGCGGGCGGGGGCGTACGCCCCCGCACCGCACTGGGGCCGGGGGGCGGGGGGTTTGCGTGGGGCGCCGCGCCCCGTAGCCCCGCCATGGGGGGGGCGGGGGGGGGGGGGGCCCCGGGCCGGGAGGGGCGCAACGTCGATCACTTCTGCTTCCGCGTCGAGCCGTTCGACGAAGACGCGATCCGCGCCCACCTGGCCGCGCACGGCATCGAGGCGGGACCGGCCGCGCCGCGCTTCGGCGCCGAGGGCGAAGGGCCGTCGATCTACCTGTCGGACCCGGAAGGCAACGTGATCGAACTGAAGGGACCACCCACCGCGCCATGAAGCAGGACAGGGAAGACGACAACGCCGCGCCGCCGTACGTCCCGCAGGCGCCCGTCGCCTACGGCAAGCCGCCGCCCGGGTGGCGGCGGCACATGTACGACGTCATCTTCGAGGCCGACACCCCGGCCGGGCGGCGCTTCGACATCGCCCTCGTGTGCGCCATCCTGCTCAGCATCCTCGTCGTCGTGCTGGACAGCGTGCCGCGGCTGCACCGCGACCATGCGGAACTGCTGAACGCGTTCGAATGGGGCTTCACCGCGCTGTTCACGGTGGAGTACGTGGCGCGGCTCGTGTGCGTGCAGCGGCCGTGGCGTTATGCCGGCGGGTTCTACGGCGTGATCGACCTGCTGGCCGTGCTGCCGTCGTATTTTTCGCTGCTCATGCCGGGCACGGAACTGCTGCTCGACATCCGCATCCTGCGCCTGCTGCGCGTCTTCCGCATCTTCAAGCTGACCTTGTACATCGAGGAATACACGCGGCTTGGCGAAGCGCTCGCGGCCAGCCGGCGCAAGATCCTCGTGTTCCTGTCCGTCGTGCTGATGGCGATCCTGATCCTCGGCACGGTCATGTACGTGGTCGAAGGGCCGCAGAACGGCTACACGAGCATCCCCGTCGCGATGTACTGGGCGACCGTCACCATGACGACCGTCGGGTACGGCGACATCACGCCGCACACCAACCTGGGCAAGGCGATCGCCTCGTTCATGATGCTGATGGGGTGGGGCATCCTCGCCGTGCCGACCGGGATCGTGACGGCCGAGATGACGCTGCGCCGCGGCGACCGCCGGACCGGGCCGGCGCGCGCGCACTTCCATTGTCCCGCATGCGGCAGCGGCGGCCATGAAGCCACCGCCCGGTTCTGCAAGGATTGCGGGACGGCACTGCCGGCGCACCACATTGGCGCAAAATGAGGATTGCCAGGATGTTAGTTTGAGTTAGAATCGTCATTACAGCGTAAGTCCCTCCGAAGCGAGGGACCAGTGGACGGAGCCGATGATGACGACCCCTGTCGAGCCCCTGGATGCGGGCACCCCGACCGTCCTGATTGTCGACGATACGCCGGCCAACGTGGGGATCCTCGTCGAGTATCTCGAGGGTCGCCAGGTCCGGGTGGCGGTCGCGCAAGAAGGCGAGGAGGGCCTGGCCCGCGCGGAATTCGTGCAGCCGGACCTGATCCTGCTCGATGTGATGATGCCCGGCATGGACGGTTTCGAGACGTGCCGGCGCCTCAAGGCCTCCCCCCGTACGCGCGACATCCCCGTCATCTTCATGACCGCGCTGTCCGAGACCCACGACAAGGTGGCGGGCTTCGCGGCGGGCGGCGTCGACTACGTCACCAAACCGTTCCAGATCGACGAAGTGTGGGCGCGCGTGACGACCCATCTTGCGTTGCGCAGCGCGCAAAAGCGCCTGGCGGAACAGAATGCGAAGTTGCGGCGCACCGAAGCCGAGCTGCTGGCCGCGAACGACCTGCTCGAGCAGCGCGTGGCCGAGCGCACGGCGGAGCTGGTCCGGACCAACGCCAGGCTGGAACAGAAGATCGCCGACTACAACCAGGCGGAGCGGCGCATCGACTACATGGCGCATCACGATGCCCTGACGGGGCTGCCCAACCGCCTGCTGCTGGAAGACCGGATCAACCAGGCGATCGCCCAGGCGCGGCGCCACCAGGACGAGATGGTCGCGCAGCTGCACATCGACCTGGACCACTTCAAGACCATCAACGATTCCCTCGGCGAGCGGATCGGCGACCGCCTGCTGCAGGCCGTCGCCACCCGGCTGCAGCAATGCACGCGCGAGGGCGACAGCCTCGGCTGCCTGGGCGGGAATGCGTTCGGCATCTGCCTCGCGGCCCTGCGGACGAGCAACGATGCCGCGCTCGTGGCGGGCAAGATCCTCGAGACCCTGGGCCGGCCGTTCCACGTCGAGGACCACGAGCTGCACGTCAGCGCCAGCATCGGCGTGGGCCTGTTCCCGTCCGACGGCAGCGACGCATCCGCGCTGCTGCGCGCGGCCAATGCCGCCATGTACCAGGCCAAGCAGAAGGGCCGTGCCACGTACCAGTTCTTCACGCCGGCCCTGCACGAGGCGGCGAAGCGGCGCATGGCGGCGACCAGCCAGCTGCGCCAGGCGCTCGCCCACGACGAGTTTTCCGTGTACTACCAGCCGCAGGTCGACATGGAGAGCGGCCGGATCTTTTCGGCCGAAGCGCTGCTGCGCTGGACGCCTCCCGGCAAGGCGCCCCGTTCCTGCGCGGAGTTCATCGCCATCGCCGAAGAGACGGGCATCATCGTGCCGATCGGCGAATGGGTGCTGCGCCAGGCTTGTGCGCAACTGAAGCGCTGGCGCGACGGCGGCCATCCGGACATGCGGATCGCCGTCAACCTGTCGGCCCGCCAGTTCACCCAGGCCAACCTGACCGAGTTCGTGGCCCAGGTGCTGCGCGACACGGGCGTACCGGCCGACGCGCTGGAACTCGAACTGACGGAAAGCCTGACGATGCAGCCCAGCGACGACAACCTCGACGTCATGCGCCGGCTGAGCGACATGGGCGTGCAACTGTCCATCGACGACTTCGGCACCGGCTATTCCAGCCTCGCCTACCTGCAGAACTTCCCCATCCACGCGCTCAAGATCGACCGCTCGTTCGTCATCGGCATCAACGAGCAGGCGCACGATGCCGCGATCGTCACGGCCATCATCGCGATGGCGCACAGCCTGCACCTGAACCTGATCGCGGAAGGCGTCGACAGCCCCGAGCACGTCTCGTTCCTGACGGCGCACGGCTGCCTGGCCGCGCAGGGCTATTACTACAGCCAGCCGGTGCCGGCGGACGCGATGACGCGGTTGCTCGACCAGAAGAATCTGACGCCGAACGGTGGCGCCAGGGTGAGCGCGATCGCGCGCTGAACGACCGTCGTTCCCGCGGAAGCGCACTGGTGTCCGGAATATTGTTTTCAAAAACCG
>CBIHRX010000477.1:0-3355 GCA_966212555.1 uncultured Massilia sp.
AAGCGCAGCTGGGCGTACGCGGCCTGGGTACGTTCACGCTGCTGGTTCAGGCCCAGGGCGTCGCCGTACGCGGCGGGGGTCCACAACGCGTTGGAATTGCACGGATTGTCGCGGCACAGCAGGCTCGGATAGCCGTGGATCTTGACGAAGCCCGGCGGCGGGCCGTCGCCGGCCGGCGTGTTCAGCGCCGGATCCGCAATGACGATCGCCGGCGGCTGTCCCATCTTGCCGCCGAAGAAGTTCGGGAAGCCGATCGTCGTGGCGGGGCCGGAGAAGCGCGGGTCGCTCAGGTACGGCAGGCCCGTGATCGCCTGCCAGCTCTGGTCGCCGGCGAACCATGGCTGCGCGATCCAGGTCCACTCGTTGCCGTGCGTCGAGCGCGTTTCCGAGCTGCGGTTGGTGACGCGCACGCCGAAACGCAGGTCGTTCAGCACCGGGCTGTCGAAGGTGAACTTGGCGTCCACCCGTGCCGCGTTGAGCTGCGCGACGGCATTGTCGCGGTGTTCCTGGGTCGTGCCCCAGTAATACGTGCCGGGATTCTGCAGGGCCGCGCGGTCGGCGGCGTCGAACTGGATTTCGGCCGGCGACTTGCCCAGGTCCCACGTCAGCTTCGGCAGGTAGCCCTGCAGGCCGACCAGGTTGTCGTAGCCGCCCGCGGTGGCGCGGGTGTGCTGCAGGTCGGTGCTGAACGACCACTGGTCGGTCGCGCGCCAATCTCCGTGCCAGGCCAGGTCGCTCGTGTCGGCCTTGCGGCCCGAGCCGCGGGACGAGCTGCTGAGGCTCATGCCCGGATCGTTCGGCGAACGGAGCGTGCCGGTCAACATCGCGCCGTTGCTGCCGAAGGTGGCACCCGGGTCGACCACGACGGTGGCCGAGTTCGGCGACGTCAGGTTCATGCCGTATTCCGTCGTGTTCATGTCGTACTTCGAACGGAAATACGTCAGGTAGGACGACAGGCGATCCTTCTTCCACTGCAGTGCGCCGTACACGCCGTCGCGCTCGCGCTCGAAGTTGTTCGTCGTCCAGTAGCTGCCGTTCGGGATCCAGCGTGGCGTACCGCTTTTATCGTCCTTGACGGCATCCGTGCGCATGATGTACGGGTTGATCTGCATGCCGTCGCTGCGCGTGTTGATGCGCGAGCGGGCGATGTCGATCAGCGCGCCGAACTGGCCGAAGTCCGTGTTCCAGCGGTTCGACAGCAGGCCCGACACGCCCGGCGAATTCTTGCCGCGCAGTTGCGAGCGGCGCGCTTCCACCGACAGCGCGCCCTTCATGCCCTTGTAGTCGAACGGCAGCGCGGTGCGCAGGTTCACGAGGCCGCTGACGCCGCCTTCGATCTGCTCTGCCGACGGGCTCTTGTACACGTCCACGCCGGACATCAGTTCGGGCGGCACGTCCTCGAAGCTCAGCGCGCGGCCGCCGTTGGCGGAGAACGAATCGCGGCCGTTCAGTTCCGAACGCACGTACGACAGGCCGCGGATCGCCACGCCCGTGCCTTCCGCCGCATAGTGATTGACGCCGTCGCCCACGCCCTGCTGCGGGTCGATGCGGTTGAGCGTGCGGTCGATCGTGACGCCGACCACGCGCTGCAGCACTTCGGTCACCGACTTGTCCGGCAGCTTGCCGATGTCGTCCGCGACGATGGAGTCGACGATTTCGTCGGCATTCTTCTTGCGCATCGCGGCCGATTCCAGCGCGGCGCGCTGGCCCACGACGACGACGGTCGTCGTGTCGTCCTTCTTGGTGGTGTCGTCGGCCAGGGCATTGTGCGCAAACATGGCCCCGCTGGCCAACAGCACGAACTGCGCTGCCCCCGTTGCGATGGCGGTTCTTTGAAACTGCTTCACTGATTTCTCCTCTGCGTTCTTGTGCGTCCGTTCTTATCGGGTTGCCGGATGCCGGCACTTACCCCTTGATGGCGGTGCAACAATTTTGATTAAGAGAAACCAATGGAACAATTCTGAAAATCACCAGCACGGCACATGAAAATTGCGATGTGTCGGGTGCGCGCAACGGCGGCAGTCAGGGCGCCACCGTTTCCTGCGGAGGATCGGCGGGCGGATCCTGCTGGTCCGCCAGCGTGCGGAAGGCTTTCGGGGTGCACCCGTATTCTTCCTTGAACAGCTTGTTGAAATACGAGACGTTGGCATACCCCACCGAGTACGCGATCTCGGCGACGGTCGTCCCGTCCTGCTCGGTGAGCAGCCGTGCCGCTTCGGTCAGGCGCAGCTTGTTCAGGTAGCTGGTGAACGTCATGCCGAGTTCCGATTTCAGCACCTCGTTGACCTTGGTCCGGTTCGTCCCGGTGGCGGCGACGACGCCTTCGAGGTCCAGTTCCGGATTCGTGTAATTCGTCGCGATGAACTTCAGCACCGCCGCCTTTTCCTTGTCGCGGTAAGGCTCCAGGGTCAGCTGGCGGTAGGCGACGAGCGGCAGGTCCTTCTTGAGCTGCGTGTCCACGCTCGCCAGCATCGCGCGCGCGTGGGCCCGGAAGAACCACACGCCGAACGCGACCCATCCCGCCGCCACGAGGCCCGCCAGCCAGGCCAGGTAGCGGTAGTCGCGGCCGCGCAGCGTGATCCAGCTGATCTCGACGTGGGCCGGGATGCCGCGGGGGCTCTGCGGCGTGGCGCCGAACACGAGGCGTTCCACGCGGTCCAGCGTATAGTCCTGGCGCGCCAGGTCGCGGTGCAGCGTCTCGAACCACCATTGCGGAATCGTGAGCCGCGTCAGGTCGAGCGTGACGGGCACGCCCTGCTCGTTGCACGAGAAGTAGGTCTGGGCCGGCGGATACGTCAGGTAATTCCCCGGCTGCGACACGTGCTCGTCGAAGATCGAGACGACGAAGAACATGGAACTCGCGGGCGCGCATTTCGCGACGAACGACACGGTGCTGTATTTCGACAGGTCCGCCTGCGCCGGCCTGCCCTTGCCGTCGACCGCCAGCAGGTCGGCGGACACGTTGATGTCCTGGCCGTCCGCGGGCAGGTTCAGGTCGAAACGCAGCTGGTCGGGCGCCGACTGGTCCAGGCGGATGAACCGGCCATCCCATGGTATCGACGTGAAACCGTGGCGCCAGCGGATCGCGCGCTCGGCGCCGCCCTCCTGCGCCGGCAGCAGACGCTGCGACAGGTAGCTTTGATCGACGAGTACGATCGCCAGCAGCGCGTCCGCGAGCACGATGAGCACGAACGCGTACAACGCCTTCTTATAAAACTCTTGCATATGGCATGGTGGGTGATTGTCTCCGGCCGTCACCTCTCATGGGGACGTCGCTGGAATCATAACAGCCCACCCACGCCGGATCGCAGTTTCGTCGCCGCGTTGCAGTTACACAACGGGGCGACGCTCACCC
>CBIHRX010000478.1:0-3347 GCA_966212555.1 uncultured Massilia sp.
AGCGCTGGCCGCGGTGTTCGAACGTGGTGGCGTCCAGCGAGAACGATTCCCAGCCGGTCTTGACCTGGCCGCGCTCGACCCACTCGCCCGCGAACGGATCGGCGGACGCGTTTTCCAGCGCATACAGGCGGATTTCCCACGGATGCTCGGCGCTGCCGGCCGTGAAATAGATATACCACTTGCCGTCGATGCGGTGCATCTCCGGCGCCCAGATGTGCGCGCCCATCGCGCCGGTCGCGTGCTTGCGCCACACGGTCTTCGCAGGCGCGGCGCCCAGGTCGTCGAGCGAACGGGCGCGCCGGATCTCGATGCGGTCGTATTCCGGCACGGTCGCCGTATAGTAGTACCAGCCGTCCGGCTGCAGGCTCACCTGCGGGTCGGCGCGCTGCTGCACCAGCGGATTGTGGAACATGGGTTCGGCCGCGCGGGCCGGCGCGAATGCGGCGGCAATGCACAAGGCCAGCGCCGGCAAGGCGCGTACAGTCAAGCGATACATCGAATCTCCAACGAACGTAGGGTGGGCGCCCCGCGCCCACGCGGACGTTTGCTTACGCGCGGGCACAGGGTGCCCGCCCTACGGCTGGCGGCGTTGATCGGATGATAGTCGCACGGCCTCCGCGAGACCAATGAAATTTTTCGCGCGACCGATACGATTTCAGCGTGCCCGCCTGCGCGGCCGGTCGTCCATCCCCGCCTCGTCGACGTCCGCCGATGTCGACCGCGACCGCTTGTATTCCAGTTCGCCCCCTTCCTCCGGCAGCGCGGGACCGGCATACAGCACCGCCACGTCGGCCAGCGCGCTGGCGCGGTCCGGACCGAAACCGGACAGGGACGTCAGCCGCAGCCAGCGCGCCGTGACGGTCTGCCCGAAACGCACGGTCTGCGGATCGAACGTCGACTGGAGCGCCGGCCTGGCCATGTCGCGCCACGTCGTGCCGTCGTCGCTGGCCTCGATGCGCCATTCGCGCACGTCGCCCTCGTGGTCGCGGTGGTTCTGGCGCGGCATCAGCACGAGGCCGTCGAACGGCACGGGCTGCGCGAAGCCGATCGTCAATACCGGCTGCGGGCGCGGCACATCGCCCTTCACCGTGACGAGGCTATAGGTATTCGGATCGCCGTCCACGACATTCGCCGCATCGGGCCAGCCGCCGGCCTTCGCGCCGAGCTTTTTCATCACGCGCGTGTCGAACAGGCTGGCGCGCAGCGCGGCCGCGTCGACGGGAGTGGCTGGCAGGAAGCGCGGACCGGCCATGTAGTCCAGCAGCGAACGGCGCAGCTGGCGCGCGGCGGGACGCTCGTCCAGCCGGTTCTCGAGGTCGAACGTGGCTACCACCAGCCGGCCGTCCCCCACCTTCGCCTCGAACACGGCGCCGAGCCGGTAGTTGCGGTTCCAGTCGTCGATCGGCTGGGCGATGGGCCGCAGCCCGGCCGGCAGGCGCTCCAGGTTGAACGCGCGGGCGCCCGCCACGAGGTCGCTCCACTGCCAGTCCATGTGGTCGAAGGTCGGGAACCCCGCCAGCGCGGGATGCGCGCGGTCGACCCACAGGCCCAGCATGCGCGACCACCCGGGATTCATCAACCGGTTCCAGAACACGGGCACGTCCGCGAGCGGCGGCGACGTCCAGTCCAGGTCCGCCTTGCGCGGCAGGTACAGCACCTTGCCGCCCTGCGCCAGCCGCGCCTCGGCCTCCGGCCACGCATGCGTCACCAGTACGCCGGCGGGAGCGGCCGTGTCGACCTGGTCGGGGTACAGCCAGAAATTCCAGTCGTTGGCGATGCCCGTGCCGTCCAGCCCCACGACGAGCCGGTAGTGCGCGGGCGCGGGCAAACGCGCGAGGTCCGTCTCGACGCGGCCCAGCGGGATGTTCTTGCCGATCGGGATATCGAGGGTCGCGAACCGTCCCTGGACCACGGCGCGGCCGGCGTCGTCCTCGATGCGCCACCACGGCCGCGCGCCCCTCAACGGACGGGCGCCGTAGTGCGCGATCTCCACGGGCACGTCGAACGTGTCGCGCGCCGCGAGGACCGGGCGCGTCAACCTGGCCAGCGGTACCGTCTCGCCGTTGAAGCGCCGGAACGCGTCCGGCGTCGCATACCCCTTCGGTTCCCAGAACGTGTCGAGGAGGCCGACGAGCGCCGTGCCCTGGCCGAGGTAGTCGTGCAGGTCGAGCAGCTGGTAGCCGCTCATGCCGCGCGTGCGCAGCACCGCCTCGATTTCTTCCTTGTAGCAGGCGAGCTGCCACGCGCCGGACGCCAGCGCGAAGTCGCGGTTGCGGTCCAGGACGCCGTGGCGGCGCGCGGACTCGCGGAAGATCTCGTAATTCCCCGGTTGCAGGTAGCCCGTGAACTTGTCGATGATCGAATAATCCGGATACGCGACCCACTGGCCCGTCTCGTGTCCGACGACCGGCACGCGGATGCCGTCCAGCGACGCCGCGAAGTCGCGCCCGAACCAGCCGGTCTTGTTGCGCAGCGGTTTCGGGCCGATGCGCTGCACGGCCAGGTAATCGACGTCCTTGTCGAGCTCCGGCACGACGGGTTCCGTGTGGCCCGTGCCGTTCGTGTACAGGCGGCGCGGATCCTCGGCACGGAAGCGCGCCGTCCACTTCGCGAACACTTCTTTCCACCGGCCCGACGGCTCGTTGCTGGGGCTGAGCAGCAGGAACGACGGGTGGTTGCCGTAGGCGCGAATGAGGCGCTCCGTCTCGTCGTACAGCGCTGCCTCGATGGGCGAGCCGGGTTCGAACCGGTTCCACATGCCGGGCTCCGGCTGCAGGTAGATGCCCACCTCGTCCGCCGCCTGGAATGCCGCTTCCGGCGGCGTGAACGAGTGGAAGCGGATGTGGTTGATGCCCCACGCCTTGTTGATGGCGAAGATCTTTTTCCAATACGCGACGTCGGTCGGCGGGTAGCCGGTGAGCGGGAAGTCGCCGCCGTGGTGCGTCCCGCGCAGGAACACGGGGCGGCCGTTGACGAGGATGTCCGTGCCGCGCGCCGCCACCTGCACGAAACCGAACGACACGGCGCGGGCGTCGTCCACGCCGGGCCCCGCGAGGCGCAGTTTCAGCGTCTGCAGCACGGGATGGAATTCGTCCCACGTCGGCGCATCCTGCGGGTACTGCACGCGGAACTCGGCACTGCCGCCGTCCGCCGTCCAGCGCACGGGGAAGCGCCGCCCGTTGGCCGTGACCGTCCCCGCTCCGGCCTTGCCGCCGCCGTTGCCGACCTTGAGCTTCACGCGCACGCTGCGGGTGGCCACGTCGGGGAACACCTGGGCGTCGGCGATATACACGGGCGACGTCGCACGCAACTCGGCCTTGCCCACGATGCCGTTCCAGCTCATGCCC
>CBIHRX010000479.1:0-3334 GCA_966212555.1 uncultured Massilia sp.
ACCGCAGCATACTTCAGCGTCTGCTCGTGCGACAGCGGGAACGGGGTCAGGCCTTCGGCCAGGTTCGTGATGGCGGAGACGCCCGCGACCTTCAGGCCGCAGTGGCGCGCCGAGATCACCTCCGGCACGACCGACATGCCCACGACGTCCGCGCCCAGCGCCTTGAAGGCGCGGATCTCGGCGGCCGTCTCGAAGTTCGGGCCCGGGCACGCCAGGTACACGCCTTCGTTCACGGTGATGTTCTTCTCCGCCGCCGTGGCCTTGATCAGGTCGCGCATGCCGGCATCGTATGCATTGGCCATGCTGAAGAAGCGCGGACCGAAGCGGTCGTCGTTCGGGCCGGCCATCGGGCTGCCCGGCAGCAGGTTGATGTGGTCCGTCAGCACGACGACGCTGCCCGCGTCCACTTCCGGACGCAGCGAGCCGGCGGCATTCGTCACGAACAGCAGTTCGCAGCCGATCAGTTTGAACGTGCGCACGGCGGAGGTCATCACGGCCGGTCCATAGCCTTCATAAAAATGGCCGCGGCCCTTCATGCACACGACCGGCACCCCGGCCAGCGTCCCCAGCACCAGTTCGCCCGCGTGGCCATGCACGGTGCTGATCGGGAAGCCCGGCAGGTCGGCATAGCTGATCGACACCGCGTCCTCCATCTGTTCGGCCAGCACGCCGAGGCCGGACCCGAGGATCAGGGCCACGCGCGGCGTGAAGCCCGGCTTGCGGGCGCGGATGACGTCGGCGGCTTCGAAGGGGGTGTTGCTGAACTGGTGAGTAGTCATTGTCGCGGTCTGGTCGAGGATGGGGCGGCTGGATGCACCAAAATATGCCAACTATGCATGAATGCCGATTGTGTTGGCAAATACCATTTTTCTGGCAGATTTATATCTTCACGGAATAAATTCGCGCTAGACTCCGACCAGGCATCTATCCGCGTTGACCTCGTGCAAACATATGTTTAAGATGAAAAACAAAAGTTTAACCCATCCGTCATCGTGACCGAATCGTCGAAGAAACAACAGTTGTACGAGGCCATCCGCGCGAACCCTTTCATCTCGCAGCAGGAGCTCGCCAACCAGCTGGGGCTGTCGCGCTCGGCGGTCGCCGGCTACATCGCGGGCCTGATCCGCGAGCGCAAGCTGCTCGGGCGCGCCTACGTGTTGCCGGACCGGCGTCCCGTCGTGTGCGTGGGCGCGGCGAACCTCGACCGCAAGCTGCGCTCGACGGATACGATCGCCCTGCGCACGTCGAACCCGGCCAGCCAAAGCGAATCGTTCGGCGGCGTGGCGCGCAACATCGCCGAGAACCTGGCCAGGCTGGGCACGACGGTCGCGCTGCTGACCGCGATCGGCGCGGATTCCTCCGGCGCCGCCCTGCTCGACCACGCGGACAGCCTCGGCATCGACGTGCGGGGCGCGCTGCGTCTCGACGGCTGCTGCAGCGGCACGTACACGGCGGTGCTGGACCGCGACGGCGAGATGGTCGTCGCGCTGGCCGACATGGCGCTGTACGACCGCATGGAGCCGGCGTACATCGACGCGCGCCAGGCCCAGCTCGCGGGCGCGGCCCTCGTCGTGGCCGACCTGAACCTGCCGCAGGACACCGTCGACGCCCTCGCCCGGCAGGCCCGCCGCACGGACACGCCGCTCGTGCTCGTCGCCGTGTCCGAACCGAAGATGGCGCGCCTGCCCGAGGATCTCACCGGCGTACGCCTGCTGATCCTCAATGCCGGCGAACTGGCGGCCCGCGTCGGCCGTCCGCTGCCGGACGACGCTGCGCTCGCGGCGGCCATCCGTGAAGTCCGGGCCCAGGGCGCGCGCGACCTGGTCGTCACGCGCGGCGCGCGCGGGGTGCTCGTCACCGCCGGCGACGGCATCGTCGACCTGCCCGCGCCGCCGGTCGACGTCGTCGACGTGACGGGGGCCGGTGACGCATTCGCCGCCGCCGTCTGCTGGTCGCTCGTGCAAGACGATGGCGCCGACCTCGTGCTCGCGTGCCGCCGCGGGCTGCACCTGTCGGCCCTCACGCTGGGCGTGCCCGAGACCGTGCACCCCGGGCTGGGGCCGGACAGCCTCGCCACCGAACATCCTCCGCTTTCACAGGACTGAACATGCAAGCCTTCCTCCAGTTTTCCCCCGAAGTGCAAGCCGCGCGCGCGGCCGGCAAGCCCGTCGTCGCACTCGAATCGACGATCATCTCGCACGGCATGCCGTACCCGCAAAACGTGCAGACGGCGCGCGAGGTCGAGCAGGTCATCCGCGACGCCGGCGCGGTACCGGCCACCATCGCCCTCATCGACGGCCGCATCTGCGTGGGCCTGGCGGACGACCAGCTCGAACAGCTGGGCAACGCCAGCGATGCGCTGAAAGTGAGCCGGCGCGACCTCGCGTACGTGCTGGCCGAGAAGAAGCTGGGCGCGACGACGGTCGCCGCCACGATGATCTGCGCGGCGCTGGCCGGCATCGAGGTGTTCGTCACGGGCGGCATCGGCGGCGTGCACCGCGGCGCGGAAACGAGCTTCGACATTTCCGCCGACCTGCAGGAACTGGCGCGCACGAACGTCGCCGTCGTGTGCGCGGGCGTGAAATCCATCCTCGACATCGGCCTCACGCTGGAATACCTGGAGACGCACGGCGTGCCCGTGGTCAGCGTCGGCCAGCCCGGCTTCCCCGCGTTCTTCACGCGCGAATCCGGCTTCAACGCCGACTTCCAGCTCGACACGCCGGAACAGCAGGCCCGCTTCATCCGCACCAAGTGGCAGCTGGGCCTGACGGGCGGCGTCGTCGTCAGCAATCCGGTGCCGGCGGCATCCGCGCTGAAGAACGAGGAGATCGACGGCATC
Organism: uncultured Massilia sp.; assembly: GCA_966212555.1. Lineage (GTDB taxonomy): Bacteria > Pseudomonadota > Gammaproteobacteria > Burkholderiales > Burkholderiaceae_D > Telluria. The sequence goes on from CBIHRX010000479.1 coordinate 2,840, forward strand.
ATCGCCCAGGCGCTGCGCGAAGCCGACGCGCAAGGCGTGAAAGGCAAGGCCGTGACGCCGTTCCTGCTGGCGCGCATCAAGGACCTGACGGGCGGCAGGAGTCTTGCGACGAACATCGCGCTGGTAAAACACAATGCCCTCGTCGGTGCCCGCCTCGCGGTGGCGCTGCACGCGGCAGCCCACGTTTGAGACCATCATGTCGATCGACCTGAAGCAACTGAAATACTTCCTGGCGGTGGCCGAAGAAAAAAGCTTCAGCCGCGCCGCCGAGCGCCTGCACATCTCGCAGCCGCCGCTGTCCCAGCAGATCATGAAGCTCGAGAGCGAGCTGGGTGTGCGCCTGTTCGCGCGCACGACGCGCAGCTTCGAGCTGACGGTGGCCGGCAAGGCGCTGATGCACGAAGCGGCCGACCTGCTGGGCCGCATGCGCATGACCATCGACACCATCCGCCAGATCGACCGCGGCGAAGTGGGCCGCCTGCGCGTGGGCATCGT
>CBIHRX010000480.1:0-3330 GCA_966212555.1 uncultured Massilia sp.
TCGGCCAGGTCCTTCGGCTCCACGCGGTCGCGGTAATGACGCTCGACCCACGGCACGAGGCGCGCATACAGGTCTTCCGTCATCAGCACGCCCTGGTGCATCGCGGCCGCTTCCTCGTCCGTGAGCACGACGCGCAGGCGCAGGCACGCGGGGCCGCCGCCGTTGCGCATGCTCTGGCGCAGGTCGAATTCGATCAACTCGTCGATCGGGCTACCGCTCGCTACCAGCTGCTCCAGGTAGCGGGCCACGGTCGCCGTCTCGCGGCATTCGTGCGGGACGACGAGCGCCATGCCGCCGTCCGGCCTGGACAGCAGCTGGCTGTTGAACAGGTAGCTGGCGACGGCATCGGCGACGGGGACGACGCCCGTGTCCACGCGCACGGCGCGCAAATCGGTGCCGGTGACGCCCAGCGCGCGGCGCAGCGACTCCAGCGTCGCGGCTTCGTCGGCGAACGCCTGCTCGTGGTAGAACAGCACGTTGCCGTTGCCGACCGCGATCACGTCGTTGTGAAACACGCCCTGGTCGATCACGGCCGGATTCTGCGACGCGAACACGGTGCGCGCCGCGTCGAGGCCGTGCAGGCGGGCGACGGCCTGCGACGCCTCCAGCGTCTGGCGGGCCGGGTATTTCGTCGGTGCCGGTGCGGACGGGTCGAATTCGACACGGCCGTACACGAAGAACTCGACGCCGGACGCACCGTGGGCGCCGGCGAAGCGCGTGTGGTTGGCGGCGCCTTCGTCGCCGAATGCGGGCGTCGACGGCAACGGGTCGTGCACGACGAAGCGGTCGGTATTCGCGAACAGGGCGCGCAAGGTGCGCGTGGCCTGCACGTGTTCTTCCGCGCGGTGCAGCTTGTTGTTCAGGTTAGCGGCGGTGAAGTGCACGCGGCCATCGGCCGTGTCGGCCGACGGGCTGACGGTGGCGGCGTTCGCCGTCCACATCGGCGACGCCGAGTAGGCGCATGCGAGGATCACCGGAGATTCGCGGTACGCCTGCGCCAGCACGTCGGCATCCGTGCCGGAAAAGCCGAGGCGGCGCAGCAGGCGGAAGTTCGGGCGCGCCTGCGGCGGCAGCAGACCTTGCGCGAAGCCGCGCGCGGCAAGTGCGCGCATCTTGGCGAGGCCCTGCAATGCGGCCTGGCGCGGGTTCGACGCGCTCCTCACGTTGTTGAACGAGGCGACGTTGCCGAACGAAAGGCCGGCGTAGTTGTGCGACGGGCCCACGAGGCCGTCGAAATTGAATTCGCGTGCGTTGCGCATATCGTTCAGAAGGTAAGACCGGGCGACAGCTTGGCCGGCATGTCCAGTTCGGAGGTTTCGATGGACGCGACCGGGTACGCGCAGTAATCGGCCGCGTAATAGGCGCTCGGACGGTGGTTGCCGGACTTGCCCACGCCGCCGAACGGCGCGGAGCTGGCGGCGCCTGTCGTCGGACGGTTCCAGTTGACGACGCCCGCACGCGCCTTGACCGCGAAGCGCTTCCACAGGTCTTCCGACGGCGACAGCAGCGCGGCGGCAAGACCGTATTCCGTCGCGTTGGCGGCGTCGATGGCGCGGTCGAAATCGGCCACGCGCACGATCTGCAGCAGCGGGCCGAACCACTCTTCGTCCGGAATGCCCGTCGCATCGGTGACGTCGACGATGCCGGCGGTGACGAAGCCCGCGTTCGGGTCGAGCTGGCGCATGCGCAGCAAGACCTTGCCGCCCTGCGCTTCCATCATCTCCTGCGCCTGCACGAGGCGGTGCGCGACGGCGGCGGATACCACCGGCCCCATGAACGGCTGCGACTCCGCATTCGACGGACCGACGGCCAGCTTGCCCGCCACTTCCACGAGGCGGTTGACGAATGCCTGGCCCTGCGGCGTGTCCTGCACGATCAGGCGGCGCGCGCACGTGCAGCGCTGGCCGGCCGAGATGAAGGCGGACATCACGGCGTGGTGCACGGCCGCGTCGATATTGTTCACGTCCCACACGACGAGCGGGTTGTTGCCGCCCATTTCCAGCGCCAGCATCTTGCCCGGCTGGCCGCCGAACTGCTTATGCAGCGCGACACCGGTCTGGCTGCTGCCGGTGAACAGGATGCCGTCGACGTCCGGATGCTGCGACAGTGCGACACCGGTCGCGCGGCCGCCGTTCACGAGGTTCAGCACGCCCTTGGGCAGGCCGGCCTGTTCCCACAGCTGCACAGTGCGGACGGCGGTGCGCGGCGCGTATTCGCTCGGCTTGAACACGAGCGTGTTCCCCGCGATCAGCGCCGGCACGATGTGGCCGTTCGGCAGGTGGCCGGGGAAGTTATAGGGTCCGAACACGCCGAACACGCCGTGCGGACGGTGGCGCAGCACGGCATTGCCGTCGGCGACCTTGGCGGCCGTCTCGCCCGTGCGCGCGGCATGCGACTGCACGGAGATGTCGACCTTGTTCGCCATCGTCGTCACTTCCGTGCGGGCTTCCCACAACGGCTTGCCCACTTCCTCGGCGATGATCGCGGCCAGTTCCTCGTTGTGCTCCTTCAGGAGGTCGCGGAAGCGCTGGCAGATGGCGATGCGTTGTTCGAGCGGCGCGAGGGCCCAGTCTTCGAACGCGGCGCGCGCGGCTTTCACGGCGCGGTCGACGTCTTCCGCCGTGGATTCGTTGCTGGTCCAGGTCTGGCGGCCGGTGGACGGGTCGATCGTGTCGAGCTGCGGACCGGAGCCGGGCAGCCATGCGCCGCCGATGTAGTTAGAGACATTAGCCATTGTTCTTCCTTACGTTGAGGGCCAGCGAGCGGATCGGATCGCCCGGCTGGCAATGCAGCAGTTGGAGTTCGCGCACGGATAGCGCGACCTTGCGGCCGCCGTCGCAGGCCTGGGTAAGGACCATGCGAAAATCGTCGAGTTTCGTATTGGAGACGAGCGTGACTTCGCACTCGGCGTCAAGGTGGCCTTCCTCGGCCGTGGTCAGCACGCTGTCGCGCACGGCGCGCAGCTCGGCCACGCGGCCCTGCAGCACGGGGCCCGCGTCGAAGATGTCGACGTAGCCCTCGTAGTGCATGCCTTCCTGTTCCAGGAGTTTTCTCGCGGGGAGCGTGGAGCGGTGCACCTGGCCGATCACGGCCTGCGCGTCGTCCGGCAGGTACGCGACGTACAGCGGCTGGCGCGGCATCAGTTCGGCGATGAACGATTTTTTACCCAGCGCCGTGAGGCCGTCGACGTGGTTGAAATCCATCTTGAAGAAGTGGCGGCCGAGTCCCTCGTAGAACGGCGACGTGCCGTCTTCCGCCTGGTAGCCGCGCATCTCCGCGATGATCTTTTCCGTGAACAGGTGCTGGAACTGGGCCATGAACAGGAAGCGG
>CBIHRX010000481.1:0-3328 GCA_966212555.1 uncultured Massilia sp.
TACTACGAGTTCATCAGGGACTACGTCTGAGCTGTCCCGCCAGGGAGTAGCGCAAGCGACCGCGCACAGGATTGAAAATCCTTGTGCTGGTGGTTCGATTCCGCCCCGGGCCACCAAAGTTTCAAGCGAAAACGCCGACCCTTGCAGGTCGGCGTTTTTGTTTGCGGGCAGCGCATCCCATACCCTCGTCATCATTTCCAGCTCAATGCGGCGATTAGCGGCCCTATTCGCCGCACATCACGCGGAGAATGGCTTGCCCTTGCGGCGAATAAGGTGTTTAATCTCCGCATGGATAGCGGAGAAAAGCTCTACATCTGGCAAGCCGGCGATTGGCCGGCCTGGCGCTATGACCTGGCGCCCCTGATTGGGCCGTTGACCGAAGTCAGTCGCGCCCAAGGCGTGTTGCTGGGCCGTTTGGCCGACGTGGGCATGGCGCTGCGTGACCAGGCCAGTCTGGCCGCGCTCACCGACGACGTCGTCAAAACCAGCGAAATCGAGGGCGAAGTCCTCAATGTCGGATCGGTGCGTTCGTCCATCGCCCGGCGCCTGGGCGTGGACATCGGCGCGATCGCGCCGGTGGACCGGCGCGTCGAGGGCGTCGTCGAGATGGTGCTCGATGCCACATCCCACGCTGCCTCCCCGCTGACCGCCGAGCGCCTGTTTGGCTGGCATGCGGCACTGTTCCCCACCGGCTACTCGGGCATGAACAAGCTTGCCGTGGGCCGGTGGCGCGATGATGCCGCCGGGCCGATGCAGGTGATTTCCGGCCCGGTAGGACGGCGCAAGGTTCACTTCGAAGCGCCGCCAGCGGATGTGCTGCCCGTGGAAACGGCGCGTTTCCTCGCGTGGGCGAACGAGGAAAGCGGCGAGCCCATGCTCGTCAAGGCCGGACTGGCGCACCTGTGGCTCGTCACGCTGCACCCGTTCGACGACGGCAACGGACGTATCGCCCGCGCCGTCGGCGATCTGTTTCTCGCCCGTTCCGACGGCAGTCCCCAGCGCTTCTACAGCCTGTCGGCGCAAATCCAGCGCAAGCGCAAGGACTACTACGACGTGCTGGAGCGCACGCAGAAAGGCGCGCTGGATGTCACCGACTGGCTGTCGTGGTTCCTCGACACACTGGCGCACGCGATAGCCAGCGCGCAGGCCACACTGGATGCGGTGCTGGTCAAGGCGCGCTTCTGGCAACGCTGTGCTGGAGCGCCCTTGAACGAGCGGCAGGTCAAGCTGCTCAACTGCCTGCTCGACGGCTTCGAGGGCAAGCTCACGAGCAGCAAGTGGGCGGCGATCGCCAAGTGCTCGCCCGACACGGCGCTACGCGACATCACGCGGCTGCTGGAACTGGGGGCGCTGAAGAAGTCACCCGGCGGCGGACGCAGTACTGGTTATGAACTCGCGGATGGTTGAGGCGCATCGACGACCAAGGTTTCAAGCAAAAACGCCGACCCTCGCAGGCCGGCGTTCCTGTTTTCGGCCTACAGCTTGCCGACGCCCGCCGCCGCCGGCACGGCAGTCGCGAGATTGCCCGTGGCATCCACCGAATAGCTGTAGTAGCTGGCCGGCGTCGCCGACGGCGTCCCTGCCGGATTGCTGGCCGACGACCAGGGCGTCGACGTGACGGTCACCAGCGAATTGGCGCTGTGGGCCGTCGCGCTCAGGTTCACGGATGCGCCATTGAGCAGGTTGCCGCTGTCAAAAATATAGGGCGAGCAACGCGCCGTGCTCATGCCCGACAGGGCCGCGCAATTGGTCAACGCACTGCCGGACGAGACCGACGCACCGATCGTGTCGCTGGCCGTCGCGCCGCCGCTGATGTTGAAAACATTGTTCTCGACATAGAGTTTCGAGCCCTGCCCCGACGTCAGTCCCACCATCCAGTTATACAACGTGACGCTGTTGCTGCCCACAAAATAATTGTTGTACAGGTGGACCATGCCATAGCGCACACGCGGCTTGCGCTGCACGAGGTTCTGGAAGTAATTGTGGTGGAAGGTGGTCTTCAGCACCCCGGGATTTTCCGCCGTCAGGCTGGCCGTATCGGTGCCGCCCATCAGCATCGACTTGTCGTGGTCGTGCAAGTGGTTGTACGACACGGTGATGAGGTTGGCGGACTTGGTGATGTCGAGCAGGCCGTCGTGGTGCTGCACGTGGTAGAGGTCGCCGTCATACGGCGCGGCCCATACGGACGGGAACTGGTCGTCGGTGCGCGCGCCGTCGGAGAACGTGCAGTGGTCGATCCACACGTGGGTGGCGTACTGGATCGACACGGTGTCGTAGTTCGAATTCCAGCGGCCGCCGGAATCGGTCGGGTCCCACGCCGGGAAGAAGTCGAACGCGTCTTCGAACGCCACGTTGCGGATCACGACGTTGTCGACCGGCGCGCTCGATGTGCCGCTGATCATCAGGGTGCCGTGCACGATCTTCGCGGTCGAGCCGTTGCCGATGATCGATGTGTTCGACGGCACGGTCAGGACGATGGTTTTCTTCATCTGGTTGCTGCCGCAGGCGCGGGCCGCCTCGACCTTGTCCGTCGACGGCGGCACCTTGGCATAGGGCGGCTTGTAGGCGGCCAGGTAGTCGCTCCAGATCTTGTCGAAGGTGGTGTAGCCGTAGCCGGCGCAAGTGCTGCTGGCCGCGTTGGCATAGGTCACGTAGTTGTTGGCCGTCAGCTCGGTGCCGGCCGCATTCTGGTTCAGGCTGATGGTGCCCGAGATGTAAATGATCTTCTTGCTGTTGTCGAGCGTGCCGCTGAACGTCCCGTCGGACTTGATCGTGGCGGTGTTGCCGTACAAAGCCTGGATCAGGCCGGCACGCGTCGACACCGTATAGATCTTGGCCGCCGCCGCGCCGTTGCCGCCGGTGGTGCCGGTCCCGCCCAGATTGTTGGTCCCGGTGGCTGCCCAGCCGGTCGCGCCGAGCGAAGAGATTTGCGCGTGGACGCCCGCGCTGGCGCAGAACATCACGGCCGTGCTACAGAGTGCCTGGCATAACTGCTTTTTGGAAATCGTCATGTCTTCTCCGAATGGTGAATTCTGATGTACCCAAGAACAGCTTTCGCGTTCGCTATCGCCCCTGCCGCTATTTGGTCGGTCCGGTTTTTACAAAACTGGCGTAGAAAGCGCTTATTTGTTGAAACTGGTCAGACCAGTTCAACCGATGCAGTATGACCGCAGTTGTGATGCGTGGCAATGAAATCTTGAAGTGCGGGGGGAGATGGGCAGGGATGGAGCGCAAAAAAAAGGCTGTGTTCGCGATAGTTATGTGAACTTCAAATCGTCGCCAAGGTCATACGAATCGTCGAGTTAACTCATCGGGAGTGGCGATGCGC
>CBIHRX010000482.1:0-3322 GCA_966212555.1 uncultured Massilia sp.
TGGACTCGTTCTCGGACAGCAGGGTGACGTTGTCGCCGCAGGTGACGCGGGCCGTGCCGGACACGACGATCCAGTGCTCGGCGCGGTGGTGGTGCATCTGCAGCGACAGCTTTTCGCCCGGCTTGACGCAGATGCGCTTGACCTGGAAGCGGTCGCCCGCGTCGATGCCTTCGTAATAGCCCCACGGACGGTACACCTTCGTGTGGTACAGGTGTTCCGTGCGCTCGTTGCCCTTGAGGTGGTCGACCACGTTCTTCACGCGCTGGACCTGGTCCTTGTGCGCGACGAGCACGGCGTCGTTCGTCTCCACGACGACGAGGTCCTTCACGCCCACGACGGCCACGATGCGGCTCTCGGCGCGCACGAGCGTGTTGCTCGTGCTGTCGAGGTAGACGTCGCCCCGTACGGCATTGCCGCTGGCATCCTTGTCCTGCACGTCCGCCAGCGCCGACCAGGAACCGACGTCGCTCCAGCCGATGTCGGCCGCGACGACGACGCCGTCGCGCGTGTGTTCCATCACGGCATAGTCGATCGAATCGGACGGGCTCGCGCTGAACGCGGCTTCGTCCAGGCGGCAGAAGTCCAGGTCGCGGTAGGCCGACTGCACGGCCGCGCCGGCAGCCTGGGCGATCGTCGGCGCATGCTTGTCGATCTCGGCCAGGAAGCGGTCGGCGCGGAACATGAACATGCCGCTGTTCCAGTAGAAGCCGCCGTCGGCCACGAAGCCTTCGGCCGTGTTGCGGTCGGGCTTTTCGACGAAGCGGTCGATCTTGTAGCAGTCGTCGCAGCCCGGCAGCGGTTCGCCGCGGCGGATGTAGCCGTAGCCCGTTTCCGGGGCGCTCGGCACGATGCCGAACGTGGCCAGCGCGCCCTGCTCGACCTGGACGGCGGCACGTTCCACGGCGAGGCGGAACGCTTCGTTCTTTTCGATCACGTGGTCGGCCGGCAGCACGAGCATCACGGCGTCCGGATCCTGCGCCTTCAGGAAGGCGGCGGCCGCCGCCACGGCCGGGGCCGTGTTGCGGCCCGCCGGCTCGAGCAGGATGCCGTGCGGCGTGATGCCGACGCCGCGCAGCTGCTCGGCCACGAGGAAGCGGTGCTCATTGCCGCAGACGACCAGCGGCGCCATCAACCCCGGCCAGCCGCGGACCCGCAGCGCGGTTTCCTGCAGCATCGTCTTGTCCGTCACCAGCGGCAGCAGCTGCTTGGGCATCACTGCCCGCGACAGCGGCCACAGACGGGTACCGGCACCGCCGGAGAGGATGACTGGGTAAATTTTCATGCGTTGACTTTCTCTAGTGTCTTGTCTGTTTCTTCGGCTTGCTCTTTGCGCCGGCTGCGGCGACGGTCGCGCGCGTTCAGCCATTCCTGCGAGCTGTAATCGGAGGCATGCTTCATCTCGCCGGCACGGTCGATGCTGTAGTCTTTGAAGACGATCATTTCATGCAATGTCACGTCGTTCAGCACGCGAGTGTACTCGAAAAGCACACTGCGGACGACCTCGGCACCCTCGCAGATATGGCTGCCGTGGCCGATCCACGTGGGGCCGATGATCGTGGTGCCGGCCTCGATCTTGACGCCGGAACCGATGTAGACGGGGCCCTTGATCGTCGTGCCCCGCCAGTCGATGCTCGTGTTCAGGCCGGTCCACAGGCCGGGCTCGATCTGGATGCCCGGCACATCCATATGGTTGACCTCACCAGTCAGCACGTTCTGCAGCACTTCCCAGTAATCGCTCACGCTGCCGATGTCCAGCCAGTTGAACGGGCGGCCCTGGGCATAGAACGGCATGCCCTTTTCGGCCAGCAGCGGGAACAGCTGGGAACCGATGTCGAATTCCACGCCCGACGGGATCAGGTCGATCACTTCCGGTTCGAAGATGTAGATGCCGGTGCTGATGAAGTTCGACAGCGCGTCTTCCTGCTTCGGCTTTTCCTGGAACTGGGTGATGCGGCCATTCTTGTCGGTCACGACGACGCCATAGCTCGACACCTTGTCCCACGGGACTTCCTTCGTGATGACGGATGCCATCGCCCCCTTGCGCCGGTGCTCGAGGAGCGCGGCCTTGAGGTCGAGGTCGATCAGCGCGTCGCCGCACAGGACGATGGTCGTGTCGTCGAAGAAGCCGCCGAATTCCTGGATCTTCTTCATGCCGCCGGCCGAGCCGATCGGCACGGCGACGACTTCGCCGTCTTCCTTCGTGTAACCCTCGAAGGAATAGCCGATCTGGACGCCGAACTGCTCGCCCTCGCCGAAGTATTCCTCGATCTTTTCGTGCAGGTGGCTGACGTTCACCATGATCTCGGTCACGCCGTGCTTGCGCAGGTGCTCGATCAGGTAGGCCATCACGGGCTTGCCCAGCACGGGGATCATCGGTTTCGGCAGGTCATAGGTCAGCGGACGTACACGCGTACCTTTGCCTGCTGCAAGAATCATCGCTTTCATGGTTCGGTCCTCATACGTTTATTTTGGGGTAGTCTGGTAGCGCCAGGAATCGGCGCACATCTGAGCGATGTCACGCTGCGCGGTCCAACCGAGTTCCTCGCGCGCTTTCGTCGGGTCGGCGTAGCACTTGGCAATGTCGCCGGGGCGACGATCGACGATCTGGTAGGGAATCGGCTTGCCGCAGGCCTTCTCGAAGGCATGCACCATTTCCAGCACGCTGTTGCCATTGCCGGTGCCGAGGTTGTACGTGTACAGGCCGTCGCCCTTGGCCAGCTTGTCCAGGGTCTTCACGTGGCCGATGGCCAGGTCGACGACGTGGATGTAGTCGCGCATGCCGGTGCCGTCCGGGGTCGGGTAGTCGCCGCCGTACACGGACAGCTTCTCGCGCTGGCCGTTGGCGACCTGGGCGATGTACGGCACCAGGTTGTTGGGGATGCCGTTCGGCTCCTCGCCGATCAGGCCGCTCTCATGGGCGCCCACCGGGTTGAAATAGCGCAGCAGCGCGATGCGCCAGTCCGGCTCGGCCTTGAACACGTCACGCAGGATGTCTTCGATCATCAGCTTGCTGCGGCCATACGGGTTGGTGGCCGACAGCGGGAAATCCTCCTTGATCGGCACCGAAGCCGGATCGCCATACACCGTGGCCGACGACGAGAACACGAGCGTCTTGCAGCCGAACTTGGCCATCGTCTCGAACAGCGCGACGCTGCCGTAGACGTTGTTGTCGTAGTAGCGCAGCGGCTGCGCCACCGATTCGCCGACCGCCTTCAGGCCGGCGAAGTGGATCACGGCATCGATCTTGGGGGCCGAGAAGACGGCTTCCATGCCCGCGCGGGCGCGGATGTCGCCTTCGACGAAGTCGCACGGCTTGCCGGTG
>CBIHRX010000483.1:0-3312 GCA_966212555.1 uncultured Massilia sp.
CGGTGCCCGCGAGCCAGGCGTACGAGCGCCCGGCGCGGCTGCCGTGGTGGCGCCGCCGCGCGGGCCGCATTCCGGCGGGCCAGCCATAAGCATGCATATGTGTCTTGGTAGCGTCGATCATGTTACGATCGCTAATCCGTAATGACACGCACGTCCTTTACGAACGAACGACACCATGATGACTCTCCACGACCTCCGCCACCTCGCCATGCGCCACGCCGGCACGGGCCCGGATCGCATCGTGCCCGGGCTGCGGGTGCGTTCGGTCACGGCGCCGACACTGCCGATGAGCGGCATCGAAGAGCCGATGTTCGCGCTGATCCTGCAGGGCCGCAAGCGCTCGACGATCGGCGGGCGCACCTACGAATACGGCCCGGGCGACTGCGTGATCGTGTCGCTGACGATGCCGTCGACGGGCCAGGTCACCCATGCCAGCGAGGACGAACCGTATCTCGGCGTCGCGCTCACCCTGCGCCCGGCCGACATCGCGGGCCTGATCGTCGAAGCGGAAGCCGAGGCGCCGCCGGCCGCCGCGCCGATGGCCGTGCACGCGGCGTCATGCCAGCTGCTGGACGCCGTCGGGCGCCTCGTCAGCCTGCTCGACCACCCGGACGACGTGCGCATCCTGCGTCCGCTGCTGGAAAAGGAGATCCTGTGGCGCCTGCTCTCCGGCCCGCACGGCCCGATGCTGCGCGAGGTGGGCCTGGCCGACAGCCGCGCCTCGCGCATCGGCCGCGCGATCCGCTGGCTGCAGCAGCATTACGCGGAACCCGTGTCGACGCAGCAGCTGGAAGCCGTGAGCGGCATGAGCGCGTCGTCGCTGTTCCGCCACTTCAAGGACTTCACGTCGCTGAGCCCCCTGCAATACCAGAAGCAGATCCGCCTGCACGAGGCGCGGGCCCGGCTCGCGGCCGCCAGCTGCGACGTGGCGGCCGTCGCGTACCAGGTGGGCTACGAGAGCCCCTCGCAGTTTACGCGCGAGTACAGCCGCATGTTCGGACGGCCGCCGCGCGACGACCTGCGGCGCGTGCGGGAGACCGTCGTATGACGGTCACGCCGGCCCGGCTCTTCCTGCACTACCTGCGCCGGCTGGAAGCGATCCTGAAGCAAGTCGAGGCGTTCGGCGGCGACATGGCGGACCGGCGCCTGCATCCGGACATGTTCCCGCTGCTGCAGCAGGCCCGGGTCGCGATCGGCTTCACCTTGCGCGCCACGTGCCCGCTGGCCGGGCGCGAGATCGTCTCGTTCCGCGACGACGACATCACGTTTGCGAGCATCCACGCGGAGCTCGAACGGACGAAGGCGTACCTGGAAGCGATACCCGATGCGGATTTCGCCGCCATGGACGCGCTGCGCGTGCGCACGACGGCGGGCTTCGCGGACCTGGACCTGCCGGCCGCAGAGTATTTCCAGATGTACGCCGTGCCCAACTTCTTTTTTCATTACGCGATGGTGTATGCGATCGCGCGCCAGGCCGGCGTGCCGGTCGGGAAAGCCGATTTCGACGGCTATCACCGTTATCCCTCCGGTTTTACATTTGACGGGCAGTGAATCGTGACAGCGGCGCCGCAGTAGAGCGTTCTCTGTCACAATGTTGTCATAATCGGCTTCTACACTCCGTTGTCACGAGTGAAATATTCCCGAAAAATGGATATGAAGTTAAAAACGGACGAGGCCCTTGCCGCGCTTCCGCCCGATAGCCCGCACCTGTTCCTCAACCGCGAACTCTCGCTGCTCGAATTCAACCGGCGCGTGCTCGAGCAGGCGGAAGATCCGTCCGTCCCGCTGCTCGAACGCCTGCGCTTCCTGACCATCGTCTCCAGCAACCTGGACGAATTCTTCGAGGTCCGCGTCGCCAGCCTGCTCGCGCAGCACCAGGCGCACGGCGGGCCCGATCCCGGCGAGGCCGACCTGGACGGCGCCGCCGACGAGTGCCGCCAGATCATCGCGCGCCAGTACGCGCTGCTGAACGACCAGATCCTGCCGCAGCTGTCCGCGAACGGCATCCACCTGCTGCGCCGCTCGGACCGCAACGCGGCGCAGAAGGCGTGGGTCAAGCAGTACTTCGACAAGGAGGTGCGGCCGCTGCTCACGCCGGTCGGCCTCGACCCCGCGCACCCGTTCCCGCGCGTGATCAACAAGAGCCTGAACTTCATCGTCGAACTGGCCGGCAAGGACGCCTTCGGGCGCGGCACCGGCATCGCGATCATGAAGGCGCCGCGCGTGCTGCCGCGCCTGATCCGCCTGCCCGACGAACTGTCGGACAAGCCGGGGGCGTCCTACTGCCTGCTCACCTCCGTGATCCAGGCCCACATGGCGGACCTGTTCACGGGACGCGAAGTGGTGTCGTACTCGCAGTTCCGCGTCACCCGCAACAGCGACCTGTGGGTGGACGAGGAAGAAGTCAAGAACCTGCGCCAGGCGCTGCAGAGCGAACTCCACAGCCGCAACTACGGCTTCGCGGTGCGCCTGGAAGTGGCGCGCGGCTGTCCGAAGCACCTGGCCGACTTCCTGCTCGACCAGTTCTCGATCGACCGCTCGCGCCTGTTCACCGTCGACGGTCCCGTCAACATGGGCCGCCTGCTGGAAATCGCCAACAGCAACGCCCGCCCGGACCTGAAATTCACGCCGTATTCGCCGGGCTTTCCGGCCAAGCTCGTGAACGCGCACGACACGTTCGGCGTGCTGCGCAAGCAGGACATCCTGCTGCACCATCCGTACCAGTCGTTCCAGCCCGTGATCGAATTCGTGCGCTGCGCCGCGGCCGATCCGAACGTCGTCGCGATCAAGCAGACGATCTACCGCGCCGGCTCGAATTCCGAGCTGATGGAAGCCCTGATCAACGCCGCGCTGCGCGGCAAGGAAGTCACCGTCATCGTCGAACTGATGGCGCGCTTCGACGAAGAGGCGAACATCAACTGGGCCGAGCGGCTCGAGGAAGCCGGCGCCCAGGTCGTGTACGGCGTCGTCGGCCTCAAGACGCACGCGAAGATGGCGCTCGTGCTGCGCCGCGAGCCGGACGGCCTGCGCCGCTACGCCCACCTCGGCACGGGCAACTACAACCCGACGACGGCGCGCTTCTACACGGACTTCGGCCTGCTCACGTCGGACGAGGAAATCACCGCCGACGTCAACGAGGTCTTCATCCACCTCACGAGCATGACGCGGCCCACGCAGCTGTCGGCGATGTGGCTGGCGCCGTTCTCGCTGCAGAAGGAAATCGTCAAGGCGATCCGCCAGGAGGCCGCGATCGCGCGCGAAGGCAGGCCGGCGCGCATCATCGCGAAGATGAATTCGCTGACCGACGAATCC
>CBIHRX010000484.1:0-3304 GCA_966212555.1 uncultured Massilia sp.
CAGTTGTTGGAGCCCCACATCGACACCCATTTGCGCAGCAGGTAGGACTGTTCGTTGTTGTGCTTCGAGCTGCCGATGACCATCAGCGCATCCGGCCCGGACTGCTCGCGCAGCTTCAGCATCCGGTCGCCGATCTCGTTGATGGCCTGGTCCCACGAGATGCGCTCGTACTTGCCGTTCACGAGCTTCATCGGATAGCGCAGGCGGTGCTCGCCGAAGCCGTGCTCGCGCACCGACGCGCCTTTCGCGCAGTGCGCGCCCATGTTGATCGGGGAGTCGAACGCGGCCTCCTGGCGGATCCACACGCCGTTGCTGACGACCGCCTCCACCGAGCAGCCCACCGAACAGTGGCTGCACACGGTGTGCTTGACCTCCGTCTTCGGCTGGCCCGGCACGGGATCCGCCGCCGTCGCGGGCTGGATCACATTCAGCGGCAGGTGGCGCGCGAGGGCACCCGCACCGGCCGTGACGCCCGCGCCGACGAGGAAGCGGCGCCGTTTCAATCCGCTGTCGCGCGATGTCTTCACGAGGGTCATGGTCGCCTCCTTTACCAGTACGCCGCGGTGCGGTAGTAGCGCCGGATGTGTTCCGTCTCGTGATAGCCCTGCGCCTTCTGCGGTTCCGCCGGCGCCGCGGGCTCGGGCTGCGCTTCCGGCGCACGCGCACGCGCGGCCGCCGCGACGGCCAGCGCGCCCAGCGGTGCCGCCTTCAACAGGCTGCGGCGGGCGGGATCGGGTTGCTTGTCATCGTTCATGATGGTCCTCATGCGGCGATCGGGTCTTGGGCGTCGAGCACGGCGAAGGCCTGCGCCTCGATCGACAGGAACGCGTCGAGGACGCCTGCCACGACGCGGTAGAAGTTGGCGTCCGGGCTGTTCGCGATGTCGGCCAGGCAGGCCGCGTACCACGGCCGGACATGCATTTCGAAAAAGGCTTTTTGTACGGCGAGGCCGCGCGGGGGCATGCCGGGTCCGCCCTGGATCAGCACGCGCATCGTCTCGCACAGCGCGCCCAGGTGGTCCTCGAACTCGCCCACGCCCGGCGCGCGTGCGAGGCGCAGGCGCGCGAGATCCTGGCGCAGGTCGGCCAGCGGCGCGTCGTTCAGGTGGCCCGTGAGGTAGAAGGACCCGTACGGATTCAGCGGGGGCGTGCCGGTGCTGATGAACATGGCCGCGAATTCATCGGCCGCGGCCGGCGCATCGACGACGGTGGCGGCCTGGGTCAGCTTCAGCCAGGCGTCCTCGAGGGCGAACTCGCCGGCGGCCGCGACCGGTTCCGCGGCGGCCAGCGCCGCGAGCAGCGCAGCGTCGGGCGGGGCCAGCAGCAGGCGTGCGAACAGCGCGTAGAAATCGGCCCGGGCCTGGTCTTCGTCGGCCAATGGCGGAACCTCGGTTTCATGCGAAATGGGTGAAGCGGAACGCTGTTCGGCCGACATGGTTCTCCCGTTGGCAAATATTCATGGGAAGTGTAATCCTTGACAACGCGGAGGCGCGCACGCTTGACGTGGACGCGACACTTCGTTGGCAAGGCGACCAAAGACGGGATTATTTCCCTTCTGACGGTAGGGGTGAGCGTCTATAATCAGAACATCACCCGAAGGTCCTTGCCATGATTGCTGCTGATACCCTACCCGCATCTCCCGTCAGTGTTAACGCACTTAAGATCAGTTGCGCGGCTTGCAGCATGCACCAGCTGTGCCTGCCGATGGGGCTGGAGGATGCGGACATCGACCGCCTGGACCAGATCATCGGCAAGCGCCGCCGCCTGGAGCGCGACGAGGCGCTGTACAAGATGGGCGAGCCGTTCCGCAACCTGTACGCCGTGCGCTTCGGCCACTTCAAGACGTACCAGATCAACGCGGCCGGCGAAGCGCAGATCACGGGCTTCCAGATGGCCGGCGAGCTGCTCGGCATGGACGCCATCAGCGCCGACCGCCACCACTGCGACGCCGTCGCGCTGGAAGACAGCGAAGTGTGCGAGATCCCGTTCGCGCATTTGCAGGACCTGTTCGGCCAGGTGCCGGCGCTGCTGCGCCACTTCCACCGCATCATGAGCCAGGAAATCACGCGCGAACAGAACGTCATGCTCCTGCTGGGGAACATGCGCGCCGAGCAGCGCTTCGCCGTCTTCCTGATCAACCTGTCCGCCCGCTATGCGGCGCGCGGCTATTCGTCCACGCGCTTCCAGCTGCGCATGTCGCGCGAAGACATCGGCAACTACCTGGGACTGACCATCGAAAGCATCAGCCGCCTGCTGTCCCGTTTTAAAAAGCTGGGACTCGTGCAGGTCGACAAGCGCGAGGTCGTGCTGCTCGAACCGGCGCGCCTGAAGGCGATGGCGGCCGGGACGGAGCAGTGCAGCCCGATGGCCTGACCGTCGTTCCCGCGGAAGCGGGAACCCATGCTGAACATTCGAAGCTGCCTTCGGAAGCCGGGCGCTACATCTCACAAGGTCGATTCCTGCAAGTCGGCATGGATGCCCGCGTACGCGGGAATGACGGCGATATATACCTTTCGATAGTTCACGATCTCTTCCTCCCCGCCGACAATGCGGCCGAAGGAGACCGTCCATGCATTCCAGATTCATTCCCCTCGCCGGCCTGCTGCTGGCAACGACCGTCCACGCCCAGGACAGCGCCGTGCAGATCTACGGCCGCCTCAACGTCGCCCTCGAACACGCGGACTCGTCCTCCGGCCCCGGCCTCACGCGCCTCGTGAACAACCGCTCCGTGCTGGGCTTCCGCGGCGGCGAAGACCTGGGCGGCGGCCTGAAGGCCATCTTCCAGATCGAAGGCACGCTGTCGCCCGACACGGGCGCCGGCGCCCTCGCCGCGCGCGACACCCGCGTGGGCCTCGCGGGCACCTGGGGCACCCTGTTCGCCGGCCACTGGACGACGGCGTACAACGGCGCGACGTCCGGCCTCGACCCGTTCTATCCGACGACGGCGGGCTACATGAGCATCATGGGCAACGGCTCCGCGGCCGACGCGAACAACGTCAGCGACACCTCGTCGTTCGACCGGCGCCAGTCCAATTCGATTCACTATTGGAGCCCGTCCTGGCACGGCCTGTCGCTGCGGGTGACGCACGGCCTGAACGAAGAACAGCCGGCGAACGGCGCGAAACCGTCGCTGACGTCGGCCGCCGCGATCTACGAGCGGGGACCGTGGTATGCCGTGCTGGCGGGCGAACGCCATCACGGGTACCAGGGCCCGGGCCTGGACGACACGGGCGCGAAAGCCGCCCTCGCCTACCAGTTCGCGCAGACGCGCATCGCCGTCGTCGCCGAACGCCTGAAGTACGGGA
>CBIHRX010000485.1:0-3296 GCA_966212555.1 uncultured Massilia sp.
CGCGGCACATGGACCTGAACCATGCGCGTCTACCAATTCCGCCACGTGGGCATTGGACCGCTTTGCTTGCATTGCTCGACGTTGCCGTCGAATTCCGCTACGATATCAGGCTTTGCCGTTTTGCGCTAGACCAACTTTCGTTCGTTCCAGCGCGCATCGCCTGCGCAGCGCCTTCGCTTCCGGCTGGGCCGTTTTCGAAGAGACCGAGAGTATAGCGGATGGATGGCAAATGTCAAAGGTCTCCCAAGCGGGACAGTCCCTGCACGCTACGCGGGCGATGTTAGGCGAATCCGCCGGTCCTCCGTTACACTACGCCTGCCTACGTGTCAATGTAACGATATCCGCGCCGTCACAGATATGGACGGCGCCCATTGAAAAGATAAGAAAACCAATTTGAAGCACCCAACACATACCATTCCAAGCCGCGAGGAAATCCTCGGCGTGTTCCGCCAGGCCCAGGGTCCGCTCGACAGCGGCGCCCTGGCCCGAGCCCTGCAAGTCAACCCGGAAGCGGAAGGCGTACTGGCGCGCCGCTTGAATGCGATGGAGCGCGACGGCCAGTTGCGCGCCAATCCTGCGGGCGAATATGCGCTCACGGACCACTCCAGTTTCATTTCCGGCCGCATCAGCGCGCACCGCGACGGCTTCGGCTTCGTCATCCCGGACGAGGGCGGCGAAGACCTGTTCCTGCCCGATAAGGAAATGCAAAAAGTCCTGCACGGCGACCGCGTGCTGGCCCGCGTCGTCGGCACCGACCGCCGCGGCCGTGCCGAAGGCACCATTGTCGAAGTCACGGAACGCGCCAACACCCACGTCATCGGCCGCCTGCTGAACGAGAACGGCGTCTGGGTCGTCGCGCCGGAAGACAAGCGCATCGGCCAGGACATCCTCGTGTCCGGCTCGCCGGGCAAGGCCAAGTCCGGCCAGGTCGTCAGCGTCGAACTGGTCGAGCAGCCGTCGCGCTTCCGCCAGCCCACCGGCACGATCGTCGAAGTGCTGGGCGAACTGGACGACCCGGGCATGGAGATCGAGATCGCCGTGCGCAAGTTCGGCGTGCCGCACATCTTCTCGCCGGCCGCCGTCAAGCAGGCCAATAAACTGCCGAACGAGGTGCGCGACGCCGACCTCGCGGACCGCGTCGACCTGCGCGACGTGCCGCTCGTCACGATCGACGGCGAGGATGCGCGCGACTTCGACGACGCCGTCTACTGCGAACCCGTCAAGATCGGCCGCACGAAGGGTTACCGTCTGCTCGTCGCCATCGCCGACGTGAGCCACTACGTCAAGCCGAACGATGCGCTCGACGGCGACGCGATCGAACGCTCGACGTCCGTGTATTTCCCGCGCCGCGTGATCCCGATGCTGCCGGAAAAACTGTCGAACGGCCTGTGCTCGCTGAACCCGGCCGTCGACCGTCTCACGCTCGTGTGCGACATGGTCGTCACGGCAGCGGGCGAGGTGAAGGCGTACCAGTTCTACCCGGCCGTGATGCACTCGGCGGCGCGCCTGACCTATAACGAGGTCGCCGCCATCCTGGGCAACACGAGCGGTCCGGAAGCGGGCCGCCGTCCCGGCATCGTGCCGCACCTGCTGAACCTGAACGAGGTATTCCGCGCGCTGCTGCAGGCGCGCCAGGAGCGGGGCGCGATCGACTTCGAGACGACGGAAACGTACATCGTCTGCAACGCGATGGGCAAGATCGAGAAGATCTTGCCGCGCACGCGCAACGACGCGCACCGCCTGATCGAGGAATGCATGCTGGCGGCTAACGTGTGCGCCGCGGACTTCCTGATCCGCCACGACCAGCCGAGCACGTTCCGTATCCACGCCGTGCCGACCGAGGAAAAGCTGAACCAGCTGCGTACCTTCCTGAAGCAGGTGGGCCTGAACCTGGGCGGCGGCACGACGCCGCAGGCGCGCGATTACGCCGAGCTGATGCAGCGGATCAAGGAGCGTCCGGACGCGACCCTGCTGCAGACGATGCTGCTGCGCTCGATGCAGCAGGCCGTCTACAGCCCGGACAACGTCGGCCACTTCGGCCTCGCGTACGAAGCCTATGCGCACTTCACGAGCCCGATCCGCCGCTATCCCGACCTGCTGACGCACCGCGCCATCAAGGCCGTGCTGAAAGGCAAGAAGTACGAGCCGACCGGCATCGATCTCTCGAAGCTGAACACGACGGTGTCGAATGCGGCCCGCAAGCAGGCCGCCAAGGACAAGGCCGAAGGCAAGCAGAAGGATCCGAAGGACCTGACGATCTGGGACGCGCTGGGCGTGCACTGCTCCGCCAACGAACGGCGCGCCGACGAGGCGTCGCGCGACGTCGAGAACTGGCTCAAGTGCTATTACATGAAGGATCGCCTCGGCGACGAATTCACGGGCGTGATCTCGGGCGTGACGCCGTTCGGCATCTTCGTCCAGCTCGACCAGCTGTTCGTCGAAGGCCTCGTGCACGTCACGGGCCTCGGCACGGATTACTTCCAGTACGACGAGACGCGCCACGAACTGCGCGGCGAACGCACGGGCCAGGTGTACCAGCTGACGGGAAGAGTCACGGTGCAGGTGGCGCGCGTCGACCTGGAATCGCGCAAGATCGACCTCGTGCTCGCGCAGCCGAAGGACGTGGAGCCGGCGCCGCTGGAGCGTGCCCGCGCGGCCGCACTGGAAGCGCTCGAACCCAAGCCGCCGCGTCGCCGCAAGGCCAAGGGCGCCGTGCCGGTGTCGCAGCAGGAAGCCCATGCGACGCCGGCCGAACCGGCCGCATCGACGTTCGGCGCCACCGACGAGAGCGAAGACGACATCGTGTTCGTGCCGCCGACGCGTGGCCGCCGCGGCCCCCGCAAGGCCGCACCCGCAGCAAAACCGACCGCGACGAAAAAGACCGCGGCGAAAAAAAGCGCTCCCACAAAGAGCGCCTCCAAAACCAGGAAGAAGAAGTAACGCATGAAAAATAAAATGATTTTTGGCTTCCACGCCGTGACCTCGCGCCTCCGCCACGAGGCCGCCAGCGTGGAAGAGATCTTCGTCGATGCCGGCCGCCAGGACCGCCGCATGCAGGACCTGATCGCCAACGCGAAGTCGGCCGGCGTGCGCGTGATGCCCGTCGACGCCGAGCGCCTCGACAAGATCGTCGGCACCCGCCGCCACCAGGGCGTGATCGCGTTCGCGAGCCAGCTGTCGCTGGCGCGCAACCTGGACGAGTTGCTGGACGCCGTGGAAGGCCCGCCGCTGCTGCTGATCCTGGACGGCATCACAGACCCGCACAACCTGGGCGCCTGCCAGCGCGTGGCGGACGG
>CBIHRX010000486.1:0-3293 GCA_966212555.1 uncultured Massilia sp.
CTCGCGCTGCAGCCGGCCCAGCAGGCCGACCAGGCGCTGGCGGGCCTGCGCACGAGCCTCGCGAAGCTGGGCAACACGATGTTCGAGGCGGGCACCATCGACATCGCGCTGTCGCAGCCGTGGTTCGTGCCCGCGAGCGCCATCAACGGCCTGCGCCGCGATGCCGTCGCCGCGCACGAAGCGGCGCGCCTCGCGGCCTGGCAGCGTCCGGAGCGCGCGCAGCCGGTCGAACCGCCGGCCGCGTATCCGGAGACCCAGCTGAGCTACCTGGCCAACGTCTACAACGACAAGGCGCGCGCGTTCTACCACAAGCACGGCGTGCAATTGATCGCGGCCGCGTACGAGGCGCACGAGGAACCGGGCGAGGTGCCGCTGATGATCACCAAGCACTGCCTGCGCTTCTCGTTCAACCTGTGCCCCAAGCAGGCCAAGGGTGTGCAGGGCGTGCAGGGCCAGGTGCGCGCCGAGCCGATGACCCTCGTGTCCGGCGACGAGAAGTACACGCTGAAATTCGATTGCAAGCCGTGCGAGATGCACGTGATGGGCGCGATGAAACCGGGCATCCTGAATTCCCCGCCCCCGTCCGCCATTCCGTACAGCCCGCTCGTCTTCCACCGCCAGCGTCCGCGCGCCTGAAGGAACCCGATGACGATTCGCACCACCCTCCTGCTGGCCCTGCCCCTGCTGGGCGCAACGGGCCCGGCCCTGGCGGACGATACCGCGATGCTGGCATGCCGCAACCTGGCCGCCGGCGCGGCGCGCCTGGCCTGCTATGACGCGATCCCCGTGGGCAGCCGTCCGGCGGCCGCATCCGCGCAATCGTTCGGCCTCGAGGCAAAGAAGCCCGAGGAACCGGTCCGCTCGATCGAGAGCACCATCGTCGGCAGTTTTTCCGGCTGGGACCCCGCCACGCTGTTCACGCTCGCCAACGGCCAGGTGTGGAAGGTCGCCGACGGCAGCTCGGCCGACCTCGCACCCGTCAGCAACCCGCCGGTCAAGATCGTGCGCAATATGTTTGGCACCATGTTCCTCGAGATCGAAGGGATGAACGCGTCGCCCAAGGTCCGGCGCGTGCGCTGAGCCGTTCCCCATTTGTCCAGTGCGCTCGTGCCTTCGCACGAGCCTGTCGCTTCCAGGCTGCGCCCGCCTTCGGCGCGCCCATCTGTCCCCGGGCTGTCCCGTTATGATGGCCGTAACGGCGCGTCGACAAGCCGTACCCGCCAGACACCCGTCGCAATCCCGCCACCCTCGCGCCCTGGCACGCCATGGCGCCGGTTGATCTTGCCTCCTGGAGATGGACCATGCGCAAGCGCCTGCTTTGCATCGCTCCCGACGACGCCCACGCCGCCGCACTGATGACCGGTCCCATCCATGACTGGGACACCTGTTGCGTGAACAACCTGGGCGAGGCGGACCGCGCGCTGCGCGCGGACGGCTACCCCGTCGGCCTGCTGCTGCGGACGCGCTCGCTGCTGCGGTCCGCCGACCTCGACGGCTTCCTGCGCCGCCACCGCGACACGCAGTGGGTCGGCGTGTTCCGCCCGCACGACATCGACCACGCCGCCTGCCGCGACCTCGTCGTGGAACATCTTGCCGACTACCACACGGAGCCCGTCGACCCGCTCCGGCTGGCCTGGACCCTCGGCCATGCCCATGGGTGGGCCGCGCTGCTGCGGCCGGCCGCGCCGCCGGACGACGCCGGCCTGCTGGTCGGCCGGTCCGACGCGATGGTCCGCCTGCGCGCCGAGGTGGCGCGCGTGGCCCGGGTCGACGCCCCGGTGCTGATCTGGGGCGAAAGCGGCAGCGGCAAGGAGTTGACGGCGCAATCCATCCACGCGCAGTCGGCGCGGGCGGACGGGCCATTCGTGCCGATCAATTGCGGCGCCATGGCCCCGAACCTGATCCAGTCCGAGCTGTTCGGCTACGAACGGGGGGCGTTCACCGGCGCCGCGCGCGCCAGGGCCGGGCTGATCGAATCGGCCCATGGCGGCACCCTGTTCCTCGACGAGATCGGCGACCTGCCGAAGGATTTGCAGGTCAACCTGCTGCGCTTCCTGCAGGAAAAGACGATCAGCCGCCTGGGCAGCACGCGCACGGTCCGCGTGGACGTGCGCGTGATCGCCGCGTCGCACGTGCAGCTGCAGCGCGCCGTCGCCGCGGGCGACTTCCGCGAGGATTTGTATTACCGCCTCGCGGTGCTGCCCGTGACCGTGCCTTCCCTGCGCGAACGGCGCGAGGACGTCGTCAGGCTGGCGGAGCACTTCTTCCACCTGTATGGCCACGAGCGCGCGCCCCGGCTGACGGGATTTTCCAGCCGCGCCGTAGCGGCCCTGCTGGACCACGCATGGCCGGGCAATGTCCGCGAACTCATCAACCGCGTCCGGCGCGCGCTCGTCATGGCCGACGGGCGTCTCGTCACGCCGCAGGACCTGGGACTGGAAGTGCCGCTCGTCAGTACCGCTGCCCTGGACGACGTCCGCGCCCGCACCGAGCGGCTCGCGCTGCGCGAATGCCTGCAGCGCAGCGGCCGCAACGTCAGCCGCGCCGCGCGCGACCTGGGCGTGTCGCGCACGACGCTGTACCGGCTCCTGAGCAAGCACGGCATGCAACCGTAAGGGCGTGCGCCCGTGCGGCCGCGCCGGGTTGTTACACGGACTCTTGCGTAGCGGTCCGGCGCGCAACGGACCTGTACCGCACCAGGCACAGCTCATCGGAAAAACTTAACCGCGAAGCTCGCCTGGATTCTGACGGCCCCTTAGGAAACGTATGACGAGGCCGACAGAAATCAAGGACTTGGCGTGCGCTACCGCGGGGTGGCACCGTTCCTGCGAATGGATGGGGGCCGGCGTGATCGCCGGCGCGTCACTGACCCAACCCAGAGAGGAAAACCGAATGAAGAAGACCTTGCTCGTCACCGCACTGTCGCTCGCTTACTCGCTGAGCGCGCATGCCGGCACCGCGACGAATTCCAGCACGACGTCCGACTACTCGACGACGAACGTCACGCAGACAGACAACAGCCTGAACCTGTACACGACCACCACGACGAACACGACGACCAACACCACGAACACGACCAACACCTCGACCGCCAACGCGGTCAGCACCCTCACCGGCACCGTGAGCGGGAACACGATCGGCGGCATCGGCAACACCGCCGTCAACAACGGCAGCGCCAACGGCGCCGCGGGCACGGGTGGCGCCGGCGCCGCCGGCACGGGCGGCTCGGTGGCCGCCACGGGCGGCTTCGGCGGCACGGCGACGGGCGCCAACGGGGCCGCCGGCGCGGCGGG
>CBIHRX010000487.1:0-3160 GCA_966212555.1 uncultured Massilia sp.
CAGGCTGCGCGCCGTATCGATAACATGCTGCAATAGCGGCTTGCCGGCCAATGGATGCAAAACCTTCGGCAGTGCGGACTGCATGCGCTTTCCCATGCCGGCGGCGAGGATGACTACGTTCATAAGCCGTTCTCAAACGAGTTAAAAAAGATGAAAAAGTTTAACACGCCCCCTACCGTGTTCCTTCGGGCACGCATGCTGTTCCTGATTGCCTGCGTCGCGCTGCTGAGCGCGTGCAGCACGATCCGGTTCACCTATAACCACGGTGACACGTTGCTGTACTGGTGGTTGAACGCGTATCTCGACCTCGACAGCGACCAGTCCGACTGGGTCAAGAAGGACATCGACAACCTGTTCCAGTGGCACCGCACGACGCAGCTGCGCGATTACGCCGGCCTACTGACCAAGATGCAGCGCCAGCTCGGCGACGGTAATGTCACGCAGGAGGAATTGCTGTCCGACTACCGCGACGTCAAGGCGAGAACGGAATTGCTGGCCTTTAAAGCGCTGCCGGACCTGGCCGACCTGGCGATGTCGATCAAGCCGGACCAGATCGCGCAAATGGAAAAGAAATTCGCGAAGAATAACGAAGACTTCCGCAAGAAATTCATGAGCGGCAGCGTCGAGGACCAGCACAAGGCCCGTTATAAAAAGGCGATGGAACAGCTCGAATTGTGGTTCGGCAGTTTCAGCCGCGACCAGGAGGCGGCATTGCGCAAGGCATCCGATGCGCGCCCGCTCGACAACGAGATCTGGCTGCAGGAACGCGTACTGCGCCAGAAGAAAATCATCGCGCTGCTGCAGCGTATTCATCGGGATAAGCTGAACAAGGAACAGACGATGTCGGCGGTCCACGGCCTGCTGCGCGACCTCTTCGACCGCATGGAAGCGCCCGAGCGCAAGGCATTCTTCGACGCCTATGTCGACAACACGTCGAAATTCATCCTGACGGCGATCCGCCTGACGACGCCGGACCAGAAAGCCCATGCGCAGAAACGCATGCAGGGCTGGATCAACGACTTCAATGCGCTGGCGTCGGGGAAATAAGGTGCTATATTCGCGCCCATGCAAAAAAAGAAGTCCGCCCCTACCTACGCCCGCCGCCCGGGCCCGCCGCAGCAAGTCCGCATCATCGGCGGTGCCTGGAAGCGCACCCCGCTGCCCGTCCTCGATGCGCTGGGCCTGCGTCCCACGCCCGACCGCGTCCGCGAAACCGTCTTCAACTGGATCAACCACCAGATGACGGGCGACTGGGACCGCGCCGACTGCCTCGACCTGTTCGCCGGCAGCGGCGCCCTCGGTTTCGAGGCGGCCAGCCGCGGCGCGCGCTCCGTCACGATGATCGACACGGTCGGCCCCGTCGTGCGCCAGCTCGAACTGATCAAGGACAAGCTCAAGGCGGACAATGTGCGCGTGCTGCGCGCCGACGCTCTGGCCGTGGCGCGCGACTGCATCCAGCGCGGCCAGCGCTTCGACGTGATCTTCCTCGACCCACCGTACCAGCAGGATTTCCTGATCCAGGCCCTGCCGCTGTGCGCACAACTGCTGAATGAAGGCGGCCTCGTGTATGCCGAATCGGGCGAGCACCTGCCGTTCCCGGAGACGGAACAGGCGGCCGCAGATGTCCCCGAGTGGCTGCAACCCTGGCAGTTGGTCCGCGCCGACAAGGCCGGCATGGTGCACTACCACCTGCTAAAGTTGCATTAAAACACCGCTTTTCTGGGTAAAACTGCCTAAACAATAAGCAAATGCCGCCCCACCCCGGGGCGGCTGCCGAAATTTCAGGCATAATGCGCGTCTATTCAGGTGCATTCTCCAGGGAGCCGCAATGGTTGTAGCCGTTTATCCAGGTACTTTCGATCCGCTCACGCGCGGCCACGAGGATTTGGTGCGTCGCGCATCGGGTCTGTTCGACACCCTGGTGGTCGGGGTCGCCGACAGCAAGAACAAGCGCCCCTTCTTCTCGCTCGCCGAGCGCCTGGAAATCGCCAACGAAGTGCTGGGCCATTATCCGAACGTGAAGGTCGAAAGCTTTTCCGGCCTGCTCAAGGATTTCGTCCGCCAGCACGATGCACGGGTGATCGTGCGCGGCCTGCGCGCCGTGTCCGATTTCGAATACGAGTTCCAGATGGCGGGCATGAACCGCTATCTGCTGCCCGACGTCGAAACCCTGTTCCTGACGCCGTCCGACCAGTACCAGTTCATCTCCGGCACCATCGTGCGTGAGATCGCGATGCTGGGCGGCGACGTATCCAAATTCGTGTTCCCCTCGGTCGACCGCTGGTTGCAAAAGAAAATCGCCGACATGGCGGCCGCACCGAAAGCCTGAGGTTTTATTCTGTCATGGCATTACTGATTACCGACGACTGCATCAATTGCGACGTATGCGAGCCCGAGTGCCCGAACGATGCGATTTCGATGGGCGCGGAGTTCTACCAGATCGATCCGCACAAATGCACGGAATGCGTCGGCCATTTCGATGAGCCGCAATGCCAGCAGGTGTGCCCGGTCGCTTGCATTCCGTTCAATCCCGAATGGCGCGAAACGCGCGAACAGCTCCAGGCGAAATACGAACGCCTGACCGCGGACAAGGCCAAGGTGGCCTGAATCGCAAAGCCGGCCCCGCGCCGGCTTTTCTTTTGCCGTCCGCGGCGATCCGGACGCCCATGCTATGCTCGATTCATGAGCGACGATCCCGATCCCCGTGCCCGCTTGCCCTCCTCGGTAAGCGACAACATCGACACCGTCGCCGAATTCTATGCGCGGCACGAGGAGCAGGTCTCGACCACCCAGCGCATCGTGGAAAAGGTGGCGCTGTTCCTCGGCAGCCCCGGTTATGTGGCGGCGAACATCCTGTTCATCGTCGGCTGGATCGCGGCCAATCTGCTGGCGGAAGATTTCGGCTGGGAGCAGATCGACGAGCCGCCGTTCTTCTGGCTGCAGGGCGTCATCGGCCTGAACGCCTTCATCATCTCCACCACCGTGCTGATCCGCCAGAACCGCATGTCCACCCTGGCCGACCACCATGCCCACCTCGACCTCCAGGTCAACCTGCTGACGGAGGAAAAATCCAGCAAGATCATCCAGATGCTGGAAGAGCTGAGACGGGACATGCCGAACGTGCGCAAGACGGACGATAGCGAAGCGGCCGAGCTGGCCC
>CBIHRX010000488.1:0-3151 GCA_966212555.1 uncultured Massilia sp.
GCCATCAGGCACAGGAAGATCGCGAAGCCGAACAGCCAGATCAGCTCGCGCGGCTTGCGGTACGAGCCGTACAGCAGGCCGCGGGTCATGTGCAGGTACACGACGATGAAGAAGGCCGAGGCGCCCGTCGAGTGCATGTAGCGCACGAGCCAGCCCCACGGGACTTCGCGCATGATGTATTCGACGGAACCGAACGCGAGGTTGGCGTCCGGCTTGTAGTGCATCGTCAGGAAGATGCCGGTGACGATCTGGAGCACGAGTACCAGCATCGCCAGCGAGCCGAACAGGTACCAGATGTTGAAGTTCTTGGGAGCGTAGTAGCGGCCCCACTGGTCGTTCCACAGTTTCGACAGCGGGAAGCGGTCGTCGACCCAGGCGAGGGCCTTGTGGCTTTTCGGCGCGTCGGCCGGGAGTTTGGTTTCCTTGAACGCTGCGCCCATCTTATGCCTCGCCTTTCTCGTCTTTGCCGATCACGATCTTGTTGTCGGACAGATACATGTACGGAGGAACATCGAGGTTGGCCGGCGCCGGCTTGTTCTTGAAGACGCGGCCCGACAGGTCGAACGTGGAACCGTGGCAGGGGCACAGGAAGCCGCCGTGCCAGTCGTCCGGCAGGTTCGGCTGGGGACCTTCGGTAAAGCGGGAAGAGGGCGAGCAGCCCAGGTGGGAACAGATGCCGACGGCGACCAGGACTTCCTTGTGGTCCTGGCGGGCGCGGAATTCGTTTTTCGCGTATTCCGGCACCGGTATCTGGAACGATTTATCGGAATTCGGATCGGCGACCAGGCTGTCGTTCTTCGGCAGGCTGGCCAGCATTTCGGGGGTGCGACGCAAGATCCAGACAGGCTTGCCGCGCCATTCCACGACTTTCATTTCGCCCGGCTTGACGTCGGAAATATCCACTTCGACCGGTGCACCGGCCGCCTTCGCTCGCTCAGAGGGCTGCAACGTACTGACCAGCACCCCGGCCGTTGAAACACCGACAACGCCACCCGCCGCGCATGTAGCCACGAGCAAGCCTCGCCGGCCTGAATCGACCTGCTTCTCATTACTCATACCAACTCCATTCGTCAAATGCGAAATGTTGCAATGCAATACGTTGCAAACCAGTAAAAGGTTTTTTTGCAACAGTCGATTATAGGTGATCAGTTTTGCAAATTAAAGAAAAAACGTTTGCGGTGTCAGGCGGTTGCCAAAAACGTGCATTTTTGACTTGGACCACTTGACCACATGGATATCTCCCTGGACTGGATCGACCCACGTTTCCTGTATCATCGCTGTGAACCTGACAAGGTTTTAAAAAACACAAGGGAGGTGCCGAATGGCCATGCTGGAAGAGTTCAAGAAATTCGCGATGAAGGGCAACGTCGTCGACCTGGCGGTCGGCGTGATCATCGGCGGCGCGTTCGGACGCATCGTCGATTCGCTCGTGCAGGACGTCATCATGCCCCCGATCGGCAAGCTGTTCGGCGGCCTCGATTTCGCCAGCTACTACATCCCGCTCAACGGCCAGGCATACGGCCTGCCGCTGGCCGAGGCCAAGAAGGCCGGCGCAGTGCTCGCGTACGGCAATTTCTTCACGATCCTGCTGAATTTCGTCATCCTGGCCTTCGTGATCTTCCAGATGGTGCGCCTGATGAACCGCCTGCGCAGCCCGTTCGGCAAGGAAGAAGAAGCGGCCGCGGCCGTGCCGGCGCCTCCGGCGGAAGAGGTCGTGCTGCTCCGTGAAATCCGCGACGCGCTGAAGCGGTAAGCGCAGGAGTCCCCCGATGCGCCGCTACTGGCTGCTGTTCGCGCAAACCGTCACGATCGCCCTCGGCATCTATGTCGTGATCGCGGCGCTGCGGCCGGCGTGGACGGGGCGCGCGCCGACCCAGGTCGGCGGGGTGGTGCCCGTGCTGCAGGCACCCGGCGGCGGCCCCGCGCCGGCCAGCTACCGCGACGCGGCCGGCCGTGCCATGCCGGCCGTCGTCAACATCCTCACCAGCAAGGCATTGCGCGACACGCACCCGCTGCTGAAGGATCCGTTCTTCAAGCGGTTTTTCGGCGACAAGATGCCGCCGCAGGAACAGATGGCCAGCCTGGGTTCCGGCGTGATCGTCAGCGGCGACGGCTATATCCTGACCAATTACCACGTGGTCGAAGGTGCCGACGAGATCGAGGTCGGTCTCGCGGATGGGCGCAAGGCGGCCGCGAGCGTCGTCGGCACCGATCCGGAAACGGACCTCGCCGTCATCCGCATCAAGGCCGATAAATTGCCCGTGATCGTGCTGGGCGACCCCGAGCAGGCGCGCGTCGGCGACGTCGTGCTGGCGATCGGCAACCCGTTCGGCGTCGGCCAGACCGTCACGCTCGGCATCATCTCCGCGCTGGGACGCAACAACCTGCACATCAACCACTTCGAGAATTTCATCCAGACGGATGCCGCCATCAACTTCGGCAACTCGGGCGGGGCGCTCGTCGATACGCGCGGCAACCTGCTGGGCATCAACTCGGCCATTTATTCGCAGACGGGCGGTTCGGTCGGCATCGGCTTCGCGATTCCCGTGTCGACGGCGAAGACCGTGCTCGATTCCATCATCAAGCACGGCCAGGTCGTGCGCGGCTGGATCGGCGTCGAATCGCAGGACATCACGCCGGAACTGGCCGACAGCTTCGGCCTCCCGCGCGACCGCGGCGCCATCATCGCCGGCGTCGTGCGCGGCGGGCCGGCGGACCGCGCCGGCGTGCGCCCGGGCGATATCCTGCTGGCCGTCGAAGGCAAGAAAGTCGGCAGCACCAACGACATGATGAACCTCATCGCCGACCTGCCGCCCGGCGGCAAGGCAAACATGACGGTGATGCGCAAGAACCGCGAGACGACCATCGCCGTGACCGTCGGGCGCCGTCCGCGCCAGACCCCCTGATTATTTGGACCTTTTATGCACCTGCGCGACCTGACGCAATTTCTTTCCGAACTCAAAGAGAACAACACCCGGCCGTGGTTCATCATGAACAAGCCCCGCTACGACATCCTGCGGGTCGAATTCCTGGAAGTGCTGACGGAACTGATCAAGGAGATCGGCCGGTTCGACAAGCAGGTCGTCGCCTGCGACCCGAAGAAGGCGATGTTCCGCTTCCAGCGCGATACGCGCTTTTCGCACGACAAGAC
>CBIHRX010000489.1:0-3114 GCA_966212555.1 uncultured Massilia sp.
AAGTTCGGCGCGACGCTGGCGCGCAGTTGGCGCCTCGCGAGCCAGCCGGAGGGCTGCGTCGCGGACGAGCGCACCGGGTTGCTGTTCATGGGCGAGGAAAAGCGCGGCCTGTGGGTCGCGGATGCCGACGCGGCGAAGCCGATGCGGCCGCGCCTCGCGCTGCCGGTGGGCGGCCTGCTGCACGCGGACGTCGAAGGCATGGGCATCTATCATGGCAAGACGGGCAGCTGGGTCGTCGTGTCGAGCCAGGGCAACGACAGCTACGTCGTGCTGGACGCCGCGGCGCCGTTCACCGTGCGCGGCGCATTCCGGATCGGCATCGATGCGGCCGGGGGCATCGACGGCACGTCCGAGACGGATGGGCTGGACGTGACGTCGGCGCGGCTGGGCGGGCCGTACGGCAAGGGACTGCTCGTCGTGCAGGATGGCCACAAGCGGCTGCCGGACGGGCCGCAGAACTTCAAGATGGTGGCGTGGGAGGACGTGGCGAAGGCGCTCGGATTGGGAGAGTGACAGTTACCTCGTCGTTCCCGCGAAAGCGGGAACCCATGCCGAGCGTCCTGGCCAGCTCAGCATGGATCCCCGCCTGCGCGGGGATGACGGTGCAATACCCGACGTCCCCCGTTTGCGCTACCATACAGTCGAGAGCGACTCACGACGACCGCATGGAACTCGAACTGATCACGCGCCGTCCGGCGAAGCCCCGTCCGGACAGTCCGCGCCTGCTGCTGGTGCACGGCATCTGCGTGGGCGCCTGGGTGTGGGAGGAACACGTCATGCCGTGGTGCGCCGACGCCGGCTTCGAAGTGCATGCGCTCAGCCTGCGCGGCCATGGCGGCAGCGGCGGACGCGAACGGCTGAACGACTGGCGCCTGGCCGACTACACCGAGGACCTGCGCTCCACCATCGCGCGGCTGGGCGACGGACCGCTCGTCGTCGTCGGCCACTCGCTGGGCGGCGCCGTCGTGCAGGACTGGATCCGCAGCGGCGGCCACCCGGCCGGCGTCGCGCTGCTCGCGTCCGTGCCGCCGTGGGGTCTCGCGTATTCGGCGTGGCAGATGATGCTGTCCTCGCCCGACCTGTTCCAGCAACTGGCGCGCCTCTCCTTCGCCGAGCCGCACACGCTCGACCCGGACATCATGCGCCGCCATTTGTTTTCCGACGACCTGCCCGATGCCGACTACGCCCGCTTCGCGCGCCGCGTACAAAGCGAGTCGCGCCACGTGGGCATCGAACTGCAGGGCTGGCGGCCGTTCGCGCCGATGCCCTGGCAGGCGCCGCCCGTGTTCGTGCTGGGCGGCCAGGACGACCGCTTCATACGTCCCGACGCCGTGCGCGGCACCGCGACCTACTACGGCGTGAAACCGCACCTCGTCCCGCAGCTGGCGCATGCGCTGATGCTCGACCCGCACTGGGAAGACGCGGCCCGGCCGCTGCTGGACTGGATCTTGGCGCTGCCTGCATAATCGAGACATGGGACACCCGCTCGACAACATCTTCTGGAACTGCCTGGACGGTCCGCACCGCCACCTTTCCACCGGCACCGGCCAGGCGCGCCGCTATGCGCCCGGCTTGTCGCCCATCGTCGGCTTTCCCGATCCGGAACGCCCCGACTTCGCCGCGCTGCGTCCGTTCTGCACGCCCGGCGAGCAGTTTTATTGCGACGTCTGGTCCGGCCCCGCGCCGGACGGCTGGCGCATCGAGGTCGACGCGAAGATGTTCCGCCTCGTGTGGGATGGCGGCCCGGGCCCGGCCGACGATCCCGCGCCGGACGCCCTGCCGCTCGGCAGCGCCCACGCGGACGAGGCGCTGGCGCTGGCCCGGCTGACGCGCCCCGGCCCGTTCGGCCCGCGCACGATCGAGCTGGGCGCATACTTCGGCTGTTTCGACGGCGGCCGCCTCGTCGCGATGGCCGGAGAGCGCACGACGGCGGGCCCCTACCGCGAAATCAGCGGCGTGTGCACGCACCCGGACTACCAGGGCCGCGGCCATGCGAAGCGCCTGATGCGGAAGGTCATCCGGTGCCAGCTGGCACGCGGCGAGATCCCGTTCCTGCATGTGATGAGTACCAACCGGGCCGCCCACGACTTTTACCTGCGCATGGGCTTCCGCGATTATTGCGAGACCGTCGTGCGGGTCGTCACGCCCTGCTGACATTTTTCGCGGCGACCGATTCGTTTGGCCGGCGCCGGACGTCTATGTGGATGCCAACCCACTGGAGACCTCGCATGACACTGCATATCGCCCCCGATAACGGCCTGACCACCCTCATCAACATCTTCAGCGTCGAACCCGGCGACCGCGACGAACTCGTGGCCCTGCTGCGCGCGGGCACGGACGCCTGGATCTCGAAGATTCCCGGCTTCGTGTCGTCCTCGCTGCACGTCTCGCGCGACGACCGCCGCGTCGTCATCTACGGACAATGGCGCAGCGCGGACGGCATCGCGGCGATGCGCGCGCATCCCGAGATGCCGGCCTATGTCGAACGCGTGAAGGCGCTCGCGCGGATGGAAGCGATCACCTGCGACGCCGTCTCGACCGTGGTTACCGGCGCATGAGCGGGCCATCCGCATCCCCTGCCCTCGCGGTCGACCTGGACCGCCTGCGTCCCAGGCTGCACCGCTATTGCGCACGCATGGTCGGCTCGGTGCTGGACGGCGAAGACATCGTGCAGGACGCGCTGGTGCGCGCGCTGGAGGCCTCCGCGCCGGACCGGCCCGTCGGCAATCCGGAGGGCTGGCTGTTCCGCATCGCGCACAACCTGGCGCTCGACCTGTTGCGGCACCGGGCCCGCACACCCTTCACGGACGACGGCGACGGCGACGGCGTCGACACGCTCGCCGACACGAACGACGAGCAGGCACGCCGCGACGCGACGGCGGCCAGCCTGCCCGCGTTCATGCGCCTGCCGCCGGCGCAGCGCGGCGCGGTCATCCTGTTCGACGTGCTGGACTACTCCGCCGAAGATATCGGCGCCATCCTCGGCACGACGGTGCCGGCGGTGAAATCGGCCCTGCAGCGGGGACGTGGACGCCTGCGCGAACTGGCCGGCCAGCCCGCAGCCGCCATCCAGCCGGCCTTGCCGGACGCGGAACGGCGCCTGTTGCAACGCTA
>CBIHRX010000490.1:0-3045 GCA_966212555.1 uncultured Massilia sp.
CCGTGCGCGTCATGGGGCCGGCCGTGTCCTGCGAGTGGGCGATCGGGATGATGCCGGCGCGGCTGACGAGGCCCAGCGTGGGCTTGATGCCGACGATGCCGCAGATCGACGCCGGCGACACGATCGAGCCGTCCGTCTCCGTGCCGATGGCGAGCGTGGCCAGCGCGGCCGCCATCGCGGCGCCCGAGCCGGAGCTGGAGCCGCTCGTGTTGCGGTCGAGCGCATACGGGTTGCGCGTCTGGCCGCCCCGTCCGCTCCAGCCGCTGACGGAGTGCGTCGAGCGCATGTTCGCCCATTCCGACAGATTCGTCTTGCCGAGGATGACGGCGCCCGCCGTGCGCAGGCGTGCCGCAACGTACGCATCGCGCGTGGCGCGCACGCCGTCCAGCGCGAGCGAGCCGGCGCTCGTGCTCATCCTGTCGCCCGTTGCGATATTGTCTTTCAGCAGGACGGGAATGCCGTGCAGCGGACCGCGCACCTTGCCCGCCTGGCGTTCGCGGTCGAGGTCCGTCGCGATCCGGACGGCGTCGGGATTCAGTTCGATGACGGCATTCAGGCGCGGCCCGGCCTTGTCGACGGCGCCGATGCGCGCCAGGTAGCGCTGCACGAGCGTCTTCGACGTCAGCTTGCCCGTTTCCATGAGCGCCTGCTGCTCGCGCACGCCGGCGTCCAGGACGGCGTCCAGCGCCTTGCCCGCTGCCGGCACGGTGATGCCGGCCGCGGCACTCGCCGCCACGCCCAGTCGAACGAATTCCCTGCGATCCATGCACCCTCCTCAAGAATGCTCCAGCATAACAGCATCTTGTCGAAGTGACATGCACGCGTGTCGCAAGTACGGAAGGCCAGCAGGGACGAAAAAAAACGCTGCCCGATGGACAGCGTTTTTTCGTGGAGCGCGTCGGCTTAGTTGCGGACGACTTTCTTGTACTCGGCGGTACGGGTGTCGATCTCGATGACGTCGTCCTGGTTGACGAACAGCGGCACCTGGATGGTGAACTGCTTCGACTCGATGGCGTTCTCGAGCTTGGCTTCCTTCAGGACGTTGCCCGAGGTATTGCCCTTGACGGCCGGTTCCGTGTAGATGATCTGGCGCGCGATGGTGATCGGCAGTTCGACCGAGATGGCCTTGCCGTCGTAGAACACGGCTTCGCATTCCATACCGTCTTTCAGGTAGTTGATGGCGTCGCCCAGGTTTTCTTCTTCGATTTCGTACTGGTTGTACTCTTCATCCATGAAGACGTACAGCGGGTCGGCGAAGTACGAGTAGGTCACCGGCTTCTTGTCCAGGACGACGACGTCGAACTTGTCGTCGCCGCGGAACACGTTTTCCAGCGGAGCGTTGGTGAGAAGATTCTTCATCTTCCACTTGTACGTGAAGCCCGTGCGGCTCGAGCCATTGACGTCGGAGCGCAGCACGATGAAGGGCTTGGCATCAACCATGATGATGTTGCCGACACGGATTTCTTTTGCGGGTTTCATAGGAGGGTTTTAACCTAAAAATGAGTTGCAGTAATCAAGCATGATACCATGTTCCTCGCCCGTCGCCTACCGCAGCGACCGGGCGAAATCCAGCAGGTTGCTCACCAAGTCGCCATTCGCCAACATCAGCGTTTGCCATTCGACATTGCGCTTGGTAATTGCCGGGAATTCGGCTTGCAGGGACGTCCACGACGTCGACCATTCAGCCGGCTCGTCCGCGCCATTCCAGCACAGGGAAAATTTGATCAGGCCATCCAGGTTCCCTGCATACTTTTGCAGGAACGCGCGGAGTTTAACATGATGCAAGTTTTCATCTTGCGGATAGATGTGCCAGATGAACGGCCGCCCTGCCCACTGCGCGCGCACCCAGGAGTCTTCGCCGCGGACGACGTTCAGGTCGCACGACCATAGCAGCCTGTCGTAATCGTCCTGCGACAGGAACGGGATCGTGCGCACGGTCAGGTTGCCGCGCGTCGCCACCCCATCGGTACCGACGAACGCCGCCACCTGTTCGCGCGCGACGCCCTGCGGCACGAGGCACGTCACGGGGCGGTCGCCGTCGCGCCATACGGCGAAGAGTTCAGCCACCGGCGCGTGCGGATAACAAAACAGGCTGACCGTCAGCGCGGCCATCTCGTCCTGCGTGACGCCCAGCCGCGCCAGAAACCCCGCGCGTGCCGCCGGGTCGGCCTGGAAGCGGTCGCGTGCGTCGAGCAGGCCCCGCTCGCGCAGCAGGCCACCCGTCTTCTCCGTAAAACCCGGGAAAAAGAAATGCTTGGTCAGTTTCAGGCGCGGGTGCATCGACGGCAGCGCATGGCAACCCTCGACCCATTCCTCGGCGCTGAGGCCTTCGTAATTGATCCACACGGGCCGCGGCTCGCATTGCGCCATCGCGGCGACATAGCCCGGCGGAATGTCGACGCCGAAGAATTCGATGACGATGTCGGCCACATCAGCCGGCGCGAACATGCCTTCCTGGTCGCGCCAGTGCAGCACGCGCACACCGTCGACGATCTGTTCGGAAGCATCGACGTCGACCTGCGGCCAGATGCGGCGGAAGCTGGCGAGGTCGTCGACCCACAACGTCACCGCGATGCCGTGCTCGCCGTGGAACTGCCGCGCGAGGCGCCAGCAGATGCCGATGTCGCCGAAGTTGTCGACCACCTTGCAGAAGATGGCGAGTGTCGTGGAGCGTTGATCGTTGTGCATGGTCGCGGACCCAAAGAAAAACCGGAGCACCTTTCCGCATGTGCGGGTGGTCTGCTCCGGTCTTTGACTGGCGTCCCCACGGGGATTCGAACCCCGGTACTCACCGTGAAAGGGTGATGTCCTAGGCCTCTAGACGATGGGGACCTAAAACTGTTTGACTGCTGTTGCCGTATTCTTGGCGTCCCCACGGGGATTCGAACCCCGGTACTCACCGTGAAAGGGTGATGTCCTAGGCCTCTAGACGATGGGGACCCTGGAACTGTTACCGCTATGCCTGATGACAGGCATCTTACATCAAAAACTGGCGTCCCCACGGGGATTCGAACCCCGGTACTCACCGTGAAAGGGTGATGTCCT
>CBIHRX010000491.1:0-2889 GCA_966212555.1 uncultured Massilia sp.
GTGAAACCCGCGGCGCCGGCGCGGCGCCGCAGCCATGTCTACGTGGCCGCCGAAGACATCGAAGGCGTCACCCTGGCGCAGTGGCTGCGCAGCCAGCCGCGCCCGGCCCTGGACGCCGTGCGCCGCATCGTCGACCAGGTCGCGAAAGGTTTGCGCGCCTTTCACCGGCTGGAGATGCTGCACCAGGACGTCCGGCCGGAAAACGTCATGATCGATGCCGCCGGCAATGCGCGCATCATCGATTTCGGGTCGGTGAGCGTGGCCGGCGTCGTCGAGATGGCGCTGCATGACGAGGCGTGGACCCTGCAGGGCGCCGCATTGTACGCGGCGCCCGAGTACTTCCTCGGCGAGCGCGGCACCGTGCGCTCGGACGTGTTCGCGCTCGGCGTGCTCACGTACTTCATGCTGACGGGTGAGTTGCCGTATGGCGTCGAGATCCCGCGGGCGGCCGGGCGCGCGGCCCAGCGCCGGCTCGCGTACACGTCCGCGCGCGAGCACGATCCGTCGATACCCGCCTGGGTCGACGCGGCGCTGCACAAGGCACTGCAGATCGATCCGCGCCGGCGCTACGAGGACGTCGCCGAATTCGTGTACGACCTGCACCATCCGAACAGCGCGTTTGCGGAACGTACGCGCACGCCGCTCATCGAAAGAAATCCGCTGCTGTTCTGGAAGACGGTGTCGCTCGGGCTGGGAATCGTGTTGCTGGCAGATCTGGCGTTCCGTGGATAGGCCTGTTTCGGCACGATCCTGAAGTACGCCGATGCTCTGCCTGAAGGTTCCTGGATCGTGATAGATTGGTATCGAATCAACGATCAAAGGAAACCAGATGACCCACGGCGAGCCAATCACCTCAATTGGTACCGGCCTGCTACGTATCGCCGCAGCTATCCTTGGCAAAAAGTCTTCCCGCCGCGCCAAACATCTCAAGTCCCGAATCGGCATGTGGTGGCTGCGGCGCAAGTATCCGCCCGGTTATCCCTTGCGCGTGGATTTCGAACCCCGTTCTTCGAAAACATCAAAGGCATGACCATGACCGTTTTTGCCGCAAAAAAGCAGCGTCTTTCGACATCGATGTTTGACTGGGCCAAGCCTGTCATCCTCACTCGCAAGAAAAGCAAGCGTCTTGGCGTCGACGACTGGATCGCGTAACGTCAGTCTTCCATCGTGTCTAAGCGACGGAGGCCAGCCGCGCGAACGCCTCCGCAAACGCCCGCCCTGCAGCCGCCGCCCGCGGCGCCCCGACATCGAACGTGCAATGACGCAGCGCGGGCGCGCGCGCGAGGCCTGCTTCCGCCAGCATGTGCTCGGCGCGCAGGGCGCCCAGCATCCCGTCCAGCATGACGTCCTGCATGTCGAGCGCCGCGTTGTCCGTGTGCCCGGCATCGAGCACGCTGGGCGCGAACGCCATCGACACGGCGCCGAAGCGGATCGCCTCGCGCATCGCGACGCGGCAGGCGCGACGCAGCATGGCGCCGTCCAGCTGCGCCGGATCGCCCATCCCGATCACGAGCACCGCGCGCGCCGCCACGGCCGGCGGCGGTGTGGTGACGAGCAGCGTCTCCAGCGGCTGCGCGCTGAATGCGCCCGCCGCGCGCAGGCGCGCCAGGTGGCCGCCGAGCGCCCGGTCCAGCGCCAGCAGCCCGCCGGCCATGCCGGCGCCCAGCTCGTGCTCGAACATGCAGGCGACGCTGAAGTCGACGTCGGCGCGGGACGGGCCCCAGGCGACGACGTCGAACACGACGCCGTCACGGGTGCCGATCGGCAGGCGGATGGGGGAGGTCTCGGTCATGATGGGGCGATACTAACGCGATTCCCGCCGCCAGGCACCGGCCGAAGGTCAGGGCGGCGAACTATAATGGCGGACCCATCACCCCAGGAGAACCCCCGCGTGAACGCCATCGAAAAAGCCAGCGCCTTCGTCGGCAAGACCTTCTCGTTGTGGGTGCTCCTGTTCGCCGCCCTCGGATTCTTCGCACCGAACCTGTTCGCCGGCTACAAGGCCTGGATCGCGCCCTTGCTGGGCGTCGTCATGTTCGGGATGGGGCTGACCCTGTCCACCGAAGATTTTCGCGACGTGTTCCGGCGGCCGAAGGACGTCGCCATCGGCGTCGTCGGCCATTACCTCATCATGCCCGGCATCGCGTACGTGCTCGCCGTCGCGCTGCGCCTGCCGCCCGAGATCGCGGTCGGCGTGATCCTCGTCGGCTGCTGCCCGAGCGGCACCGCGTCGAACGTGATGACGTTCCTGTCGCGGGGCGACGTGGCGCTCGGCGTGTCGATCGGCGCGGGGTCCAACCAGATCGCGCCGGTCGCCACGCCGGCCCGCGGGTCGCGGCGCGCGGGCGCGGGGATGCAGATTAATACGGCGTCGCTGTTCATGGACATCGTGCAG
The DNA here is from genome assembly GCA_966212555.1 of uncultured Massilia sp. Taxonomy (GTDB): domain Bacteria; phylum Pseudomonadota; class Gammaproteobacteria; order Burkholderiales; family Burkholderiaceae_D; genus Telluria. Next base: position 2,396 of record CBIHRX010000491.1, read on the forward strand.
GTCGTGATCCTGCCGATCGCGTTGGGCATCGTCGCGAAGACGCTGTTCCGCCGCCAGGCCGCGGCCAGCGTGAGGGCGCTGCCGCTCGTGTCGACCGTCGCCATCGTGCTGATCATCGCGATCATCGTCGCGCTGAACCAGCCGAAACTGCTGACGAACGGCCTGCTGATGTTCGCCGCCGTCATCCTGCACAACCTTCTGGGTTTCGCGCTGGGTTACCTGTTCGCGCGGGTGTTCGGCATGGACCTCGCCAAGCGCAAGGCCGTGATGTTCGAGACCGGCATGCAGAATTCCGGCCTCGGCGCGGCGCTGGCGGCGGCGCACTTCAGCCCGCTGGCGGCGGTGCCGAGCGCGCTGTTCAGCGTGTGGCACAACCTGTCGGGCTCCGCGCTCGCCACCTGGTTCGCGCGCCGCGTCAAAGGATGACGTCGGCCGTCGTGAGCTGCGTGATGCCGGTCAGCTGGACCGCGAACTCCGCGTCGGCATCCGCATCC
>CBIHRX010000492.1:0-2853 GCA_966212555.1 uncultured Massilia sp.
TTCGGTACTGCCTTGCTGCGTTTGCGAATCGTTTTGTTCGTCAGCAGCAGAGAAGCGAGATTATGCAGTGTTTCGCGATGTTCGTCAACTTCTTTTTTCCGATTCTTGGCGTCGATTTCCTCTGGAGATCGACCGTGCCGTGAAGCGGACGCGCAGTATAGCAACCGCCCATGAACCCTGCAAGCTCGGCCGTATCAAAAATCCGACGACGCGGCACGCTCGTTCAGCCACGCGAGCGCACGCGGTGCCGCACTCAATATAGAGATATGCCCGTCCTCGGGCTGCAACCACAACTCGGCCGAGGGACAGTGGCGCGCCAGCCATTCGGCATGCGACTTCGGTACCATCCGGTCCCGCCCGCCGTGCAGCAAGAGTACCGGCCGCGTCACGCGTGCGCAATCGAAGCCCCATGGCATGACATACGCGACGTCTTCATCGATCAGACCGCCGGGTTCGCCCGCCACCGCCGGCCCGACGACGCGGTCGAACCACGACCACGGCCCCGCCAGCGCGGCCCAATCGGCATCGATGAACGATTCGCGGTCGAATTCCGGCGCCGCCGCCTCGTAAGCAGCCTTCTCCGCCCTGCCCGCCCGCGCGGCGCGCAGGCCTGCGATGCCGGACGGCTGCATCCCCCCGAACCAGTCGAGCCCCGCGACATCGAAGGGTGCCAGCCCGGCGATGCTGACGGCCGCCAGCACGCGGTCCGGCAACAGCGCGGCGCAAGCCAGCGCATGCGGACCGCCGCCGGAGTGGCCGACGACAGCGAACCGGCCGATGCCAAGGCGGTCGGGGATCCGGGCGACGTCGTGGGCGGCCGACGCGACATCGCGCCCCTGCCGCGGCGTCGAGCCGCCGTAGCCGGGCCGGTCGTAGCCGATCCAGCGCAGCCCGAGGCGGGCGGCGTCGGCAAACAGCGGTTCCGGCGGCGGGCCGATATTCGGCGTGCCGTGCAGCCAGAAGACCGCCAGCCGGCCAGTCTCCTGCGAATGGACACGCAACGTGCGCCCGTCATCCAGCTCCAGGTCCGTTTCGCTCATCTCGTCTCCTAAGGTTGCGCGACGACGGGCTGCCGCCGCAGCTGCTCCGCATCCTTCAACGGCGGCGCGCCGAACAGCCGGCGGTACTCGCGGCTGAACTGCGACGGGCTTTCGTAGCCCACTTCATAGGCGACACTGGCCGCCTCGACGTCCCCGCTCATCAGCATCTTGCGCGCCTCGAGCAGCCGCACCTGCTTCTGGTACTGCAGGGGACTCATCACGGTGGCCGCCTTGAAGCGGCGGTGCAGCACCGAAGGGCTCATGTGCACCGTGCGCGCCAGCGCGTCGATGCTGAGGGGCTCGTTGTAATGCGTGCGGATCCAGTGAATGGCCTCGCCCACCGCGCGCTCGCGCTGCCCGCCGGTGACGCCCCGGGTCAAGGTCGCCCCGCCCGGCGCCGTCACGAGATGGTAAATCAGTTCCTGCTTGAGCAGGCGCCCCAGTACAGGCAGGTCGCGCGGCCGGTCGAGCAGACGCAGAAGCCGCACGAACACGTCCAGCATGGCGTCGTCCGCGCGTTCGACCGTGATCGCGGGCAGGTCGGCGTCCGCCAGCGGCAGGTGCAGCCCCATCTCCAGCACGAACGCCGCCACCTCTTTCGGATCGATGTCGACGCGGATGCCGTAGTACGGCGCCGCCGCGCTCGCCCGCACCACCTGGCCGGAGACCGGCAGCGCCACCCCTGCCTGCACATAGCTTCCCGGGCCGTAGCGCAGCACCCGCTGGCCGACCAGCATCTCCTTCCCGCCCTGCACGAGCAGGCAGACGGATGGCGTCAGGATGCCGCGTCCGACGGGCGTCGGCGCGGGCCGGCGGATGAGCCACAGCCAGGGCAGGCCCGTGGCCAGGTCGAGTTCACCGGCACCCGCGCCGCGCATCGCCTGCTCGACGAGGCCGAGCAGCTGGACGTTAAAGTCCTTTGTCATGACCCATGATGGCTTTCGGTTCGAGATAGGTCTCCAGGCCGAAGACACCGAACTCGCGTCCAAGGCCGGACTGCTTGAAGCCGCCGAACGGGGCCTCCGGTGCATCATACAATCCATTCACGAACACGCGCCCTGCCTGGATGCCGGCCGCCACGCGGTTCGCGCGCGCCAGGTCCGCGCCGAACACATATGCGTGCAGACCATACGGCGTGTCGTTGGCGATGGCGATCGCATCGCCGTCGTCGCGATACGGGATGATGGACAGGACGGGCCCGAAAATCTCCTCGCGGGCGATCGTCATGTCGTTGCGGACGTCGCCGAACACGGTCGGCCGCACGAAATACCCCCGTTCCAGTCCGTCCGGGCGTCCCAGGCCACCCGTCAGCAGGGTCGCGCCCTCCTCGATCCCCTTGCGGATATAGTCCTGCACCCGCTCGTACTGCGTGCGCGTGACCATCGGTCCCACGTTCACGCGCGGGTCGCTCGTCGGGCCGACGACCAGGTCCTCGAACGCGCGCACCGCCAGCGCGTGCGCCTCGGCGACGCGGCTCGCCGGCACCAGCAGGCGCGTGCCCGCGATGCATGCCTGGCCGCTGTTCATCACCGCGGCCAGCGCCGCCAGCGGCATCGCTTTCGCAAAGTCCGCATCGTCGAGCAGGACGGTCGGCGATTTGCCGCCCAGTTCCAAGGTCACCCGTTTCATCGTGTCGACGGCGCCGCGCGCGATCGCCTTGCCGACGGCCGTCGAACCCGTAAACGAGATCTTGGCGATGTCCGGGTGGCGCGTGATCTCCGCGCCGACGGTGTCCCCGCGGCCCGTGACGATATTGAAGACGCCCGGCGGCAGCCCCGCGCCGTGCATCACGCGGGTGATGAGCGCCGTCTGC
>CBIHRX010000493.1:0-2843 GCA_966212555.1 uncultured Massilia sp.
TGCACGACTTGACCGCGACCCTGGAAGCGCGCGTCGACGCGCGCACGCGCGAACTGGAACAGGCGCTGGCCAGCGTGCGCGCCAACGAGCAGCGCATCGCCACCATCATCGAGACGGCGCAGGATGCCTTCGTCGGCATCGACATGCGCGGCCGCATCTGCGACTGGAACTCGGCGGCCGAGAAGATGCTGGGCTGGTCGCGCGACGAGGCGCTGGGACGCATCGTGTCGGACCTCGTGATGCCGGAACGCTTCCGCGCCCGCTCGCGCGAACTGCTCTCCGGCTTCCTCGAGACGGGCGAACTGGAGATCCTCGGCCGGCGCGTCGAACGCATCCTGCTCGCGCGCGACGGCCGCGAGATCCCCGTCGAAATGACGCTGGGCCTGGCCGGCACGGGCGACGGCCTGTTCTTCTCCGCGTTCGTGCACGACATCTCGGCGCGCAAGGAAGTCGAGCGGATGAAGGACGAATTCGTGTCGACCGTGTCGCACGAACTGCGCACGCCGCTGACGGCGATCTCGGCGTCGCTGGCGCTGCTGGCCGACGGCATGGCGGGCGAGTTGCCGCCCGATGCCAAGGGTCTCGTCGACGTCGCCAACGCGAGCTCGGGGCGGCTCGTGCGCCTGGTGGGCGACGTGCTCGACATCCAGAAGATGGACGCCGGCCGCATGGCGTTCGAGCGCGCGGTGCAGCCGGTGCTGCCGCTGGCGGAAGATGCCGTCGCCGCGATGCAGAGCTTCGCCGCGCAATCCGGCGTCAACCTGGCGTGCGTGGCGGCGCCCGGCGCGGAAAGCGCCCGCGTGGACGTGGACCGCGACCGCCTGGCCCAGGTGCTCACGAACCTGTTGTCGAACGCGATCAAGTTTTCCGGGCCCGGGGCGACGGTGCGTACGCAGGTCGAAGCGGGCGCGGAGCACGTGCGCCTGGCCGTGGCCGACGAGGGCGCGGGCATTCCGGAAGCGTTCCGCGAGCGCGTGTTCCAGCGCTTCGCCCAGGCCGACGGCGCCGATTCGCGGCGCCAGGGCGGCACGGGCCTCGGCCTGTCGATCTGCAAGGCGCTCGTCGAAGAAATGGGCGGGACCATCCGGTTCGACAGCGCCGAAGGCATCGGCACCACGTTCTACGTCGAACTGCCGCTCGCCGCCTGAACCTGCGCGCGGCCGTACCTTTGCTCGAATTCGTCCATGGCGACGGGGCGGCCGAGCAGATAGCCCTGCATCACGTCGCAGCCGTGCGCGGCCAGGAAGGCGTGCTGCGCATCCAGTTCCACGCCTTCGGCGATCGTCGCCAGATGCAGCTTCCTGGCCAGCGCGATGATGGCTTCGACGATCGACGACGCGTTCGGATCGTGGTCGACCTCGCGCACGAACGAGCGGTCGATCTTCAGCGCCGCCAGCGGAAACCGGGCCAGGTAGGCCAGCGACGAATAGCCGGTGCCGAAATCGTCCAGCGCGAAATGGACGCCGAGCCTGCGCAACTGCTGCATGCGGTCGACCAGGTCGTCCGGATTGCGCGCGAACACGCTCTCCGTCAGTTCCAGCGTGAGACGGTCGGGGCGCGCGCCCGTGGCGGCCAGCAGCGTGGCGACGGCGTGCGGGAAATCCGGGTCGCGCAACTGGTGCACGCTGACGTTCACCGCGAGTTTCAACGGCGCGAGGCGCGGCGCCCGGGCCCAGCGCGCCAGCGCGTGGCAGCCCTGTTCCAGCACGTCCATCCCGAGCGCGGCGATCAGGCCGCCGGATTCGGCCGCGCCGATGAATTCGCCGGGGCCCACCAGTTCGTCCGCGCCGCGCCTCCAGCGCACGAGCGCCTCCGCGCCGACGAGGCTTCCGTCGTGGCCGAACTGCGGCTGGCAGTACAGCACGAACTGGCGCCGCGCGAGGCCCGTGCGCAGGGCGGCCGACAGGGCGGCCAGGCGGTCGGCCGCGGCCTGCATGCCGGGGTCGAAGAAGCGCAGCGTGTTGCGGCCTTCGTCCTTGGCGCGGTACATCGCGAGGTCGGCCTGGCGCAGCAGCGCGTCGATGTCGGTGGGGCCGCCGTCGAACAGCGTGGCGCCGATGCTCGGGCTGCTGGCGCATTGGCGTCCGGCCAGGTCGAAGGGCTCGCCCAGCACCTCCAGCACCTTGCGGCCGACGGCCTGGACTTCGGCCGTCGCTTCGGCCGGGGTGGCGCCGAGGTTTTCCAGCACGATCACGAATTCGTCGCCGCCCAGGCGCGCCAGGTGGTCGCCTTCGCGCAGCGCCCGGCGCAGCCGCCGCGCCACTTCGCGCAGCAGCAGGTCGCCCACGTCGTGGCCCATCGTGTCGTTCAGGAGCTTGAAGTTGTCGAGGTCGAGGAACAGCAGGGCGCCGTGGCGGCCCGCGCGGCCGTTGCGCGCCAGGATCTGGCCCAGCTCCTCGAGCAGGAAGCGCCGGTTCGGCAGGCCCGTCAACTGGTCGAAATACGCCAGTTCGTGGATGCGGCGCTCGGCCAGCTTGCGCTCCGTGAGGTCCGTGTTGGTGCCGGACAGGCGCACCGCGTTGCCCGCGCCGTCGCGCAGGATGTAGCCGCGGCTGAGCACGGGGACGTAGTGGCCGTCGCGGTGGCGCAGGCGGAATTCCATGCTGTAGGCCTGGCGCGGTCCGGGCAGCAGTTCGTCCAGGAAGGCGACCACGCGGATGCGGTCCTCGGGATGCGTCAGGCGCACCCACGCCTGGGCGTCGGCCGCCTGCTCGCCGGGCACGTAGCCGAGCATCTCCCACCAGCGCGGCGAATAATACAGTTCGCCGGTGACGAGGTCCCAGTCCCACGGCGCGTCGGTCGACCCTTGCAGCGCGAGGCGCATGCGTTCCTCGGACTTGTGC
>CBIHRX010000494.1:0-2776 GCA_966212555.1 uncultured Massilia sp.
AGATTAAAAAACAAAAGGCTCCCATCGGGAGCCTTTTGTTTTTTGGCGGAGAGAGCAAGGCGCCTGCGCGCCTTGCGGGGTGGGATTCGAAGGGCTGGGCCTACGAGCCCAGCCCTCTTCGAATCGCCCATTTGCCGTCCGCTGCGCGGACGGCGCCGCGCGCCGAGGGCGCGCGCTGCAAAGCACGCAGACCGCCAACTCACCCGCCGACGCGATTGACCAACTCCCTCCCCTGCTCGAACGCCGTCAGGCTCTCGATCGTCGTCCGCATGATCTGCCCGATCGCCTCGACGGTAAAAAACGCCTGATGCCCGGTGACGATCACATTCGGAAACGACACCAGCCGCTGGATGACGTCATCCGTGATGATGGTCGACGACAAATCCTGGAAGAACAGGCTCGCCTCCTGCTCGTACACGTCGATCGCGAGGCCGCCCAGTTGCCCCGTCTTTAAAGCAGCAATCGCGGCCTCCGTGTCGACCAGCCCGCCGCGGCTCGTGTTCACGAGGATGCTGCCCCGCTTCGCCCGCGCCAGCGACGCGGCGTTGACGATGTGGCGCGTCTCTTCCGTCAGCGGGCAGTGCAGCGAGACGACGTCGCTGCAGTCCAGCAGTTCGTCGATGCCGACGTAGCGCCCGCCCAGCGCCTCGAACGCCGGCGCCGGGTAGCGGTCGTGGCCGACCACCGCGCAGCCGAAGCCGGTCATGATGCGCGCGAAGATCGTGCCGATCTTTCCCGTGCCGATGACGCCCACCGTCTTGCCATGCAGGTCGAAGCCCATCAGGCCGTGGAGGTCGAAGTTGCCGTCGCGCGTGCGGGCGCTGGCGCGGGCGATCTTGCGGTTCACGGCCAGCAGCAGGCCCACCGCGAATTCCGCCACCGAGTGCGGCGAGTAGTCCGTCACGCGCACGACGGCGATGCCGAGCCGTTCCGCCGCGGTGACGTCGATGTGGTTGTAGCCCGTCGACCGGGTGGCGACCAGGCGCACGCCCACCCGCGCGAGCAGCGCGAGAACGTCCGCATCGACCGTGTCGTTGACGAACACGCAGACGGCGTCGCAGCCTGCCGCCAGGGCGGCGGTCTGCGGCGTCAGGCGGTCTTCCAGGAAGCGCAGGTCGTGGCCGGCGTCCCGGTTGGCGTCCGTCAACATCGATTTGTCGTACGGGCGGGCGCTGAAGATGGCGGTTTTCATGACCGCCAGTCTAGCTCATTACTGCGCCAGGCCCGCCATCAGCGCATCCAGCGTCGCCTGGCCGCGCACCTGGTACGTCCGGCGGTCGAAGATGCTGCCCGACTGGTCGTCCGGTGCCCCGATGTCCCAGAAGAACGGCTGCACGCCATTGGCGCGGGCCTTCTTGACGACGTAGGTGTGGTAGTAGTTGCGCGACTTGAGGTGCAGCGCCAGTGCGTCGCCCGTCAGGTTATTGCGCCGCTGGGCGGCGAACTCGCCGAGCAGGACCGGAATGCCCTTGTCGACGAAGGCCGTCTTCAGGCTGGCGAACTGCGCATCGACGTAATCTTCTTCGCCCCACGTCGGATTGCGGTCGGTATCCGTCGTCGAGTGGTTGCCCGCGCCCCAGTAATAGGCCTGTTTGCCCCAGCTTTCATCCTTTTCCATCAGCACGAAATTGAACGGCGCGTAGAAGTGGACCTCGGCCATCATCCGGCCAGCCACCTTGTCGGTCGGCAGCGTCGGCATGTATTTCACCATCAGGTCGATGTTGGTCTCCGGGGCCTGCACGACCAGCGCCCGGTAGGCGTTCCTGCCGCCGGTGGAGCGCACGGCGTCGACGAAGGTCTGGTGATAGCTCTTCAGGACATCGACTGCCGCCTTCAGCGTCGGCACGTCGGTATTCTGCTCATTGCCCGTGGCCGGTTCGTTGGCGCTGGCAAACATCACGTGCTCGTCGAAATCGCGCAGGGTCGTCGCGATCTGTTCCCAGTACGCTTTCTGCTTGGCGTTCACGGCATCCTTCTTGTCGGGCGTGATGTTCTTTTCCAGCCAGCCGCCGTCCCAGTGGATGTTGACGAGGACAACCATATCGTTGTCGACGCAGTACTGGACGACCTGCTTCACGCGGGCCAGCCAGGTGGCACTGATCTGGCCCGTCTTCTGGTCCGCATACTGGTCCCAGGACACGGGCAGGCGGATCGCATTGAAGCCGGCTTTCTTGACGGTCTTGATGAGGTCGTTGGTGACCAGGGGATTGCCCCAGGCCGTTTCACCGCCGATGGCTTCCATCGTGTTGCCGATGTTGAAGCCGATGCGGATCGAGGCGGCGATCTGCTGGGCGTTGTGCGACATGCCTGTCATGTCGGCCGGGATGGGGTTCGTGTTGTAGCTCGGGTAGGGGCTGGCGGAGGGCGCGGGCGTGGGTGCCGGAGCGGGTGCCGGAGCGGGAGCGGGCGCGGGTGCCGGCGCAGGTGCGGGCGTGACGGTAACCGGTACGGAGGCGGACGGTGCGGCACCGCCGCCACCGCCGCAACCCGCGAGCAGCACGGCGAGCAACGGTGCGCGCAGCATGGACAAGGCTTTCATGGTCTTCTCTTTGGAACTCTGACTAAAACCTGCAGAGTAGAAAGACTTTGTGCCTGATAGATAGCTCTGGCGCTGGAATTATTAACGGTATGCGGATTTTTGAAGGAATTTGGACGGGTGTGTTAGGCCTTCAGGCGCTGACGCGCGCGCCCTCTTCGAATCCCACCCCGCAGGGCGCGCAGGCGCCCTGCTCTCTCCGCCAAAACAAAAAAGGCCCCGATGGGGCCTTGTTTGTTC
>CBIHRX010000495.1:0-2769 GCA_966212555.1 uncultured Massilia sp.
TCGCCGAGTGGTCCGCCACGCGCGCGCGGCGGAATTCGACGACGACGTCCTGCGGGTCGTCCTTCGGCGCGAACAGCGCCTGGAAACCGGCCACCGACGCGAAGAACAGCGTTCCTTCCAGTTCATAGACCTTCCAACCGTTCGCATCCTGCGCCGTCGCGACGCGGATCTGCTTCGCGTGCTGCCACGCGAAGACCAGCGCGGAAACGATCACGCCCACCAGCACCGCGGTCGCCAGGTTGAAGACGAGCGTCACGCCGGCCACCAGCACGATCACGAGCGCGTCCGCGCGCGGCACCTTGCCGAACAGGCGGAACGTGCCCCACTCGAACGTCTTTTCGCACACGACGAACATCACGCCGATCAGCGCGGCCAGCGGAATCCGTTCGATCACGCTCGCGCCGAACAGGATGAACGACAGCAGGAACAGCGAGGCGCAGATGCCGGACAGGCGGCCGCGCGCGCCATTGCCCACGTTGATCATGCTCTGGCCGATCATCGCGCAGCCGCCCATGCCGCCGAAAAAGCCGGTGACGACGTTGGCGACGCCCTGCGCCAGGCTTTCGCGGTTCGGCTGGCCGCGAGTGTCCGTGATCTCGTCGATCAGGGTGAGCGTCAGCAGCGTCTCGATCAGGCCCACGCCCGCCAGCACGAGCGAGTACGGGAACACGATCTGCAACGTCCGCAGGTCGAACGGCACGTCCGGCACGCGGAACGCCGGCAGGCCGCCCGCGATGGAGCCGAGGTCGCCCACGGTCTTCGTCTCGATGCCCGTGAAGTGCGCGAGCAGCGCGACGGCGAGGATGCCGACCAGCGTGGCCGGCACGGCTTTCGTGAGGCGCGGCGTGAGATAGACGATCGCCATCGTCAGCGCGACGAGGCCGAGCATCGTCCACAGCTGCGGGCCCGCCATCCAGCCGCCGCCCACCTTGAAGTGTTCGAACTGCGCCACGAAGATCACGATGGCCAGGCCGTTGACGAAGCCCAGCATCACCGGATGCGGCACCATGCGGATGAATTTACCGAGCCGCGCGGCCGCGAACAGCATCTGCAGCACGCCCATCAGCACGATGGCGGCGAACAGGTATTGCACGCCATGCTGGACGACCAGCGCGACCATGACGACGGCCAGCGCGCCGGCCGCGCCGGAAATCATGCCGGGCCGGCCGCCGAACGCGGAGGTGATGAACGACACCAGCACGGCGGCGTACAGGCCGGTCAGCGGCGAGACATGGGCCACGAGGGCGAAGGCGATGGCCTCGGGAACCAGCGCCAGCGCGACCGTCAGGCCGCTCAATACGTTGGTCTTGATGTGGGAAGGGGATACGTCGGACACGGCGGGGCTCCATAAAACAAAATCCCCCCGGCCGGCATGCGGCTGGAGGGATTCGGACAAACCGAAGAAGCCGTTATTGTAACGGCCCGCGGCCGTCAGCGCTTCGTGACGAGCGCCGCGGGCAGGCTTTCCAGGTAGGCGGCGATGTCGGCCATGTCGCGGTCGGACAACGGCTGGGCCATGCCGGCCATGATCGGGTTGTTGCGACCGTTGGCGGCTTTGTTGCCGCGCTTGTACGCGGTCAGCGCATGCACGAGGTAGTCGGCATGCTGGCCGGCCAGCTTCGGATAGCTGGGATCGATCGGGGTCTTGTAGTCGGCGCCGTGGCAGGACGCGCAGTTGTATTTCTTCGCCAGCTCGGCGCCGTTGGCGGCATTGCCCGAGGCCAGGGCCTGGCCGGACAAGGCCAGCGCGGAAGCGCCCAGGGTCAGCGCGACGATCAGTTTATTCATGGCGCACTCCTTACTTGGACGGGGTCTGTTGCGAATAATACGCGGCGATGTCGGCGATGTCCTGGTCGGACAGGCTGGCCGCGATACCGCGCATGGACGGGTGGTTGCGGTCGCCTTTCTTATAGGCCTGCAGCGCGGCTTCGATGTACTTGGCCGACTGTCCGCCGATCTTCGGTACGCGATAGACTTCAGGGAACGTGCCCTTGTACTCGGGGATGCCGTGGCAGCCGATACACTGCTCGATCTTGTTGGGTGCTGCCTTCGGATTGCCGACGATGTCGGCCGCGCCGGCCGTGCCGGCCATCGAGGCGCCGGCGGCAAGCACGAGTAATACGGTTGAAATTTTCATGGATGACCTATCGTTGGGTTGAATCGATAGGGCGCCTTGCGACCCGTGCGGCGGCAGCAGGTTTTCTAGACCCCCGGTACTGCAACTGCAATGGCATTTTTGCCACGATCCAATCGATTCTATCCGAAGAATATAGTCGAGTCCATTGGGCAGCGCAGCATGGACGCCCTGCCCGCCACGGCGTTCTGGCATATACTCGTTGGCACCCCATACGAACTGCACAGGACCATGCACGCACCCCGACGCTTCGCAGGCAGCGACAACTATGTCGCCACCGCCGACCTGAAACTGGCGGTCAACGCCGCCCTCACCCTCGCCCGGCCCCTGCTGATCAAGGGCGAACCCGGCACCGGCAAGACGATGCTGGCCGAGGAAGTGGCCGCCGCGCTGGACATGCCCCTGCTGCAGTGGCACATCAAGTCCACGACCAAGGCCCAGCAGGGCCTGTACGAATACGACGCCGTCTCGCGCCTGCGCGATTCCCAGCTGGGCGAAGAACGCGTGCGCGACATCCACAACTACATCGTCAAGGGCGTGCTGTGGCAGGCATTCACGGCGCCGGAGCCGGTCGTGCTGCTGATCGACGAGATCGACAAGGCCGACATCGAGTTCCCGAACGACCTGCTGCGCGA
>CBIHRX010000496.1:0-2755 GCA_966212555.1 uncultured Massilia sp.
CTTGTCGGCGGCGACGACGAGGTACGGGTCGTCCTGGTCGTAGCGCACGGTGTCGCTAGGGGGCACGATCTCGCCGCGCACGCGGTTGTCCGTCACTTCCAGCAGGCTCGCGATGAACAGGCGGTAGACGGCTTCGCCTTCGGCCGCCACGACGTCACGCGCCGCATCCTTCGGCATCTGCTTGCAGACGAAGCCGCCCTTCGAGCCGGCCGGCACGATGACGGCGTTCTTGACCATCTGCGCCTTCACGAGGCCCAGCACTTCGGTGCGGTAGTCTTCCATGCGGTCGGACCAGCGCAGGCCGCCGCGGGCGACCGGGCCGCCGCGCAGGTGCACGCCTTCGAAGCGGCGCGAGAACACGTAGATCTCGCGGAACGGACGCGGTTCCGGCACGAGCGCCAGGTGGCTCGTGTCGAGCTTGAAGATGATCTTCTCGCCGTCGTTCTGGTAATAATTGGTACGCACCGTCGCCATCACGAGGTCGACCAGCGCGGCCATGATTTCCTCGGTGTCGGCGTGGTTGACCTTGGCGAGGCCCGCACGCAGCGCGGCCAGCTTCGCATCGCCCTCGGCGCGTTCTTCGGCGCTGCGTTTCGGATCGAAGCGCAGCGCGAAGCCGTCGACGAGTTCCTTGACGAGGTTCGCGCGCGGGCGCAGCGTCTCGGCCATGTAGCGGGTCGAGAACTTGCTGCCGGCCTGGCGCCAGTAGCTGATGTAGGCGCGCACGAGCTGCACTTCGCGCATCGACAGGCCGCCTTCGATCGTGAGGCCGTTCAGGCGGCCATCCTCGGCTTCGTCGTTGAACAGCGCGGCGAACAACTCGTCCGCCACGTCGGCGACACCAGGCTTGGCCAGCTTGGCGGCGGAATCCGCGTCGACGATCAGGCCCGTGATGTAGCGGCGGGTGCCGTCGGCCGTGTCGATCCAGAAGCTCTGTTCGCGGTCGATGGCGACGCCGGCGTTCTGCAGCGCCGGCAGGATGCGCGACAGCGACGGCATCGTGTTCGTCGAGTACAGGCGCAGCGACGTGACGCCCGCTTCATCCGTCTCGATGCGGACCGAGACGTGGCCCTGCTGGCCGTTCGCGATGATCGCGTTCACGTCGCGGAAGGCGATTTCCGGCGCCGTCGCGGCCACGTAGTTCACGGGCAGCGTGGGCAGGATCTTGCGCAGCGCGTTGCGCGTCGGGACGTCTTCGACCGTGTCGGTCAGCGCCGTGTAGCGGTCGTGCCAGCCGTCCAGCACGGACAGCAGCGGTTTCTGGATGTCGGATTCCAGGTCGAGCGGATAGCGCGCGGCCTGGGCGATCAGGTAGACGCGGGCCAGCGGACCGTCCGCGACCAGGGTCTGCGTGCGCACGTCGACGGCACCCGAGCTGTCCTTCAGCGCCTGCGCCAGCGCGGCGACGACGGCGGCGCTGTAGCGCTCGCGCGGCAGGTAGACGAGGACGTTCAGGTGGCGCTGGTAGACGTCGCGGCGGGCGAACACTTTCGCGCGCGGCTGCTTGTACAGCGAGACGACGGAACTGCACACCTGGGCAAGCCAGTCCGGCTCCGCTTCCAGCGCTTCCGTGCGCGGCAGCGATTCCAGGATCTCGAGGAATTTCTCGGCGCGGAAGCCTTCCTGGCGCACGCCGGCGATCGACAGCACTTTCGCCACGCGGCCGCGCGCGAACGGCAGGCGCGCCAGCGGTGTCGACGTGGCGGCGCGAGTGAACAGGCCGACGAAGCAGTGTTCGCCGATCGTGTTGCCCTGCGTGTCGGTGTCGCGCACGCCGATGAAGTCCAGCGGCTGGTCGCGGTGCAGGGTGCCGGCCACGTCGGCCTTCACGATCGACAGCGTCTCTTCGCGCTTGGACAGGATCTCGAAGTCGCCCGGGATGTTCTGCAGGCAGGTACCGTAGACGGGATGCGACGTATCCTGCAGCACGCCGATGCGGCTCGGGATGTCGCGTTCCAGTTCGCGCACGCCCGGCTTCACGAAATAGTAGGCGTAGCCGAACGGTTCGAAGCCTTCGTTCTTGGCCCAATCGAGGAACGCGGCGACTTCCTGGCCGGACGGCGTGCCTTGCGCGGCAGCCGCTGCCGCAACGGCGGTCATGCGGTCGGCCATCGCGACGGCGTCGCGGTGCACGATGGCGGCGTCGCGCGCGACCATCTGGATGCGCTGGACCAGTTCGGCCAGTTCGTCCTGCGGCAGGTCTTCCGCCAGCAGGCACAGGACGTAGGATTCCAGCGGGGCGCCCGCCTCGCCGACGGCGACCACGCGGCCGGCGTCGTCGCGGCGCACGGGCAGCACGGTATTCAGCACGCCCGACGCGACGACGCGCTGGCGGCGCAGCGCCATCACGAACGAGTCGACGAGGTAGGGCATGTCCTCGTTCAGGATCAGCAAGGCGGTCGACATGCCGCAGCGCCCGTCCGTATAGCGCATCTGCGCGATCTGGCAGCCGTCCGTCGTGCGCTGCTCCACCTGGGCGAAGGCATCCCACAGGATGGCGGCGAGGTTGCGCGGGTCGATGCCGGCGAGGTCGTCCTCGTCCAGGGCGCCGATCCAGGCGCCGATCAGCGCGCCCACTTGTTCGGAGGCGTTGGCCGGCTTGTTCTCATTGACCAGTGCAAGCGTCTGGGTGCGCAGGTCGTGAGGCATGTCTTTGTTCATTTAGCTTCTCCAAAAGCTGGTTGTTGCGCCGGGTTCGGCGCGGCTTGTGGCCACATGTTCCCGGCTGGTACGGACAGGGTTGTCCCGTCCAAAT
>CBIHRX010000497.1:0-2594 GCA_966212555.1 uncultured Massilia sp.
AGGCGGGGGCGGTGGCCGGCGACCCGGCCGCGATGTGCCTGCTGGCGCACAGGCTGGCGGTGGGGGAAGGCGGCGCGCGCGACGCGGCCGCGGCGCGCGCCTGGCTGGAGCGGGCGGCGGCACTGGACTATCCGGAAGCGCTGCAGGAACTGGCCTTGAGCGAGCCGGACCCGCAGCGGGCGGACGCGCTCATGCGCGCGGCCGCGCACGCGCTGGCCCACCGCGCGCACGCAGCGGACCGGCACTGATCAGTTGCGCGAATTGCGGCCCGTGGCCTGGATCTCGTTCGACGCGATCTCGGCCAGGTCGATGAGGCCTTGCACTTCGGCCGCCCGCAGGCGGCGCGGTTCGCGGTCGATCACGCACAGCGTGCCGAGCGGCTGGCCGGACTTGTCGCGCAGCGGCACGCCGGCATAGAAACGGATATGCGGCTCCTGCAGCACGAGCGGGTTCGTGCGGAAGCGCTCGTCTTCCATCGCATCCTCGACGACGAACAACTCGTTTTTCAGGATCGCGTGCGAGCAGAACGCCCAGTCGCGCGGCGTTTCGCGCGCGGCGAGACCGACCCGGGCCTTGAACCACTGGCGGGTCGACGTCAGCAGGGAGATGAGGGCGATCGGCGAACCCGTCACCATCGAGGCGAGGCGCACGAGGCGGTCGAAGCGGGCTTCCTCGTCGGTGTCGACGAGGCCGGTTGCGGCGAGCGCGGCCAGGCGCGAACGTTCGTTGACGCCGACGGGGTAGCCGGCCTGCGGTGCCGGCTGGTATTCCTTGTCCGTGCTGGGATTCGGGGTCGAACGGGCCTGGTCGTCGCCATGCATCAGGCCTTGCACGAGGGAGAGGCGCGTGCGGCGGTGTCCGCCCGGCGTCTTCCACGATTCGATCGCGCCGCTTTCCATCCAGATCTGCACGGTGCTCGTCGCCACGCCGAGCAGGCGCGCGACTTCGCTCGTCGTCAGGATCGGATCGTCTTCTTGTAAGTTGCTTTGCATAAACTTCCTCACTTCACGCCAGTATAGCGGATTCGGAGGGATCACATTTCTTAAAAACTAGTTGCTGCACGGGAACGTGTTTGCAAACCAACACTTTTTCAGTGGACGGCGTGCTTTTCCGGCTGCACGAGCACGAACGGGTTCACGACGGACGCCCACAGCAGGGTGTCGGCCGCCTGCCAGGTACGGGCCTGGACGTCGGAGACCTTGGCCACCTTGCCCTCGTTCATCCAGCGGGTAATGGCGTCCTTGTCGTCGTGGGCAATGCGCAGGGCGACCTCGACGAGGTCCAGCGCCTCGCTCACGTACACGACGGATCCGTGGGCGAAATGGCGCTCGAGCTCGGACCAGTGCACGCGGGCGGTCTCGCGATTGATCTTGTCGTGCAGTTCGGTGTCTTTGAGCGGATCGGTTTTCATGGTGGTGTCTGGTTCATAGCGGTTCGATGGCCGGATGCGGCGCACCCGCCCATGTTAACCGATATGCATGCCCCTTGCGGACATTGCCGACCAGTGCGGGGCGGAAGCACGCGAGATTCGTGCCCCCGGGCCGGCGCACGCTCGGGTAGATGACGCCCATCGAGCCCGCCTCCAGCAGCTCCGCCGCCAGCGCCTGCGACGCGACATAGCTGTCGGCCGCGAGGCAGGCGTCCCACGCGTCGGCGCCGCGCAGGTCGTGGAAGCCGGCGCTGAAGTCGGCCAGCAGGGACTGGTAGTTGACGCTGTCGTCGAAGCGGCCGATTTCCTGGTATTCGACGGCCTTGTGGAACGCCACCTCGGCCAGCGCCGTCTCGATCTCGAACGCGCAATACCACGCGCCCCGTTCGCCGTCGTTGAAGCGGCTGCCTTCCGGCCGCGCATACGTGTAGGCCGCGTTGATGATGCGGAAGTTCGGTACGCCGAACACGAGTTCATCGACGCCGATGCCGGGCAGCAGGCCCGACTCGCCGCGCAGGCGGTCGTTGGTGGCGTTGTCGAGGTCGAACAGGTCGCGCAGCATGCCATCGCCGTCGGCCAGCGGGGCCAGCACGGAGTCTTCCAGGTCGGCGAAGCGCGACGGGATCAGCCGGCACGTGTCGAACTGCCGCAGCGCGGTCAGGCGGGGGATGAGTTTCACTCACAGTCCTCCGCGGCGGGCGTCGAGCAGGCGGCGCACGGTCTGCATGGCCAGCAGGCCGCCGCCCAGCATGTAGGCCAGCGGAGTGCGTCCGTTGAAGATGGGATTGGTGTTGGGGAGGTGGATCCATTCGTCGGCGAGCTTGTCGCCGTACAGGATGTGCAAGGCTTTATAGATGCCGAGCAGGTAGGAGATGCGGGTGATGCGGTCGACTTCCAGCACCCGCGCGGGGTGCTTCTTCCATTCGTAGAACGAGGACGACGACAGGCCGCCGAGCAGCTCGCGCGCGTCCTCGTCGCGGATCTGCCAGGCGCCCGCGAGGCGAAAGAATCCTTTCAGGGCCGATTCCGACAGCCGTTCGCGCTCGGAGCGGGCGGACAGGTCCACGAGTACCGCCGGGTGGGAACCGCGCATGGGGGGGGGGGAAGCGAACAACAAGACGGAATATACGGGTATTTGGGAAAAATAAAACACAGTCGGACAGAG
>CBIHRX010000498.1:0-2506 GCA_966212555.1 uncultured Massilia sp.
TGGGCGACGTCGAAGCCCGGCAGCAGGTTCAACACGACGCCGAGCGCGACGAGCACCGCCGAGCGGCGCAGCACGTGGCCCACGAGGGCCCCCCTGCTCTGCCCCGCACGCCGCGCGAGCGCATACGGCAGCGCCGCGCCCGCGCAGAACAGGAAGGCGGGAAAGATCATGTCGGCGATGGCGAAGCCGCGCCAGTCCGCATGCGTCAGGAACGTGAAGCGCCGCTCCCAGCCGCCCGCGTACGCGACCATGATCATGCCCATCACGGCAAGGCCGCGCAGCAGGTCGATGGCGACCACGCGCGGCGTGCGCAGCGACTCGTTCATCTCGCTCTCCATCCATGAAATCGATTTCAAATATTCGCCCGCTCGGGTATCGCCGTCAAGTCATGATGCATAAATACGCCTCGGCAGCAGCATTGCCCCAAAGACAATAGAATGGAAGACCCCCTCACCCCACAGGAGATTCCATGCAACTCATCGGCATGCTCGATTCGCCCTTCGTCCGCCGCGTCGCCATCTCGTTCGACCTGCAAAACATTCCGTTCGAACACAAGGCACTGTCCGTGTTCCGCAACTTCGATGAATTCTCCGCGATCAATCCGACGGTCAAGGCGCCGACGCTCGTGCTGGACGACGGCTCCTTCCTGATCGATTCCACGCTGATTCTCGAGTACGGCGACGCCCTGGCGGGCAGTTCCCTGCTGCCGGCCGCCCCGGCCGCGCGGGCCAAGGCGCTGCGTGCCATCGGTCCGGCGCTGGCGGCGTGCGAAAAGACGGCGCAGATCGTCTACGAGCACTCGCTGCGGCCGCAGGAAAAGCAGCACCAGCCCTGGCTCGACCGCGTACAGCAGCAATTGTTCGCGGCGCTCAGGCTGCTGGAAGCGGAAACGGATGCGTTCGACGTCGACGCCCTCGACCAGGCCGCCGTCACGGCCGCCGTCACGTGGTCGTTCGTCCGCTTGATGGTGCCGCAGATCGTGGCGCCGGACTCGTTCCCGCACCTGGCCGCCTGGACCGCGCGTGCGGAAGCGCTGCCGGTGTTCCAGCGCTATCCGCTCGTCTGAGCCACTGAACGGCAAGCGCGCCGGCCTGGGCTGGCGATTTTGCTATGATTGGTTTCACACCAACAACCGGACGTTCCATGAAACTGCCGTCCCTGGCCGCCCTCGTGGCGGCCGTGTCGATGCCGATCCTGGCCGGCTGCGCCGCCCCTCCGCCGCAGGACGCCGTGTATCCGCTCCGGCCGGAGCAAAGCGTCGTCCTGGCGCGCGGCACCGTCCTCACGTACGACAGTTACAGCGACAGCCGCTGCCCCGCGAACACCCGCTGCATCTGGGCCGGACGGCTGATCTTCCGCTTCCTCATCGACGGCCCGGACGGCGCCGAAGAATTCACGCTCGGCCCCGACCAGCCGACGGCCACGCCCGCATCACTGCACGGGGCCCGCGTCACCCTCGACACGTCCGCGATTCCGCCCGCGCGCGCGGCCGGCACGCTGCGCCCCGGCGACGTCATCCCCGTCACGCTCAAACTCTCCGCCAAATGACCACTTTGACCACACACGTCAAAACGCTCGCCTGCGGGCTGATCCTCTCCATCGTCCTGACACCGCCGCTCGCACTGGCCAAGACGCCGGTTGCGACGGGCACCGGCGGCGCCGTCGCCACGATCAGCGAAAAGGCGTCGGCCTCCGCGCTCGCCATCCTGAACAAGGGCGGCAACGCCATCGACGCGGCCGTCGCGGCGGCGGCCACGCTGGGCGTCACCGATCCGTTCAGTTGCGGCATCGGCGGCGGCGGCTTCATGGTCGTGTACCTTGCGAAAGACAAGCGCGTCGTCACCATCGACCACCGCGAGACGGCGCCCGCGTCGTTCAGCCCCGCCGTGTTCCAGGAAAACGGCAAGGCCATCGATTTCGACTCGGCCGTCGCCAGCGGCGCGTCCGTTGGCGTGCCGGGCACCGTGCGCGGCTGGCACGAGGCGCTGGAACGCTACGGCACGATGTCGTTCAAGCAGGTGCTGGCGCCCGCGATCCAGGTCGCGACGAAAGGCTTTCCCGTCAACGAGACCATGCACGGCCTGATCGTCGAGAACGAGAAGAAGTTCGGCATGTTCGAGACGACGAGCAAGCTGTATCTCAAGAACGGCAAGGCCCTGCCGGCCGGGACGATCGTGAAGAACCCGGACCTCGCCAAGGCCTACCGCGAGCTGGCGGCGAAGGGCTACAAGGTGTTCTACGAAGGCCCGCTGGCACAGGCCGTCGTCGCGGCCGTCAACCGCCCGCCCGTCACGGCCGGCGTCCAGGTCCGCCCCGGGACGATGAGCCTCGGGGACCTCGCCAACTACGAGGCGCGCATCCGCCAGCCGATCCGATCCACCTACCGCGGCTACGACATCTACGGCATGCCGCCGCCCAGCAGCGGCGGCGTGACCGTGGCCGAGGCGCTGAACATCCTCGAAGGTTTCGACCTGAAGGCGATGCCGCGCGCGAACGTGGAACACCT
>CBIHRX010000499.1:0-2418 GCA_966212555.1 uncultured Massilia sp.
GCGGACCGGCCCACATGTAGGTGAAGATCAGCGCCCAGAAGTGCACGATCGACAGGCGGTACGAATACACGGGGCGCTCGGCCTGCTTCGGGATGAAGTAGTACACCATGCCCAGGTAGCCGGCCGTGAGGATGAAGCCGACCGCGTTATGGCCGTACCACCACTGGATCATCGCGTCCTGCACGCCGGCGTACATCGAGTACGACTTGAACAGGGTGACGGGCATGGACATGCCGTTGACGATGTGGAGGATCGCCACCGCGAGGATGTAGCCGCCGAAGAACCAGTTGGCGACATAGATGTGCTGCACGCGGCGCTTGACGATGGTGCCGAAGAAGACGACGGCGTAGGCGACCCACACGACCGCGATCAGGATGGCGATCGGCCATTCCAGCTCGGCGTATTCCTTGCCGCGCGTGAAGCCCAGCGGCAAGGTGATGGCGGCCGCGACGAGGACGGCCTGCCAGCCCCAGAACGTGAACGCGGCCAGCCTGTCGGAGAACAGCCGGACCTGGCAGGTGCGCTGCACGACGTAGTAGGAGGTGGCGAACAGGCCGCAGATGCCGAAGGCGAAGATCACCGCGTTCGTGTGCAGCGGCCGCAGGCGGCCGTACGTGAGCCACGGGATATCGAAGTTCAATGCCGGCCAGGCGAGCTGCGCGGCAATCCACACGCCCGCGAGCATGCCGATCACGCCCCACGCCACGGTGGCGACGGCAAACTGGCGCACGATCTTGTAGTTATAGTTTAGACTGCTGTCCAAGGTGCACTCCCTGAAGAATAAGAAAGACGACACCGTCAGGGTAGGTTTCCTGGGGGTTCCAAATCCTTGATGTGAATCAAAAATTCCAGATTGGGTCCAAGGAAGGGGAATCCTTCTTCCTCGATGTTGCTGAAAGCAGACTGGCGTTACGAAAGGACGATATGAGGTGCGTCAAACATGACGCGCGATGGTCCGCCACACTGACCGAAGCTTTTGACAACGAAGAGGACGACGACCATGCCGCCAATTTCACCTGAACTGCACGAGGAACTCGGCCAGCGCCTGCGCAAGGCCCGCGAGGACGCGCTGGCTACCGTGCGCAGCCGTACGGAGGGCGATACGGACGACCGCCCGGCGATCTCGCCGAACGCCCACATGGGCCAGAACGACGACGCGCCGGCCGGCGAAATGCTCAGCCATAACGAGGAACACCTGGCCGAGCACGAAGCGAACCTGCTGCACGAGATCGACGCCGCGCTCGGCCGTCTGGAATCGGGCGCGATCGGGATCTGCGAATCGTGCGGGCGCGAGATTCCGGAGGCGCGGTTGCTGGCGACGCCGACGGTGCACACGTGTATTGCGTGCCAGGAGCGGATCGAGAAAGAACAGCGCACGGGGCGCGGGCCGAGCATGTAGCCCTCCGTCATCCCCGCGCAGGCGCACTGGTGTCCGGAATATTGTTTTCAAAAACCGTCACAAATAGCATCGTCATTCCCGCGCAAGCGGGAATCCATGCTGAGTATGCCAACTACGTTATTCATGTCCACCTCGTTGGTTACAAAGAGTCGACTTCGAGCAGTCAGCATAGGTTCCCGCTTTCGCGGGAACGACGGTTTTTCCCTATGGCGGGCCTATTTTCGACGGTAAAAATTATTCCGGACAGCAGTGCGCGCAGGCGGGGATCCATACTGAGCCTCCGAAGTCGAGCTTCGAGCGGCACCACGGCAGATCGAACTTGCCGATTTCTGTTCTTCAGCATGGGTTCCCGCTTTCGCGGGAACGACGGGCCGGTCAATCGTCGTCGCTGAGAATGCGCAGCGCGGGCCCTTCGAGATCGTCGAACTGCCCGCTGTCCGCCGCCCCAAAGAAGATCCACACCGCGAACGCGACGAGCATCACGCTGAGCGGCACCAGCAAATACAAGGCTTCCATTATCACTCCCTCCTCAGGCGCGCGGCGTTGAGCACCACGAGCGCCGAACTCGCGGCCATGCCCACGCCCGACAGCCACGGATTCAACAGGCCGCTCGCGGCCGCGGGAATCGCCGCCACGTTGTACAGCATCGCCCAGCCCAGGTTCTGGCGGATCACGCGCAACGTCGCCGCCGCCGTGTCCAGCGCGGCCGCCAGCGGGCGCAGGCCCTCGCCCAGCAGCACGCAGTCCGCATGCAGTTGCGCCAGCTGCGCGCCCTGCCCCAGCGCGAAGCTCACGTCGGCGCCGGACAGCACGGCAGCGTCGTTGATGCCGTCGCCCACCATCGCCACGACGGCGCCTTCGCGCTGCAGCCCGCGCACGACGGTCAGTTTATCTTCGGGCAACTGGTGGCCCAGCGCATGCGCGATGCCGAGCTGCATGGCGACGTCCTGCGCGGCCTCGTCGTCGTCGCCGGACAGCAGCACGACCGTCTTGCCGGACGCGCGCAAGCCGGCCACGAC
>CBIHRX010000500.1:0-2355 GCA_966212555.1 uncultured Massilia sp.
CGCATTGCAGATAGGCGAGCCAGCATTCCTTCTTGCGCAGGCGCGCGAGCGGGGTCCCCGTCAACGCGTTGTAACTGCGCCGGCAATGAATCACATAACTATCGCGAACACAGCCTTTTTCATGGCCGCTCCCCTCTCCCCCTTTCTCAGCCTTGGTGCCCGCAGTCTTGCCGATCGTGCCATGCCGGTTCGCCAACAGAAAAAACTCAGCGGCAGATTTTCTCGCGTCTTTACGTAGGAGTGAGCCTACAAATACCATGCAATATGGCTCACTCTTGCCGTTCTTAGATGCCAGACACGCCATCTCCACTATGAAGAACGGGTTAAAACCGAATCCCCGCGGAAAATGTTTATGTTCTGCATCTTTCCCCGCAGAAGCGCACAGTTCCGTGAATTTCCGTGCGTTTTATCGATGATTTGATACGATGAAGTTCCCCGATTCTTGAAAACCAAGCTGCAGGACGCGGCTGTTTCTTTGCGAGGTAAGAAATGAAAAAATCACTGATTGCTGCTGTTGTATTGGCCTCTGCGTCGTTCGTTTCCACCGCTGCCATGGCGGCTACCGTCGGCAACACCCCGCAGGTCCTCGACCTGACCGACGGCGCCGGCTTCTTCGGCGATACGTTCGCAATGGGTAACAACGGCAACACCTTTGCCGACCGCTTCACCTTCTCCGTCGAAGGCACCACCGGCTGGAACCTCGACGCGATCATCTCGTCGGTGAGCCGCAGCGCCGACACCGGTCTCGACATCACCGGCCTGGCACTGTACAGCGCCACCGGCGACACGCTGGTCACGTCGGGCAAATCGCTCCAGTCGGGCGACATCGACGTCTGGACAATCTCGAGCGACAACCTGGCCGCCGGCAACTACTACCTGCAAGTGAGCGGCAACCTGGTGTCGGACCAGGCCGCCAGCTTCGGTGGCGCGGTGTCCATGGCCGCCCCGGTGCCGGAACCGGAAACCTACGGCATGATGCTGGCCGGCCTGGGCGTTCTGGGCTACCTGGCTCGCCGCCGCAAGGCAGCGAAGCCGGCATAACGGCACTTCGCATGAGTCGGGCGGAAGCGTTCGCGCTTCCGCTTTTTTTTCGCCCGCCGTTTCCCGGCCGTCAGGTACGCAGCTTCTTGATGATGCTGCGGTTCCCCAGGATTTCCTCGATCTGCTCGAAGCGCACCGGCTTGACCATGTGGTGGTCGAAACCGGCCTCGAAGGCCAGCTGGCGGTCCTTTTCCTGCCCCCAGCCCGTCACGGCGACCATGACGGTCATCGTGCAGCACGACAGGTCGCGGATGCTCCGCGCCAGGTCGTAGCCGGACATCTGCGGCAGGCCGATGTCGAGGAACGCGTAATCCGGACAGAACCGCTTGGCCGCGGCCAGCGCATCCGCGCCATTGTGCGTGATGACGACGCTGTGCCCCATCGCCGTCAGCAACGCGCCGATGCTGTTGACGAAGTCGACATTGTCGTCGGCCAGCAGGATACGGTAGGTTTCGGCACTGATGAACGACATTGGCGTCGGCTTCGCGGGCAGTTCCGGCTCGACGACGATCGGCAGCCGCACGACGAACTGGCTGCCGTGGCCGAGGCCCGCGCTGTGCGCCTCGATGCTCCCGCCATGCAGTTCGACCAGCTTGCGCGCCAGCGACAGCCCGACGCCCAGGCCCGCGACCGAACGTTCCAGCGTGGAATCGACCTGCACGAACATCTCGAACACCGTGTCCAGCATGTCCGGCGCGATGCCGATGCCGGTGTCGGACACGACCAGGGTCAGCGTGCGGTCGTCCACCGTCGCCCTCAGGCCCACGCGGCCGCCGCGATTCGTGTACTTGGCCGCGTTATTCAAGAGGTTCGACAGGATTTGCGCGAGACGCGTCGCATCGCCGTTCAGGAACACGGGCCGGTCCGGCAGGTCGATCGTCAGTTCGTGGCCATGCAGTTCGATGTACGGCCGCACGACTTCCAGCGCGTCGTTGACGACCGCCTTCAGCTCCACGCGGCCGCTCTTGATGGTGAATTTACCGGTGTTGATGCGCGATACGTCCAATAGGTCGTCGACGAGGCGCACCATCTGGCGCAACTGGCGTTCCATGATGTCGGTGGCGCGCTGGGTGGCCTGGGCGTCGCCGCTGCGCAGGCGCAGGATGTCCAGGCCCGTGCGGATCGGTGCGAGGGGGTTTCTCAGCTCGTGCGCCAGCGTGGCGAGGAATTCGTCCTTGCGGCGGTCGGCAAGACGCAGCGCCTCCTCCGCCCGCTCGCGCACCTGCATCTCGTGTTCGAGGGTCGCGTTCGCTTCCTGCAGCGCGTGCGAGCGGCGGCCGATCTCGGCCAGCATGTCGTTGAAGGCGGCGACGA
>CBIHRX010000501.1:0-2271 GCA_966212555.1 uncultured Massilia sp.
ACGTGGCCCTGCGGGCGGCGGAACGCCGATTGCTACAACCAGTTTACGGCGGGGCCGGCGCGCCTCGGGGATAGTGGACGCCTGACTATCACCGAGGATGAAATGAACGCCAACGACTCCCTGTTTGCCGCCTCCATGCCGACCCAGGACGTGTCGGCCGACGTACTGCGCGAAAAATACGCGAAAGGCGACGAGACGACCGTCGCACAGGTGCGCGCGCGCGTGGCCCGCGCACTGGCCGCCCACGAAGCGGAACCGCTGCGCCTGGAAATGGAGCAGCGCTTCCTGTGGGCGCAGGACCACGGTTTCGTGCCCGCCGGCCGCATCAACTCGGCCGCCGGCATCGGCCTGAAAGCCACCTTGATGAACTGCTTCGTGCAGCCGGTCGGCGACGCGATCAGCGGCCGCGACGGCGCCATCCCCGGCATCTACGGCGCCGTGGCCGAAGCGGCGGAGACGATGCGCCGCGGCGGCGGCGTCGGCTACGACTTTTCCGCCATCCGCCCCGCCGGCAGCCTCGTGAAAGGCACGCAGTCGCGCGCGTCCGGCCCCGTGTCGTACATGGCCGTGTTCGACGCGTCGTGCCGCACGGTGGAATCGGCGGGCGCCCGGCGCGGCGCGCAGATGGGCGTGCTGCGCATCGACCATCCCGACATCGAAGCGTTCGTCGCCGCAAAGGACGGCGGCGCCTTCAGCAATTTCAACCTGTCGGTCGGCGTCACGGACGCGTTCATGCGCGCCGTGCTGGAC
The DNA here is from genome assembly GCA_966212555.1 of uncultured Massilia sp. GTDB lineage: Bacteria > Pseudomonadota > Gammaproteobacteria > Burkholderiales > Burkholderiaceae_D > Telluria. The sequence goes on from CBIHRX010000501.1 coordinate 751, forward strand.
GACGACGCCGTCGAGCTGACGCACTCGGCCGAGCCGGGTCCGGACGACCAGGCGAACGGCGCGCGCCTGCGCCCGGACGGCCGCTGGGTGTATCGCACCGTGCGGGCCCGCGACCTGTGGGACAAGGTGATCCGGTCGACGTACGACCATGCGGAGCCCGGCGTGCTGTTCCTGGACCGGATCAACGGCGAGAACAACCTGTACTACGCGGAGACGCTGGCGGCCACCAACCCGTGCGGCGAACAGCCGCTGCCGCCGTACGGCTGCTGCGACCTGGGCTCGCTCGACCTGACCAAGTTCGTGCGCCGGCCGTTCACGCCGGAGGCGTTCTTCGACGTCGACACGTTCCGCGAAGTGACGGCCGTCGGCGTGCGCATGCTCGACCTCGCGCTCGACGCCACCGAATGGCCGCTGCCGCAGCAGGCGGCGGAAGGCCGCGACAAGCGCCGCATCGGCATCGGCTTCCTGGGCCTGGGCAGCGCGCTCGTCATGCTGGGCCTGCGCTACGACGCCGACGAGGGCCGCGCCTTCGCCGCCGACGTCACGCGCGCGCTGCGCGACGCGGCCTACGAGGCGTCGGTCGAACTGGCGCGCGAAAAAGGCGCGTTCCCGCTGTTCGACGCCGAGCGCTACCTGGACGGCGCGTTCGCGCGGCGCCTGCCGGACGAGCTGCGCGAAGCGATCGCGCGCCACGGCATCCGCAATTCGCACCTGATGTCGATCGCGCCCACCGGCACCATCGCGCTCGCGTTCGCGGACAACGCGTCGAACGGCATCGAGCCCGCGTTCTCGTGGGTGTACCAGCGCAAGAAGCGCATGCCGGACGACAGCACGCGCATCTACGAGGTGGCCGACCATGCGTGGCGCCTGTACCGCCACCTGGGGCACGACGTGTCCGGACTGCCGCCGCAATTCGTGACGGCGCTGGAGATGTCCGCGCAAGACCACCTGGGCATGATGGCGGCCGTACAGCCGTACGTGGACGGCGCGATCTCGAAGACGGTCAACGTGCCGGCCGACTACCCGTTCGACGATTTCAAGGATTTATATACCGAGGCATGGCGCGCCGGGCTGAAGGGTCTTGCGACGTACCGGCCGAATGCCGTCACGGGCAGCGTGCTGAGCGTGGCGCCGCCGCCGTCGGCCGAAGGGCCCAATGGCATCGACCCGCTGCGCCGGCGCTTCGAGAGCCGTCCCGCCGGCGAACTGGAATCGGTCACGTCGAAGGTCGAATACACGACGCAGGAAGGCAAGAAGACCGTCTACCTCACGATCAGCTTCATGCGCGTGGAAGGCCGGCTGAACGGGCGCGACCTCGCGATCGAGCGGCCGCTCGAATTCTTCATGCCCGCCAACCAGCGCAGCGACGGCCACCAGTGGATCACGTCCACGATGCGCCTGCTGTCGCTGGCCGCGCGCGCCGGCAGCTCCATCGCCAAGGCGCTCGCCGACATGCGCGCCGTCGTGTGGGAAAAGGGACCGGTGCGCTGTGGCCAACTGACGCGCGCCGATGGCGTGCAG
>CBIHRX010000502.1:0-2168 GCA_966212555.1 uncultured Massilia sp.
AGTCCTGCTGCGCTGGAAGCATCCGGAACTCGGCCAGGTGGCGCCGTTCGAGTTCATCCCCATCGCGGAAGAGCGCGGCCACATCGAGGCGATCGGCCGCTGGGTGCTGGGCGAGGCCTGCCGGGTCGGCAAGCGCCTGTCCGACAAGTACGGTACGCAGCTGCACGTGTCCGTGAACGTGTCGGCGCGCCAGCTGCGGTCGGCGGAGCTCGTGGCGGATGTCGAGCAGGCGCTGCGCGAGTCCGGTTTCGCGCCGCGCGCGCTGGAACTGGAGCTGACCGAGAGCGCGCTGATCGACGACATCGAACAATCCGTCGACGTGCTGCGCCGCCTCAAGCGCCTGGGCGTGAAGCTGGCGCTGGACGATTTCGGCACCGGCTATTCGAGCCTGTCGTACCTGAGGCGCTTCCCCGTCGACGTGCTGAAGCTGGACCGCTCGTTCTTCCTGGAAGAGTGCCCCAACGGCGATGAATTCGTCGCGGCGCTCGTCCACATGGCGCACGCGCTGGGCTTGACCGTGGTCGCGGAAGGCATCGAGACGGAAGAGGTGATGGAGACGCTGCGCGCCTGCCGCTGCGACGAAGCGCAGGGCTACCTGTTCGCGCGGCCGATGGCGCTGCCGGAGTTCGACAAGTTCCTGCAATGCGAGGTGCCGGGGGCGCTGGCCGCCTGACACCCCGCGCGCGCCGGATCAGCGCGCGTAGCTCGGCTTCTTCGGATCGTACGTCCAGCCGGGCACGAGGTAGCGCATGGCCATCGCGTCGTCGCGCGCGCCGCCGGCCACCTTCTTGTACAACTCGTGCGCCGCGGCGATGCGTTCCATGTCCGGCGCGATGCCCAGGCCCGGCGCATCCGGCACCGCGACCTGGCCGCCTTCGATCCGCAGCGGTTCCGTCGTGAGGCGCTCGCGGCCTTCCTGCCAGATCCAGTGCGTGTCGATCGCGGTGATGTCGCCCGGTGCGGCGGCGGCGCAGTGCGTGAACATCGCGAGCGACACGTCGAAGTGATTGTTCGAGTGCGAGCCCCACGTCAGGCCCCAATCGTGGCACAGCTGGGCAAGGCGCACGGAGCCCTGCATGGTCCAGAAATGCGGGTCGGCCAGCGGGATGTCGACGGCGCCCAGCAGGTGCGAGTGCGCCATCTGGCGCCAGTCCGTCGCGACCATGTTCGTCGCCGTGCGGATGCCGGTCGCACGCTTGAACTCGGCCATGATCTCGCGGCCGGAATAGCCGTTCTCGGGACCGCACGGGTCTTCCGCATACGACAGCACGTGGCCCTGGCCCTTGCACGCGGCAACGGCTTCCGCCAGCGACCAGGCGCCGTTCGGGTCCAGCGTCGCGCGCGCATCCGGGAAGCGCTTCTTGATGGCGGCCACTGCTTCGATCTCGTCTTCCGGCCGCATCACGCCGCCTTTCAGCTTGAAGTCGCGGAAGCCGTACTTGTCCACGGCGGCGGAGGCGAGGTCCGCGATCTGCTCGGGGCTCAAGGCTTCCTCGTCGCGCACCTTGTACCAGCCTTCCTTGGCGGCCTCGCCGTCGTACGGAAGATCCGTCTGCGTACGGTCGCCGATGTAGAACAGGTAGGCGAGCATCGTCACGTGCGTGCGCTGCTGGCCGTTGCCGAGCAGTTCGCACAGCGGCACCGCGAGGTGCTGCCCCAGCAGGTCCAGCAGCGCCGCTTCCACGGCCGTCACCACGTTTTCCAGGCGCAGGTTGATCTCGTGCGGCTGCTTCATGACGGCTTCCTCGGCGCGCGACGTCACCTGGTGGCTCACGCCGGAGATCGCCGTGCGCAGCACGTTCAGGGTGCGGTTGTAGCGCGCCACTTCGGTGCCCGTCACGAGCGGCACGAGCCGCTCCAGCGCGCGCAGGATGCCGTTCGAGCCGGGCACCTCGCCCATGCCGGTGTTGCCGGCGCTGTCCTTCAGCAGGACGAGGATACGGGTGAAGTAGGGCGCGTGGGCGCCGCACAGGTTCAGCAGCATGCTGTCGCGGCCGGCCACGGGGATCACCTGCATCTCGGTGACGATCGGGCTGGCGGCGCGCTGGATGAGGGGCATTTCGGGGTCTCCTGGTGATGACGGGCATATCGAAAAAATAGTTCTCGTTGCCCGTAACATTGATCTAAACTAGAATGGTAGCGCAACCATTTGCCCAGTGTGAAGGAAT
>CBIHRX010000503.1:0-2150 GCA_966212555.1 uncultured Massilia sp.
ATGGCACGCACAGTCCACCTGAAGATTTACCGCTACGATCCGGACAAGGATTCGAAGCCCTACATGCAAGACGTCACCGTCGAGCTGAAAGACACCGACAAGATGCTGCTGGATGCCCTGCAGCGCATCAAGTCCGACGTCGACGACTCGCTCGCGCTGCGCCGCTCGTGCCGCGAAGGCGTGTGCGGTTCGGACGCGATGAACATCAACGGCAAGAACGGCCTGGCCTGCACGACGAACCTGAACGAGCTGACGCAGCCGATCGTGCTGCGCCCGCTGCCGGGCCTGCCCGTGATCCGCGACCTGATCGTGGACATGACCAACTTCTTCAAGCAGTACCATTCGATCAAGCCTTACCTGATCAACGACTCGATCCCGCCTGAAAAGGAGCGTCTGCAGTCGCCGGAAGAGCGTGAAGAACTGGACGGCGTGTACGAGTGCATCCTGTGCGCGTGCTGCTCGACGTCGTGCCCGTCGTTCTGGTGGAACCCGGACAAGTTCGTGGGCCCGGCCGGCCTGCTGCAGGCGTACCGCTTCATCGCCGACTCGCGCGACGAAGCGACCAACGAGCGCCTGGACAACCTGGAAGACCCGTACCGCCTGTTCCGCTGCCACTCGATCATGAATTGCACGGACGTGTGCCCGAAGGGTTTGAACCCGAACAAGGCCATCGGCAAGATCAAGGAATTGCTGGTACGCCGCGCAATCTGACCGTTTCGACGGCGCACGTGTTCGGTGGGCGGAGGCCGCCCACCCTACGGACGTCATCCATCATGTAGGGTGGACACCCCGTGCCCACCGTGCGAACCAGTAAAACTACCGTACTGTCGATAACCGGCAGCCGGAGTATAGTGTTGACCCAACAACGGACTCTAGTGTGAATACGCATCAATCCGACCCCGCCAACCGTGCCCGCCTGCGCTGGCGCGCCCGCCGCGGCCTGCTCGAGAACGACCTGATCCTCACGCGCTTCCTGGATGCGCATGAAGAAACCATGACGGACGAGGAAGTCGATGCGCTGACCCGTCTGCTGGACCTGGCGGATAACCCGCTGATGGACCTGCTGCTGGGGCGCGCCGAGCCCGAAGGCGAGGTCGACCTCCCGCACGTCCGCGCCCTGGTGGCGCGGCTGCGGCAAGCCTGAGCGAAACCGGAAGATTTCGTTTTATTTTGTCTTGTAGACCCACCTCCCAAAGAAGGAAGTGCCATGAACATCTCTGATACCAAAGCCACCCTGTCGTTCTCGGACGGCAGCCCATCGGTAGACATGCCGATCTACAAAGGCACGATCGGCCCGGACGTCATCGACATCCGCAAGCTGTACGGCCAGACCGGCAAGTTCACCTATGACCCCGGCTTCATGTCGACCGCCGCCTGCCAGTCGGCCATCACCTACATCGATGGCGACAAGGGCGAGCTGCTGTACCGCGGCTACCCGATCGAGCAACTGGCCGTCAACTGCGACTTCCTGGAGACCTGCTACCTGCTGCTGAACGGCGAACTGCCGAACGCCGCCGAGAAGGAAAAATTCGTCGCCACCGTGACCAAGCACACGATGGTCCACGAGCAGATGCAATTCTTCTTCCGCGGCTTCCGCCGCGACGCGCACCCGATGTCGGTGCTGGTCGGTACCGTCGGCGCGCTGGCGTCGTTCTACCACGACTCGCTGGACATCAACGACGCCAAGCAGCGCGAGATCTCGGCCATCCGCCTGATCGCCAAGCTGCCGACCCTCGTCGCCATGGCCTACAAGTACTCGGTCGGCCAGCCGTTCGTGTACCCGCGCAACGACCTGTCGTACAGCGCGAACTTCATGCGCATGATGTTCGGTAACCCGTGCGAAGAGTACAAGGTCAACGACGTCCTCGTCCGCGCCCTGGACCGCATCCTGATCCTGCACGCCGACCACGAGCAGAACGCATCGACCTCGACCGTCCGTCTGGCCGGTTCGTCGGGCGCCAACCCGTTCGCCTGTATCGCAGCCGGTATCGCCTGCCTGTGGGGCCCGGCACACGGCGGCGCGAACGAAGCCGCACTGAACATGCTGAAGGAAATCGGCAGCGTCGAGAACATCCCGGGCTTCATCGAGAAGGTCAAGGACAAGAACTCGGGCGTGAAGCTGATGGGCTTCGGTCACCGCGTGTACAAGA
>CBIHRX010000504.1:0-2111 GCA_966212555.1 uncultured Massilia sp.
GCCATGTTCAAGGGCTACCTGCGCTTCATCGCGAACCGCCGCGCCGTCCAGATCGGCCTCGACCCGCTGTTCCCGAACGAGGAAAACCCGTTCCCGTGGATGAGCGAGATGATCGACCTGAAGAAGGAGCGCAACTTCTTCGAGACGCGCGTGACCGAGTACCAGACCGGTGGTGCGCTGAACTGGGATTGATCCCGGGACACTCCCCCGATGAAGCCCGCCGCCCGGCGGGCTTTTTTATTTTCCGTCGACAAACTTCTGGATCGCCGCCATCGTCGCCTCCGGCGCTTCTTCCATCAGCCAGTGCCCGGCATCCGGAATGACCACCTCGGTGACGTTGGTGGCCGCATTGCGCATCACGAGCGCCTCGTTGGCGCCGAACGACTTCGCGCCGCCGATCGCCAGCACGGGCATGGGCAGTTTATGCGCGAGGACTTTCTGGTTGTCCTCGGCATCCTTCGGGATGCTGAGGAATTGCGCGAAGGCCGAGTGCATGGCGCCGGGGCGGGCGTACAGCTTCGCATAATACGACCGGGTCGCTTCGTCGACCTTCTTCGGGTCGCCGGCGAATTCGTTCCAGAACCGGTCCAGGTAGATGCGCTCGCGGCCGGCGACGAGACGCACGGCGTCCGGCCCGCCGCACGAGAAATGCCACAGCAGCGGGTTGCGGACGATTTGTTCCCACGGCGGAATCCCGGGCACGGGGGCGTCCATGACGACGAGGCGGTCCGTTTGGTCGGGATAGCGGGACGCGTAGGCGAAGGCGACCATCGTGCCGATATCGTGGCCGACGACGACGGCGTGGTCGATGCCGAGCTTGTCGAGGACGGCGCGGACGTCGCCGGCCTGCGTCCATTTGTCGTAGCCGCCGGCCGGGTGCGACGACAGGCCCATGCCGCGCAGGTCGGGCACGACGACGGTGTGGCTGGCCGCCAGGCGGGCGGCCAGCGGCGACCACATGGCGCCCGTGTCGCCGAACCCGTGCAGCAGCACGATCGCGGGACCGTGGCCGCCGGTGACCACGTGCAGGGAGGCATCGCCGGCCTGGATGGTCTGCGTCTTGAACGCGGGAGGGAAGGGCTGGACGGCGGCGCCGGCGGGATGGCTCAGCGCCACGGAGAGCGAGAGAGCGGCTGCGATACGGTGGAACATGGGGGCTCCTTGGTTGATGGACGTTGGGGTGACTGCCACTATGGTTTAGGATGAGCAGCCGGACTAGTCACCAAATACCGCAACAGCAATTCGGAAACGCCGAACAAAGGGGAACGGCCATGAAACTGGAAGGCATCGCGACGTTCGTCGCCGTGGCCGAAAGCGGTTCGCTGAGCGAGGCGGCGCGCCGGCTGCGCGTGTCGCGGTCCGTTGTCAGCGAGCGCCTCGTCGAGCTGGAACGGTCGCTCGGCGCCAGCCTGCTGCAGCGGTCCACGCGCAAGCTCTCGCTGACCGAGGACGGCGCCGCCTTCCTCGCCCGCGCGGCACGCATCGTGCGCGACGTGCAGGAGGCCGCGGCCGACCTGGCCGAGCGGCGCGGGCAGTTGAGCGGTCCGCTGCGGATCGCCGCGCCCGTGACGTTCGGCCGCATGCACCTGGGCCCCGCGCTCTATCCGTTTCTCGCGCAACACCCCGACATCCAGCTGACGCTGGAGCTGGACGACCGCCGGGTCGACGCGACCTCGGACGGATTCGATGCCGTCGTCCGCCACGGCCCGATCGCGGACACCTACCTCGTGGCATGGCAACTGGCGACCAGCCGGCGCGTGCTCGTCGCCGCGCCCGCCTACCTGGACCGGCACGGCACGCCCCGCTCGCCGGACGAACTCGAGGACCACCGCGGCATCTTCTACACGCACCGCGGCGGGGCCGACTGGCGCTTCGCGCAGCATGGCGCGACCCGCATCGTGCGCGGCCGGCCCGGCCTGGTGCTGAACAATGGCGACATGATGCGCGACGCCGCGCTCGCCGGGCTGGGCATCGCGCTGCTGCCGGTGTTCATCGTCGGCGGTGCCATCAGGGCCGGGACGCTGCGCGTCGTCGACGTCGGCATCGAGGCCGAGCAGGAATACATTTATATGGCGCACGCGGACGGCCAGCATCCGTCCGCGAAGCTGCGC
>CBIHRX010000505.1:0-1976 GCA_966212555.1 uncultured Massilia sp.
TTAAGAATTACACCCTGAACTTTGGTCCGCAGCACCCGGCAGCGCACGGCGTGCTGCGTCTCGTGCTGGAACTGGACGGCGAGGTCATCCAGCGTGCCGACCCCCACATCGGCCTGCTGCACCGCGGTACCGAGAAGCTGGCCGAGACCCGCACCTACCTGCAGTCCGTGCCGTACATGGACCGCCTCGACTACGTCTCGATGATGTGCAACGAGCACGGCTACGTGCTGGCCATCGAGAAGCTGCTGGGCATCGAAGTGCCGATCCGTGCGCAATACATCCGCACGATGTTCGACGAGATCACCCGTATCCTGAACCACCTGATGTGGCTGGGCGCGCACGCGCTGGACATCGGTGCGATGGGCCCGTTCCTGTACGCGTTCCGCGACCGCGAAGACCTGTTCGACGTCTATGAAGCCGTGTCGGGCGCGCGCATGCACGCGGCCTACTACCGCCCGGGCGGCGTGTACCGCGACCTGCCGGACGTGATGCCGCAGCACCGCGAATCGCCGCTGCGCAGCAAGAAGGCCATCGACGAACTGAACGAGACCCGCCAGGGCTCCGTGCTGGAATTCATCGAGCAGTTCACGAAGCGCTTCGACGGCTACGTCGACGAATACGAGACCCTGCTGACCGACAATCGTATCTGGAAACAGCGTACCGTCGGCATCGGCGTCGTGACGCCGGAAGACGCGATGGGCATGGGCTTCTCGGGCCCGATGCTGCGCGGCTCGGGCATCGCCTGGGACCTGCGCAAGGTGCAGCCGTACGCCGCGTACGACAAGGTCGAGTTCGACGTGCCCGTCGGCACCAACGGCGACTCGTACGACCGCTACCTCGTGCGCATCGAAGAGCTGCGCCAGTCGAACCGCATCATCAAGCAATGCGTCGCCTGGCTGAAGGCCAACCCGGGTCCAGTCATGACGAACAACCACAAGGTCGCCCCGCCGTCGCGCGTGGACATGAAGACCAACATGGAATCGCTGATCCACCACTTCAAGCTGTTCACCGAAGGCTTCCACGTCCCGCCGGGCGAAGCCTACGCGGCCGTCGAACACCCGAAGGGCGAGTTCGGCATTTATATCGTGTCGGACGGCGCCAACAAGCCGTACCGCCTGAAGATCCGCACCCCGGACTATGTCCACCTGCAATCGCTGGATGAAATGGCGCGCGGTCACATGATCGCCGACGCCGTCACCATCATCGGCACGCAGGACATCGTGTTCGGCTCGATCGACCGATAAGAAGGGTAGAAAAGATTATGTTATCTGAGCAGTGCTTGAAAAAAATCGACCGCGAGTTGGCCAAGTATCCGGCCGACCAGCGCCAGTCGGCCGTGATGGCCTCGCTGGCCCACGCGCAAGTCGAAAAGGGCTGGCTGTCGCCGGAAACGATGCAGGAAGTGGCCGACTACATCGGCATGCCCGCCATCGCCGTCCAGGAAGTGGCCACCTTCTACAACATGTACAACATCAAGCCGGTCGGCAAGCACAAGATCACCGTGTGCACCAACCTGCCGTGCGCCCTGTCGGGCGGCGAGCGTGCCGCCCACCGCATCAAGGATGCCCTGGGCATCAATTTCCGCGAAACGACCGAAGACGGCCAGTTCACCTTGCTGGAAGGCGAGTGCATGGGCGCCTGCGGCGACGCGCCGGTCATGCTGGTGAATAACCACCGCATGTGCTCGTTCATGTCGGACGAGAAGATCGACGCCCTGCTGGAGGAACTGAACAAATGACCAGCCTGCACGACCGCCACATCAACCCGCTGATCCTGAAGGATCTGAACGGCGACAACTGGCACCTGGAAGACTACGTCAAGCGCGGCGGCTATTCCGCGCTGCGCCGCATCCTGGAAGAGAAGATCACGCCCGAGGCGATCATCGCCGACCTGAAGACGTCCGGCCTGCGCGGCCGCGGCGGCGCGGGCTTCCCGACCGGCCTGAAGTGGAGCTTCATGCCGCGCCAGTTCCCGGG
>CBIHRX010000506.1:0-1937 GCA_966212555.1 uncultured Massilia sp.
GCGCATCGCGGCCAGGTCGGCCAGCAGCGGCACGCCGGTGAAGTCCTGCAGCACGACGCGGGCGACGACGAACGGGATCTCTTCGGTGCGGGCGGCGGTCGGGCCCCAGTTCGCCAATTGGCGGACGTGCTCTTCGGTCACCTTCTTGCCGTCGCAGTTGCGCAGCACGGATTCGAGCACGATACGGATCGACACCGGCAGGCGCGACAGGTTCACGCCCAGCGACTCGGCCAGGGCCGGGAGGGAGTGGAACTGGCCGGTCTGTCCCCCTGCGAGCGGGAATTCCTTCAGCGTATTCAACGTGTTCTGAGACATCAATTTCTCCTTTGTGGGGATTTTGTTGTTACCTGCAATCAATCAGCTTTTCGGTTCGGCCGGCGCCGCGGCCACGACCGGCGGCTTGGCCTGCTCGGCGTCCTTGCATTCGTTGGCCAACTGGCGGCTGTGCTTCGAATCGAGCAGGATGCCCTTCGACGGGATGCCGATCCAGACCAGGCCGAGATTCGTATTCTCGTAGCGCTGCGCGCCCGTGGTCGTGCCCACCTTGTCCATGCGGCGCAGGCGGTTCTGCCAGCGCAGGGCAATGTGGCTGTCGTCCATCAGGTTGCGGTAGATGGTGACCTTGTTGTTCAATTCGCAAGAGTATTCGGCCATCGTCGTGTCGGTGACGTCCGGTTCCGGCTCGTTGTCGACGACGTCATGCTTCGGTTCTTCCTTTTTCGCTTTCTTGTGCTTGGAAGATTTGGCTTTTTCCTTCAAGACCTTGGTGGCCTTGGGATGGGTGTCGGCGGCAGTAGCCGGCGAGCAAAGACCTGCAGCCGCGAGCGCAAAGGCACAGGCGGCTGCGATGTGATTCAGAGTGATGGCCATCAGATGGATTCCGGTTGATTGACGAGTGCCGCCGCGGCATCCGGCAGCGCAAGGCCGGCCAGCTTCGCGCGCTGCAACACCGTCCAATAATATCGGTAGCTGGCGCGGTCGTGCAAGCGGCCACCGTGGGCGATCGGCCCCCAGTCCTTCGCCATCGCCGCTGTCAGGATGCTCGTCGCTTCGTTCACCTCGGCCAGGCGCGGCGTGAACGCCTTGACGATCGGCTTGATCTGGTCGGGGTGGATGCTCCACATGCGCGTAAAGCCGAATTCGGCGGCGGCGCGCTGGGCGTCGTTGGCGACGACCGCGCTGTCCTTGATCTCGGTCGTCACATTATGGGAAGGGACTTTGTCATGCGCATGACATGCCGCAACCATCTCCAGCTTCGCCCGGACGACGAGGGGATGGGTAAATTGACCCGGCGTACGCATTGCGGCGGCCGGCACGGCGCCATAGTGTGCCGAGACGAAATCCATGATGCCGAAGGACAGCGATTCGACCTGGGGCAGGGCGGCGATCGCGTACACGTCGTGCAGGGCGCCGTGCGTTTCGATCAATACGTGCAGCGGGAGGAAGTCGCGTCCTGCCTTCGCGGCGGCCTCGTTGACCAGCTCTTGTGCGCGTACGACGTCTTCCAGGCTGTTCGGCTTGGGCAGAACGACGTAGGCGAGCTTTTGCGCGGCGGCGCCCACGATGATCTCGACGTCCTGTGCGAAGTGGGGGCTGCCGACGTCGTGCAGGCGGGCGCCGATCCGGTGATGGCGGTTGTCGTCGCTGTTGATCAGCGCTGCCACGAGCTCGGCGTGGGCGCGCTCGTCGCCGGCGCTGGCACCATCCTCGCAGTCGAAGGTGATGTCGAAAATGGGACCAAGCTCTTGTTGCAGGGCCATCGATTTGCGCATCAGCTTCTCGCTGCCGGCATAGTGGTCGCAGGCAGGGAGCAGCAATGGCTGGCGTTGGCCCTGGAATAAAACCTCGGAAGGATGCATTGTCTAACCCTGGGATGCATTAGGTGGGCACGGGGTGCCCACCCTACGGCTACGGCGGTGTAGGGTGGGCACCCCGTG
>CBIHRX010000507.1:0-1900 GCA_966212555.1 uncultured Massilia sp.
GATCTCGCGCGAGGCCTCGCCGATCGCGCGGGCCGATTCCAGCACGGTGCGCAGCTGGCGGTTCAGGCCGCGGATGCCGGCGTCGAGCAGACGGGCCGTCTGGCCGATCTCGTCGTCGGCATAGGTCCGCGCGCGGATCGTCAGGTCGCCGCTGGCGAGGCCGTGGGCGGCCGCGCCGATCGCACCGATATCGGCCAGCAGCGCGCGCCGCACCGCCATCGTGATCGCGAGCGAGGCGGCGATCGACAGCGCGATCACCACCGGCATCAGGACCGCGATCAGGCGGAAGTCGTCGGCGGCGTCGTGCGAGGCCTGCTCGGACAGCGCCTGCTCGCGCCGCGACAGCTCCGCCAGGCGCTGGGCGACCACGGCGAACGCGCGCTCGGCCTTGATCATCGCGTTGGCGCTGATCGACTGGTCGATGCGGGCGATCTCGATCACGTCGTGCACGGCGGGGACGTATTGCGCCCACGCGGCGCGCGCCTGGTCGACGTAGCGCTGTTCTTCCGGGCTGTCGGCCGTCAGTCGCGCCAGCTGGGCGAGATCGCGCTCGACCGCGCCATGCCGCGTCTGCAGGTCGAGCGCGAGCGGGTCGACGCGGAAGTGCGGAAAGCTGCCGCTGATCCAGGTGAGGACCTGGTACGCCTGGGCATGCGCGCTGCGGGCCGACGCGGACAGCTCCGCCGCCGCGCGCATGTTGGCCGCCCGGCGCTGCACGATGCTGTCGAGCGACTCGTTCTGGCGTACCATCGCGTAATAGCTGCCGCAGGACAGCAGCACGAGCAGCACCAGCACGACGCCGGGCGCCAGCAGCAGCTTGGGACCGATGCGCAGACGGGCCAGCATGTCAGGCCGCCGTCCGATGAAGAAGTTCGAGGGGGAACAGTCTTGTCATGGTCTCCTCCGGGCTGAACAGTATTTCCGGCGTGCATTAAATGAATGTACGCTGTCCGCGAGGTTGACCATTGTGTTGGGTCAACCCCGTCTATGTGAGAGGGAAATGGATGAGACGTAAGAGTGTAGGCGCATTGCTGTCGGCCCTGGTGTTTCCCGGCGTGGGCCAGTACTACCTGGGACGGCGCACGCGCGCCCTGCTGTTCCTGGCGCCGGCAGCCGTGGCCGCGATCCTGTATTTCAATTTTGCGTTGGACCAGGCGAACACGGTGGCGGACCAGCTGCTGAGCGGGAAGATGGCGGCGGATCCGGCCGCGATCGAGGCGCAGCTGGCAAGCACGCCCACGCCGGCCAGCGTGACCCTGGCCGGGATCGTGTTCGTCGTGTGCTACGTGGGGAGTATCGTGGAAGCGCTGGTCGTCAAGCCGGGGGCGTGATCGTGCGCCGGGTTTGACGATGCCGTAGGGTGGGCACCCCGTGCCCACCATGCATGCCGATAACGTTAATCCAGCTTCGCGGCGTGCTCGCGCGTCGCGTGGAACTGCAGCTTCGGCCAGCGCTCCTGCGTGAGGCGCAGGTTGACGCCGGACGTGGCGAGGTAGGCCAGGTTGCCGGCCGCGTCGTAGGCGACGTTGTGCGCCAGCTGCGTCTCAAAGTCGGACAAGGCCTTCTTGTCGTCGCTCGACACCCAGCGCGCACTGCTGATGCTCGCGCCTTCGAACACGGCGTCGACGCCGTATTCGTTGAGCAGGCGGCTCGCCACGACCTCGAACTGCAGCACGCCGACGGCGCCGAGAATCAGGTCGCTGCCCATCACCGGCTTGAAAACCTGCACGGCGCCCTCTTCGCCCAGCTGCTGCAGGCCTTTATGGAGCTGCTTGGTCTTGAGCGGATTGCGGATGCGCACCGTGCGGAACAACTCCGGCGCGAAATACGGGATGCCCGTGAAGGTCAGCATCTCGCCTTCCGAGAAGCTGTCGCCGATCTGCATGTTGCCGTGGTTCGG
>CBIHRX010000508.1:0-1802 GCA_966212555.1 uncultured Massilia sp.
GCCCCGGAGGAACGGCCACGCCGAGTAGCCGACGGCCGGCACGGTCAGCAGCAGCGCGGCCCAGTTCATGAGCGCGCGCATGTCGGCGTCCATCGTGCCGTCGGTCGCGAGGTACACGGGCACCGCGTACATCATCACCTGCATCATCGCCAGGCCGGCGACGAACAGGCGGCGGAACAGCGTCTTGCGCTCCCGTTCGAGATGCGCCGCCTGGCGCTGCGCATCCAGCGGATACGCGGTGTAGCCGATGGCGCGCAAGGTGGCGAGAATGTCGCTGGCCCGGCACGCGGCCGGATCCCAGCGTACGCGCAGGCGCTCCGTCGCCACGTTCAGCAGCGCATCCGTCACGCCGGGCAAGGCATTCACCCGGCGCTCGATCAGCCACACGCACGCGGCGCAGCGGATGCCTTCGATCGTGAAGACGGCATCGCCGGCATCGACCGCGTCGTCGTACGCGCGCAGGGCCGCCAGGTCGGCATCGTCGTCGATGCGCGCGGCGAATTCGGTGCGGTTGCCGTAATAGTCGGCGAGGCCGGCGTCGGCGATGGCTTGCGCGGCCGCCGCGCAGCCGGGGCAGCACATGGCGCGGCCGACGCCGTCGACGACGGCCGACCACGGACTCGCGGGCGGTGCCGGCTGGCCGCAGTGCCAGCACGCGGCGGCGTCGAAGTTGGCCGCGCTCATGCGCCGGCTCCCGGCGCGACGCAGATCTCCAGCACCCAGCCATGCGGCAGGCCGCCGGCCGCGCGCGCGAGGCCCAGCAGGCCGAAGCCCAGCACGAGGACGCCGCACGCGATCCGCACGCGCGGGCTCGCGAGCCGGCCGCGCAGGCGCGCGCCCAGCAGGCCGAGGCCCAGCAGCATCGGCAAGGTGCCGAGGCCGAAGGCCAGCATCACGAGCGCGCCGTTGAGGGCGGAGCCGCTCAGCATCGCGGTGACGAGGACGCTGTAGACCATCCCGCACGGCAGCCAGCCCCACAGGCCGCCGGCGACGAACATGCGCGCGGGCCGGTCGAGCGGACCGACTTTTCTCAGCAGGGGCTGCACGCCGCGCCAGACGAAGCGGCCGCCCTGCTCCAGGCGCGCGAGGCCGCGCCATGCATCCATCAGGTACAGGCCCAGCGCGGCCAGCATCAGGTTCGCGAGCCAGTACGCGCCCGCCTGCAGCGCCGGCAGTCTCGCCAGCGCCTGCGCGCCCTGCGCGAGGCCACCGGACAGCGCACCGGCCACCATGTAGCTGCCGATGCGCCCCGCGTTGTAGGCGAGGACGTTCGCGACGGGTGGCCGGCCGGCGGCGACGCGCACGGGCACGACGCGTCCCGCCGACGGCGCGACCGACAGCGCACCCACGATCCCGCCGCACATGCCGGCGCAGTGGACGCTGCCCAGCAGGCCGACGACAAATATGGGAAACAGCGCGGGAATGAGCGCGACGTTCATGGCGTCACAAGGTCCTGGAGTGCGTGGCCGGCCCGCGCGTGGCCAGGTAGCGGTCGAACACCATGCACACGTTGCGGATCAGGAGGCGGCCCTTCAGGGTGACGCTGATCCAGTCCGGCGCGATGTCGACGAGGCCGTCGCGCTCCAGTTCCGCCAGCAGCGCCATCTCGCGCGCGAAATAGGCGTGGAACGCGATCGGGAACGCGAGTTCGATGGCGCTGGTGGACAGCTCGAACTGGCACATCAGCTTCTGGATGATCGTGCGGCGCAGCGCGTCGTCCATCGACAGCCGCGCGCCGCGCGCCACCGGCAGCTCGTTGCGGTCGAGCGCATCGTAATAGGCGTCCAGCGTCTTGACGTTCT
>CBIHRX010000509.1:0-1761 GCA_966212555.1 uncultured Massilia sp.
GACAGGATTTTTTGTAACTGCGCCGACATATTTCTTGACTGACTCGGTAACTGGTCCGTACACTCCGACTTCACTCGTCAGTCCTGCCGTTCCTGGACGCAACACTGGAAAGCTATGAACGAAACGACTCGCTCCACTTACGCCCTGGCCATCGCGCTCCTGTCCGTCTCCGCGATCAGCCACGCCGCCGACAGCGCCCCGAGCCCGATCGCCCAGAGCAGCAGCAGCGCGGCCGTCATGGCCAAGGCCATCCTGCCGCAAGCCTTGACCCCGTCCAAGGCCGACGACTACAAGGACCCCGACCTGTGGGCCCGCATCCGCAGCGGCTACGCCATCCCCGACATCGACAACGCCCTCGTCGCCAAGCACGTCCAGTGGTACGCGGGCCGTCCGGATTACCTCACGCGCATCTCCAGCCGCGCGTCGCTGTACCTGTACCACGTCGTGCAGGAATTGGAAAAGCGCGGCATGCCGACGGAACTGGCCCTGCTGCCCGTCATCGAATCCGCGTTCAACCCGCAAGCCCTGTCGACCGCCGACGCGGCCGGCATCTGGCAGTTCGTGCCGGGCACCGGGCGCGACTTCAACCTGCAGCAGAACATGTTCAAGGACGAGCGCCGCGGCGTGCTCGCCTCCACCGACGCCGCCCTCACCTATCTGCAGCGCCTGTACACGATGTTCGGCGACTGGCAGCTGGCGCTCGCCGCCTATAACTGGGGCGAAGGGAATGTGCAGAAGGCGATCCAGAAGAACCGCGCGCTGGGCAAGCCGACCGACTTCGAAAGTCTGGCCGAGCTGATGCCGGCGGAAACCCGCAACTACGTGCCGAAGCTGCAGGCCGTCAAGAACATCATCGCCAATCCGGTCCAGTACGGTGTCGCGCTGCCGACGATCGACAATACGCCGTATTTCGTCGCCGTCGACAAGACCTCCGACATCGACCTGGCGGTGGCCGCCCAGCTGGCGGAAATGTCCGTCGACGAATTCAAGGCCCTGAACCCGCAATTCAAGAAGCCGGTGATCACGGGTGAATCGACCAAGATCCTGCTGCCGAAGGAAAACGCCGAGAAGTTCAACCTGAACCTCGCCCAATGGGGCCGCGCGCTGTCGACCTGGACCACGCACAAGATCACGTCGGCGCGCGAAAGCATCGCCTCGCTGGCGGCGAAACTGGGCACGACTCCGGAAGTCATCCGCCAGGCCAACAACATTCCGCCCCAGATGCGCCTGAAGGCCGGCTCGACCATCCTCGTACCGAAGACGAACGCGACCGCCAGCAACGATATCGCCGAGAGCATCGTCGAAAACGCGTCCCTGATGCTGGAAGCCGACCGCGGCGATGCGCGCCGCAACGGCCGCAAGCTGACCGGCGCCCAGCGCATCAAGGCCAGCGCGGCGCATGCCGTGGCCGAGATCAAGAGCCGCGTCTCGCGCGGATCCAAGCCGGCCGTCAACGCCAACGGCCGCAAGCGCCGCTGATTTCGTGTCTTTTTGACCACGTGACGGGTCCACGACCCGTCAATACGCGCACATCTCGACGCGTGCCGTGCACGCTATTCAAAAGTACGGTATAGTGCTGGTTGTGCGCTGCAATAAACACAGCAGTTCACCGACAGTAGTACCACTAGCAGCTACGCAAGCCCAGGCATCCACGAAGGATGTCCTTTCATAAAGCCCTCCCGCCCTGCGTGCCGAAACTGGCACCGACCCGGCGCAAAGCTTTTGTGCCGAAATTTCTTTCGTTTCAGAGTCATTTCGTAT
>CBIHRX010000510.1:0-1715 GCA_966212555.1 uncultured Massilia sp.
GCCCTGATCCGCCGCGGCGCCGACACGGCGCCGGGCTATCTGCCGCTCACGCGGGCGAACATCATCCGGCAATCGTTCAAGCTGCTCGGCGAGCGCTATGGGTGGGGCCACCAGTACGACGCGCGCGACTGCAGCGGCCTGGTCGCCGAGACCTACCGCAGCATGGGGCTCCTGCTGCAGCACAGTTCCGGCCTGCAAGGGACGTCGACGGCGCTGAAACACCGCACGTTCACATCGGCGGACAACCACGAAGCGCGCGTAAAAGCGGTGCGGGCGGCGCAGGTGGGCGACCTCGTCGTCGTGCCGGGCCACGTGCTGATGATCATCGGCCATGTGAACGGCGAACCCTACGTCATCCAGGACGTGCCGTATGCCGTGTTCAAGGATCCGGCCACCGGCGCGTTGCGCAAGACGAAGCTGAACCAGGTGTCGGTGACGCCGCTGCTGCCGCTGCATGCGGACGACACGACCTTGTACGTGGATGCGATGACGAGCCTCGTGCAGCCGACGCGACGCTGAACCGGGTGCTATCCTTCGGGGACATGTTCAAGAAGGAGGTCGCTTGCTGCTCGCGTTTGCCGTATTGCTCGTTTTCCAGTGCTTGGGAGAGGGGCTCGTTTTCCTGTTCGGCCTACCGGTCCCCGGCCCCGTGGCCGGCATGCTGCTGTTGCTGGTGGCGCTCGTCGCGTTCCCCCGCCTGCACGACACCGTGGAGGCGGGCGCGAACGAGCTGCTGCGCCATCTGTCGCTGCTGTTCGTGCCGGCCGGCGTGGGCATCATCGTGGCGGCGGCCAGCGGCAGCGGGCACTGGCTCGCGATCTGCGCGGCCGTCGTCGGCAGCACCCTGCTGACGCTCGCCGTCACGGCGCTCGTGCTGCGCGCGCTCACACCCGCCCGCAAGACCGGGGAGGGCGGCGATGTTTAATTTTGACGAGCTGACCCACTTCTGGGTGTACCTGTCCGCATCGCCGCTGCTCGGCCTCACGATCACGTTGTGCGCCTACGTGTTCGCGCAATGGGTCTACGCGCGCTGCGGATTTTCTCCGCTCGCCAATCCCGTCGCCATCGCGATCGCCATCGTGAGCCTCGTGCTCGCGGCCGGCGGCATGTCGTATCAACGCTATTTCGCCGGTGCGCAGTTCGTCCACTTCCTGCTCGGTCCCGCCACCGTCGCCCTGGCCGTGCCGCTCGCGCGCCAGATGCCGCGCCTGCGCCGCAGCCTGTTCCCGCTCGCGTGCGCGCTGCTGTCCGGGTGCGTGACGGCCATCGTCAGCGCCGTCGGCATCGCCGTGCTGATGGGCGCCTCGCCGGAGCTGGCGCGCTCGCTTGGACCGAAGTCGGCCACGACACCCATCGCGATGGCCGTGTCGGAACACCTGGGCGGCGTGCCCGCGCTGACGGCCGTCCTCGTGATCGGCACGGGCATTTTCGGCGCCGTCACCGCGCGCTTCCTGATGAACGCGTTGCGCATCGACTCGCACGCGGCGCGCGGCCTCGCGCTCGGCGTCGCGTCGCACGGCATCGGCACGGCGCGCGCCTTCCAGGTCAGCCCGGAAATGGGAGCCTACGCGGGCCTCGGCATGGGCATCAACGGCGTGCTGACGGCGTTGCTGGCGCCGTGGCTCGTGCCCATGCTCTTGCGCTGGATGGGGCCATAAAGAAGGCTATGTTCGCGCTAGTTATGTGAACTGAAATTCGTTGCAAAGGTCTTACGT
>CBIHRX010000511.1:0-1650 GCA_966212555.1 uncultured Massilia sp.
CGAGGTGTACTTCAGGAAATTGACCAGGTCGTCCAGCTCTTCGTCCGTGAGGTGAAAGTTCGGCATCTGGCGGCGGCCGGGTGCTCCGGTCGGCTGCGATTTGATCCAGATCTTGATGAACTCGGGTCCGCGGCGCTTGTAGACGTTGCCGAGTTCGGGCGCGAAATAGGCGCCCTCGCCCAGCAAGGTATGGCAGCCGATGCAGTTGTTGGTCTCCCAGAGCTTCTTGCCGCGCTCTACCGATGGCGTGAGGTTCTGGCTGTTGTCACGTTTCGGCAGCGTATGGGTGGTATCCACCGTTAGTGCCACGAACAACAGAAAGAAAAACACCGACCCCCCATAAAAGATATTGCGCGCCATCGATTTGGTGAATGTCGTACTCATTACGTCCTCCCAGTTGGTTGTTGACTTCTGCGCTGAAGTCTACGGTTTAGCGGTCCGGCGAACCTTGACGCACATCAATCCGGGACCGGTTTTCTGCTGTCGGATGCCGCCCTGCATTTAAAGAGTCATATTAAATGCACCTTTAATTTATCACAGCAATTCCGGATAATCAATATTTAAAATACATCTTTTAAAAATTCGCTTGTAAACAGCGATATGGAAAGAACTTTGGAAGGAGCTTGGAAGGGACTTGGAAAGGGTTTCCAGATAGGACTAATGACTCGTTCCGGCGGAACGATTGATCTTGTTGTAGACGTTGTACTTGCCGGAAGGCTTGTTCATCGGCAACCGCTTCACCTCTTGCAGCGTAACCGCGTCGTACACGATGAGAGCGCCGTCGTTTTCCCATACGCTGACCAGCGCATAACGGCCGTCGCGAGTGAATTCGACATGGGCCGCGGTCTTGCCGGGAATGGGCGTCAGCGTTGCTGCGATCTGCAAAGTGTTCTTGTCGATCAGTTGCAGCGTGTCCTTGGCCGCGCCATTGAAGACGTCCGTCCAGGCGTAAGGCGTATTTTCGTGGCTGCGCATGAAGAAACCGGGGCCGGGCGTGGGAATTTCCTTGATGATCTGCCAGTTTCGCATGTCGATCACCGTCACCTGCCCGTCCTTGAGGTTGGGCGTCGCGAGGATGTCTCGCCCCTGCCATGGCCAGGTAATGCCAGAGCCGAGGTGCGGCATGCCGGGCAGCGGCAGGTCGGCGATCTTGCGGCGCGCGTCGAGGTTGACCACCTGCCCCTTGCCTTCGCGCGAGGCGCCTATCAGGTAGTCATAGCCCTGATCGAAAAAGAAATCGTCGAGCACGGTTTCAAGCGGTGTGCGACGCGGATTGAGATGACCCGGAATCGCCATGCCCTCCTCCATCTTGTAGTCGTGCACCAGCCCGGGATAGATGGGAGCCGCGGCATCGTCGTAGCTGACTTCCCACAGTTCGGGAACATCCTTGAGCGCCACGACAAAGCTCTTGCGCGGCGCGGCATCGTACACGGCTGATACGCGTGAACTGTGGCCGCTCGCATCGGCAGCGGGGATGGTTTTGACCAGGGTGAGGTCGGCTGCATTGAGCACCACGACGGTATTCGGCAGGTAATTGGCCGCCATCACGTAACGTCCGTCGCTGGAAACCGCGATGTTGCGGGTGTTGATGCCGACGCGCACCTCGGCGGTGTATTCCAGGTTCCAGATATCGAAGCGCGACACCCAGCC
>CBIHRX010000512.1:0-1637 GCA_966212555.1 uncultured Massilia sp.
GACGTCCTGCACGCCGTCGTGCTGTTCCAGCTGACGGAGATTCCCGATTCACAACCGCAGTTCCTTGAGCGCTGCAGTCCCGGCAAGATCATCCGTGCCGGCCTGCGCATCGGCGAGTCGACAATCTATTTCTCCGAAGGCCATCACCCCGACCAGGCGCCGGCGTTCGCGGGCTTCTCGATGAACCTGCACGTCGACAGCGCGGACGAGGCGGCGCGCATCCTGGCGGCACTGGGCGAGGGCGGCGACGTCCGCGTTCCGCTGCGTCCGACCGCGTGGGCGGAGGCATTCTGCGCGGTCGTCGACCGGTATGGCCTGCATTGGATGATCGAAGCAGGCACGCGTTAACGAAAAATGCCGCGGTCCAGGCCGCGGCATTTTCAAGGGGACATCCGCAACGCTCAGGCGTTCTTGCGGATGAACTCGCCGATCATCGGACAAATGATCTCGCGCCAGCGGCGGCCCGAGAAGATGCCGTAGTGGCCGCACTTCGGTGCCGTGAACTGCTGCTGCTTGTCGGCCGGGATGCCGGTGCACAGGTCGTGCGCCGCATGGGTCTGGCCGGCGCCGGAAATGTCGTCCAGTTCGCCTTCGATGGTGAACAGCGCGACGTTTTCGATATCCTGCGGACGTACGAGCTGGCCGCCCACTTCCCACGTGCCCTTCGGCAGGCGGGTTTCCTGGAATACCGTTTTAATCGTTTCCAGGTAATACTCGGCCGGCATGTCGAGGACGGCGTTGTACTCGTCGTAGAACTTGCGGTGCGCTTCCGCCGAATCGTCGTCGCCGCGCACCAGGTGCTGGTAGAACTCGCGGTGGCTCTGCGCGTGGCGGCCCGGGTTCATGGCGATGAAGCCGGCGTGCTGCAGGAAGCCCGGATAGACCTTGCGGCCGAAGCCCGGATAATTGCCCGGCACGGCGTAGATCACCGTGTTCTCGAACCACGAGTACGGCTTTTCCAGCGCCAGGTCGTTGACGGCCGTCGGCGATTTGCGCGGGTCGATCGGACCGCCCATCATGACCATCGTCTTCGGCAACTTGGCGTCCTTGTTGGTCGCCATCAGCGAGATCGCGGCCAGCACCGGCACGGTCGGCTGGCACACGGAAATCACGTGCACGTCCGGGCCCAGGTGGCGGATGAAGTCCTGCACGTAATAAATGTAGTCGTCCAGGTGGAACGGACCGTCCGACAGCGGCACCATGCGCGCGTCGACCCAGTCGGTGATGAAGACGTCCTGGTCCGGCAGCAGGGCGCGGACGGTGTCGCGCAGCAGGGTCGCGTGGTGGCCCGACAGCGGGGCCACGACGAGCACCGTCGGCTGCTTGAGCGCGGCGAAGTCCGTGTCGCTCATGTCTTTCTTGAAATGGAGCAGCTTGCAGAACGGCTTGCTGACCACCGTGCGTTCCATGATGCCGACCGTCTGCCCGTTGATGATGGTCGAGTTCAGGCCGAAAGCAGGTTTCTCATAGTCCTTGCCGAGGCGGTACATCAGCTCGTAGCCGGCAGCGATACGCTGCGAAAACGGGGTGTGCGCGAACGGTGAGACTGGATTCGAAAACAGTTTGGCAGAGGCGTCGGCCCATTGCATCAGCGGGGTTAGGAAGGAGCGTTGCATCTCGTGCAGTTGGTAAAGCAT
>CBIHRX010000513.1:0-1558 GCA_966212555.1 uncultured Massilia sp.
CGACGTACCGCCTCGACCGGTCCAAGGACAACCTGCTGTTCGGCGTGCAGGCCGTCGACAAGGACGGCAACGTGAGCCCGGCCACGTATCCGTTCCCCGCACGCTGATCGTGCCCGTGTCATGTGGGGCGGATGGCCCACCCTGCATGATCTGTCAAAAAACGCCGTCGGCCGTCCGGCCATCCGCGTAACATTCGCGGCGCCGCAGCACGCCGCACTCCAGATCCAGCGCAAACCCATCCGACTCTGTGGCGCGATACTGCGCCCTTCGCCACGCCGTTTTTCCGCCCGTTTTTATGCTGCGTTGCATGGTTTTTCAGCGCAATATTTTCTTGACAAGGCCATGGCTGAGCCTATTCTTATAGGCTACAAAATGTAAAAAGCTCGAACGATGTACGCCCTGGGCCGTCGTCAAGAGGCGTCCACGATTCGTCCGGTAGTCCGCAATATCATCTTGGAGGATGTTTATGTCGGTTATCACCCGTAGGACAATGCTGGTTGGAATTGCGGCCAGTCCGCTCTTGTTGCACGCTGCATGGGCCCAGCCCACGAACCTCAAGATTTCCCATCAATTCCCCGGCGGCAGCGTGGCCGAAGGTGATTTCCGTGACCGCCTGTGCCGCATGTTCGCGGCCGAGACGGAGCGGCGGACCAAAGGTAAAGTCAAGTTCTCGATCTACCCCCGCTCGACCCTGATGAAGAGCGACGCGCAGATCCCCGCCATGGCGAAAGGCGCGCTGGACATCTCGCTGGTGCCGCTGTCGTACGCCGGCGCCGACCTCCCCGAAGTGAACATCGGCCTGATGCCGGGCCTCGTCACGTCGTACGAACAAGGTTATGCGTGGAAGAACGAAGAGATCGGCAAGGAATTCAACCGCATGCTGGCCGACAAGGGCCTGGTCATGCTGAGCTGGATCTGGCAGGCGGGCGGCATGGCGTCGCGCGGCAAGCCGATCGTCGACCCGGAAGACGCGGCCGGCCTGAAGGTGCGCGGCGGCTCGCCCGAGATGGACATGATCCTCAAGGAAGCCGGCGCCACGGTCGTCTCGATGCCGTCGAACGACATCAAGACTGCGATGGAAAAGGGCCAGCTCGACGCGGCCATGACGTCGTCGTCGTCGCTGATCTCGTTCCGCCTCGATGAAGTGAGCAAGTCCGTCACGACGGCACGGGGCGGCACCTACTGGTTCATGCTGGAACCGCTCCTGATGTCGCGCGCCGCCTTCGAGCGCCTGCCGAAAGACCAGCAGGCCATCCTGCTGTCCGTGGGCGCCGACCTGGAAGCGTTCGCGCGCAAGTCGGCGCAGCAGGACGACGCCGCGGTGGCCGCGCTGTTCCAGGGCGCCGGCGGCCGCACGGTCGACCTGAACCAGGACTCGCTGCGCAAGTGGCAGGAGCTGGCGCGTGCGACGGCGTGGCGCGACTACGGGGAACGCAATGCGAATTGCGCGAAGCTGCTGGCGCTGGCGGAGAAGACGATCGTCTGACCCACCGCACCGTCGTCCCCGCGGAAGCGCACTGGTGTCCGGAATATTGTTTTCAAAAACCGTCACAAATAG